>NZ_BSNM01000008.1 GCF_030159995.1 Litoribrevibacter albus | reverse complement strand
GACTAGCTGCCTGTAACTCATGGTGTTTTCTTTATGTTGTGGTGACTAAAGCTTACCACCAACAGGCAGTTAGTCTCTTCTCACCAGTTCAACCATGAGTGTTGCACTTATTATCTGAATTTAGGATCTGGTTTAACCATCCCAGACCAAGTAAAATGGCCGGCCACGCTATGTATTTGTAACGCTATTTATTAGCCACACATATTAGCCACGAACAATCCAAGGAATTCCCACCTGTGTCTGATTCAGAAAAATCTCTATTCGCTCAACGTTTCCGAAGCTTCATGCCGGTTGTAATTGACGTTGAGACGGCAGGCTTCAATGCCAAAACCGATGCACTACTCGAAATCTGTGCTGTGTGCTTACACATGGATGAAGAAGGATGGTTACACATCGATGAAGTCATTGACTTCCCTGTGCATCCATTTGAAGGGGCAAACCTGGAGAAAAGTGCACTTGAATTCACAGGCATTGATCCGTCTGATCCAGACCGTGGTGCGGTAACTGAAGAAGAAGCCTTATCCGAGATTTTCAAAGTCGTCAGAAAAAAGGTGAAGAACGAAGGGTGCAACCGCGCTATTTTAGTAGGTCATAACGCCACCTTCGACCACAGCTTTGTAATGGCAGCGGCAGAACGTTGTGACATCAAACGCAACCCGTTTCATCCGTTCTCGACCTTCGATACCGCGACCTTGGCCGGTTTAGCTTACGGTCAGACTGTTCTGGCTAAAGCCTGTCTGGCGGCTGACATCGACTTCGATAACAAAGAAGCGCACTCAGCAAAATACGATACCGTTAAAACCGCTGAGTTGTTCTGTGAAATTGTGAATAAGTGGATGCGTATGGGCGGCTGGCCACCAAAAGGTGTAGAAGAAGCCAAAGAAGACATCAGCATGGAAGATTTTGAGCAGTTCAGTGAATAATCTCAGTAAGTTTTCGCGAGAAGCTTGCTATCCTTAAAAACGGAATTATATAGAGTTACAGATTAACTCGATGCACAGGGGCAGCAGACGTAAATGAACGAAACAACAGTCAGTATTTCTTCTGCTCGCTCCGTTCTGCACTATCTAAAAAATAATCAGATCATTGATGATCAGAGCCAGGCCCAACTGCTTGATGAGCTTGGTATCTCTCAGGATCTCTTACAGGATCAGGAATCCCGCCTCCCTATTACCCAATACCATCAGCTTTGGGAGAAAGCCAAAGAGCTTTCAAAAGATCCGGCCATTGGTTTGCACGTTGGGCAATTGAGCAGCGCAGAATTAATGGGCCTGGTCGCGAATGTATTAGTTCACAGTGATTCCCTGGAACAAGGGATTGAGCAATATGTGCGTCTATTCAGCCTGGTCAATAACGGCATTGAACTGACCTTTGATAAACAAGGCAGTGTTTCGGTTATTGAATTTCATCACCACAAGCCGGAATACTACTGCCAGCAAGACATGGAACGAACCCTGTCACTGGCAGTGCAACGCACCAAGCAATACGTCAACGATCAAATTCGCATGGAGAAAATCGGTGTCGCCCATCCTGCACCACCTTATGCGGAAGAATACTCAAAGCTCTTTGGTTGCCCGGTGGAGTTTGATCAGGACGTATGCAGCATTACCTTTGCCAGCCGCTTCCTGCAATTCAGCCCAAAACAGAAAAACCCCTACGTGCGTTCGGCATTGCAACGTTACGCAGAAGCCATCAACACACGACTGTTCAAACGTAAGATCGGCGATAAAGTAAAAGACATAGTTCTCGAACTCTTACCACACGGTCAGGCTGACATCGACCGGGTCGCTCAGCGTTTACACATGAGTCGACAAACCCTGTATCGAAAACTGAAGAAAGAAAACCTGGTCTTTCAAGAGTTGGTGGAAGAGATCCGACAGGAAAAAGCGTTGGAAATTATCAAAGACAAAAACCATTCCCTCAGCGAAATTGCCTTCGTTTTAGGCTTTTCAGAACTCAGTGCCTTCAGTCGGGCATTTAAGCGTTGGACGGGGAAAAGTCCGAAACAATATCGAAAAGAATTGGATGGGGAAGGATAAAAAAGCTATCTAAAACGCGTTACAGTGAGAGTGCCTTTTAGATAGCTTTTGCACGATTGGATCTGGTCTGAACTAATTCAAATTAGTTTATCCAAACTCAACGTATTATGGCTTACGCCGTTGCTGCTTCGGCAGTAATCAACTTAATGACGTCTTCTACGGTTTTCACGTTCTGAGCTACTTCGTCTGGAATCTCGATTTCAAACTCTTCTTCCAGCGCCATCACCAACTCTACCGTATCCAGTGAATCGGCACCCAAATCATCGGTGAACGCCGCTTGTTCTGTGACAAGCTCAAGCTCAACACCCAATTGTTCACTGATGATGGTTTGAATTTTTTTAGTTAAATCTGACATGTTTGTTCCTTTCTACTTAAATTTTTTAAAGTCTGCAGGATCTTCACAACCGGAGAGCCTGCTACATAAATGAAGACCCAGTAAAAACCGGTACGAATGCTGATTAAGCTAATCACGTACCGACGTTTTTACTCCGTCTTTGTTAAAGTTGTTTGAGTGTTAAGATAACCTCTCCCTGCTGTAAATATTGACCATCCAAGTCTCGACAATGCATCACCTGATACTTGTCTTCACTCGACGAGTTTTTGAAAAATTGGCTCAACGTGATCGGCATAAACATCTTCATTACTTCCAATAGAAGTAAGGTTTGATTACCAGAAATCACATCGCCCGGTTTTACAAACGGTGGGTTCTCCGGTGACGGCGCGGCATACACCACGCCGGTACTAGGAAGCTTTAATAAGAACTCACTGCCGTCATGTTCAATGAACTTTGACACTCGCGACATCGGTTCACTTTGAGCCTGTGGAACCTCACTCAGAGATTCACCGTGATCACTCACCCACTGCTCAACAAACGCCGTAGAGATATCCCCCTTAATAAAGTCTTCACTCTTTAGCAGTACTTTGATCAGAGGTAAGTTAGTGTCCACTCCGCTGATCACCATTTCATCCAGATACTCGCTCAAGCGAGCAACCGCTTCGGCTCTGTCTTTACCGTGAACGACCACCTGCGCGACCAGGTTGTCATAGAAAGGCGTCATCTCCTTGCCTTTAGCGGCTACCGACAACACCCGTGCATAAGGCTTGCTAGGAATATGTACCTGCTTGAAGGTACCTGTTGCCGGAGTAACCACTAACTCACCTGACTGCTCATCCTTCGAAATAGACTCAGCATTCACACGCACTTCAATGGCATGGCCGTTTTGTGAAACGTCTTCAGGGATATCTGCGATGCTTAACCCTTCAGCGATTCGGAACTGTTGCTCCACCAGGTCCACACCTGAAGTCATCTCAGTGACAATGTGTTCCACCTGTAGGCGTGTGTTCATTTCCATGAAATAAAAACAATCACGCTCCAGATCAAAGAGAAACTCCAGGGTACCCGCACCCACATAGTTGATTTGTTGGGACAACCCTTCCGACCAGGTTTTCAGTGCATGAATCTGATCTTGAGTAAGTACATACTCACCAGATTCCTCAATGATTTTCTGGCGATTACGCTGAGCAGAACAATCACGAACGCCCATCATTCGGAAAGATCCGAGACTGTCTCGTAAGATCTGAACTTCAATATGGCGAACCGATTGCAGCAGGCGCTCAATGTAGACATCACCACAGCCAAACGCACTCTTGGCTTCCTGTTGCACACGCAGGAAAACATGCTCAAGTTCTTCCGGCGTCTGAACCGTACCAATACCTTTACCGCCACCACCGTGACTGGCTTTAATTAGCAGAGGAACACCGATGTCATTCATCACTTGATGGGCGTGAGCAAGATTAGCTACCACCCCATTACTGCCAGGCACCGTCGGAACGTGCGCCGCTTTTGCCGTAGCGATGGCTTGTGCTTTATCCCCCATGCGGGAAATAGCCGACGCATCGGGACCAATGAAGTTCAGGTCTTTTTCTAAACAGGCAGCAGCAAAATCTGCATTTTCAGAAAGGAAACCGATGCCAGGGTGAAGAGCATCCACCCCTTCCAATTCAGCAACACGCAGTACTGAATGAGCATTGAGATAACTTTCCTCAGAACTTTGACCGCCAAGGCACACTAAACGATCACCCGCGCCCAGCGAGTCTGCAGCCACAGATGACATATCCGGATCAGACTGAACCAGAACCACTTGTTTGTTGGCCGTATGCGCGGCTTCAATCAAACGCAATGCCGTACAGCCACGAGCATGGATCAACAACTGTTTAATCTTGCCATACTGCTTTTGTTTAACTTCAGGCAGAGACGTCGCTTGTGTACCTGCGTTTTCAGTTAACCAGGTATCCAACACATCATTTAGAGTCAACTCGCACAGAGGTAGAGTTGGATCAATTTCTTGTAAACGACGATCAAGACCGGCAAAGAAGGGATGGCGAATCAAACCTCGCATGACGTTGCGATCCTTATCCCCCCAGGTACGTTCTACCAGATAGTTTGATAAGGTCGCTTGTAAGGTTAAATGCTCCGGTACCACCACTTGTCCGGCAAAAGGAAGATTAGTGCCCGACAGATAATAAGTATCAACACTTGAGTGCGTCACAAAGCTTGCCTGAGCACCACCGGTACAATCGCCATACCCAATGATCATCATTCGGCCGCCGGCATCGGTGAAGCGAGAAATAGCTTCGTTTACCACCGCCATTGAGAATAAGGCAGAAGCACCTTCCTTGGTTTGCATCCCAGCAGAAGACACCAATCCGATCACAGGAATACCTGCAACTGATGCCCTCTCCAATAATCGACACAACTTCTCTGCCGACGCCATATCAAACGCACCGGCCTGAAAATCACTGTTGCTGACAAACAAGCCAACTTGCGTGTTGAGCTGTTGTTTTAGCGCCCCAACACCCGTGATCAAACCACAGGGCGTTCCGCCATTATCCAAAGCTTGGTTGATTCGTTTAGCGAAACCAGGAAAAACCTTCGGATCTTTAGTCACCAGATCCTGATCCAAGGGTTGGAAGCTCTCAAACAAGAGTTCAATCCAGGCTGTAGGCGTAATCATTCGTTGTGACTTGGTTTCGTCCAACAACTGTTGAATTCTCACATTGCGCGATGCTTGTGTCAGGCGATGCCAAAAGTTTTTCTGACGACCAATCCGGGTGGGCTGAAACGCACCCGAGAACGGGATGCCGCGTACTTGGTGCCAGTATAAGCGCGTTAACAAGGTGCTGATGAAGTACCCGGCAACCACCAACAACACAGAATCCGTTTGAGGGAACTGACGCTGTTTCCAATCGTTCATGCGTGCAACCAAGGTCTCCAAATGACCCTGCTGATTCAAATGATGCAACCAATTTAAGAAACGCTGAGCGCGCTCTCGGTCGATGCCTTGCTCAGTGGCAATCACTTGAGCTGAGCGCAGCAGCTTCTGAACGGTCTCTACCGACAAGGTTTGCTTCAACGAGTATTCCCAGGCAATCGAACAGATTTCCGTTAGGAACACATCGTAATTAACATCGAGTAGCTTGAGTAACTCCAGATGATGAAGCACCAATTCCTGGATTTCCCGAACCGCAACAAAGTCAGTCAGTGACAGTGGCGCATCCGCTGTGTCATCCAAAAACGCCGCCAGAGTGATTGATTCGTTTTCTTCCAGATAAGCTCGAAATTGATTCAGATAACGCCCCAGTTGATCTTGCCATTGATGGAAAAACTCAATAGCGAGCCCCAGCGACAACGCCTCAATTTTTTGGAACTGCAGATCATCAATGCTTTGACCAATGCGCCCTGAATATTCAGAGGTCACAGCGTCATCCGATTGCACCGCTTTCCAAAGTTGCTCCAACCCTTTGTGATATCGCAATGGCTGAGAGCGACTGAGCCACTGAGCGAAACGTTCAGAATCCTGCTCTTGTAGCGATTCATTATCCTGAGCAATTGCCGAAGATTGACGAGGCTGAATCTGGATATGAATACGATCCGACGAGGCCGTCTGTTCATAATGCGGCTCTTGAAAGCTCAAGCGGCTTCTTAATGTCTGCCAGCGAAGATCCCGAATATGGATCGGATCAGTCTTTTCACCTTCGGTTAAGGTTTCTTCAGAGCCAGCTTTTTCTAAGAAAGCATCTTCTGAGAAAGCGTTTTCTGCAAAGGTATTTTCTGACAAAGGATCAACTGACGTCGTCGTTTGAGATAACGACATCAAACCCGCCAATATCGCCTCTTTCACTCGTTGAGGTTCAGCATTAGCATCCAGAGGCGAATAATCAATCACGCCATCCAGTACCCCATCAAAGACCAACTCAACAGCACTGATACCGACTTTCTGAGCACATTCCTGCCAGCTCAGGTTTTCCCGTCTGGCAATGGCCGCTAAGCCTTGCGGTTGAATGGTACTGAATACACCGTCTTTCAGAGCAAACAGCAAATTGGTCGCCGCCAAAGGAATTGCTCCCCCCGAATAACCTTTGCCATAAATCACCCCAATGCTTGGGACATCCAAACGGGTGAACCCGGTAATCAGCTTCGAGATACTGCCCGCCTGAAACTCCATATTGGCCTGATTACCGGCATCTGCTCCCGGTGTATCAATGAAGGTAACCACAGGCAGACGTTTAGCGCTGACCTCAGACAACCAGGTGTTCACCAGATTATGATGCTTCGGTGACCAAACCCCATTTCGAACGGAACGGTTTTGCACAACCACTGCGACTTCATAACCAGCGGATTGAGCATCGCACAGCTCAATATTGAGTAAGCATAAAGGGCCGAGCTGTTCTTCTTTCAGAATACGATCGGCCATTTTATGAACCAAAGACAAGGCCGACGGACGTTTAATGTCATCCACAGGCTTCAACACCTGCTCTGCATAGGTGGCATTGGCCAGCGACTTAATTACATTCAGCTTTTGGATCAATGTATCCTTGTCTAAGAAAGGGCCGCCCGCAAAATTCAATGTTTCAATCCCTAACGCTTTTCGGTCACAACGAATGGTTAAATCAGATGTGCTGTCGGACACGGCATCGGACGATGCATTATCCGTCGTTTTCTCTATAGAATTTTCTTTGTGGTCTTGAGGTGTTAACCCTGCCTCGCCTTCAATGTCGAACATACTTCTTACCTCTATTTCCTATAGAACCGCCCATGCGAGAAAGTGCCAATCGTGATACAAACAGCCCGATCTCAAGCAAACGAATCCCGTGCATAGCGGCCGGCCATACACATGCGAGCTTAGGAAGAGGCACTTTGAGGTTTCATCAAAACGCTGAATTTTGATGCATTACCTCATAACTGCGGCGAATTTAATGTTTGAATTCATACCCCCTGATACAGGTATCAGGGCGGTTTATATGATTGTTGATAATCGCTATACGTCAGTGCCTAAGACGGCACTGTTGATACATCCTGCTGATAATCAACTTCCGGCCAATCAAAGCCGAATAATTTCAGGAAGTCCGACCGATAGCCTTCAAAGTCGGTCACCGATCCAAGATTCGACTCAGATACCGATTGCCAAAGCTTGGTGACTTCCGTCTGTACCTCAGGCAACAGCTCTTTGTCGTCTAATCGATATCGATACGGCTTATCCTGAGCACAGGTTTTACCCGAACCAGGGTAAAGCCCGGTTTCAAAGAGACGTAGAATTTGATCCAGACATCCTTCATGATTTCCCTGCGCTTTCATCACCCGGTATAAGACCGAAATGTACAAAGGCAACGATGGAATAGCGGCACTGGATTGTGTCACGATGGCTTTCAACACCGCCACTTTCGCCATCGGAGATTTTACATCCGCATTCAACAGATGATTGATTCTCAGGCAGTAGCGTTCCACATCCTCTTTTGCTGCACCCAAGGTCGCTGCGCCATAAATGGCTTTGGTCAACTCACCACCCAGGTAACTAAAGGCCACCGTTTGAATTTGATCACTGAGCAGACCTTCTGCATTTAACAACGACATCCAGTCAAACCAGTCTTCGCCTCCCATTACTGCGACCGTATTTTGAATCTCTTGTTCCGTTGCCGATTCAAGTTCGAAGGTCTTCATCTGGCCAGACGCCGTGTCGACGGTTCGAACATCAATGGTTTGACCGATGGGTTTGATCACCGATTGGTAGGTCACCGGCTCGCCTTTTTCCTGCTTGATACGTCTCGGCGCAGCAAGACTGTAAACCACCAAATCAACCTGACCCACGGTGTCACGGATTTTGTCGACTACCTGTTGCTTTACTTCACCAGAAAAGGCATCCCCAAAGAGTGAATACGAATCCATACCCTGATCACGAATCCACTCCTCAAGGAAATGATTGTTGTACCAGCCTGCGGTACCGGTTTTATTGGCTTTTGGCGCTTTTTCCATCGAAACAGACAGTGTCGTTGCACCATAACCTGCAGCACATAAGATGCGGCTTGATAAACCGTAACCGGCTGAGCCACCAATGATCAGCACGCGTTTCGGCTTATTGGAAAGGTCTTGTTTCTCTGCCCAAGCTCGCACCTGATTAATCTGGGACTCAATATTGGTTTTACAGCCTTGGGGATGAGCCGTTGTACACATAAAGCCCCGGATTTTGGGTTCGACTACCATCATGCTACGGCCCTCTCGGACTGGGCATTGATCGAACTGTTAGGATCAAAACGCTCAAACACCAGACTCGCATTCGTTCCACCAAAACCAAAGCTGTTAGACATCACTCGATTCAACTGAGCGTCTTGAGTGGCTCGGCAGATTGGGTACGTTGCAATGTTCTCATCCAGAGTATCCAGGTTATGACTACCGACGATAAAACCATCGCGCATCATCAACAGACAATGAATGGCTTCATGCACACCTGCGGCACCAATCGCATGGCCACCGAGTGCTTTGGTAGAAGACACAGGTGGAGCCTGTACTGCACTCTCTAGCCGACCTTCTTGACTACCCTCTTGACTAGCAAACACTTGTTGAATGGCGTTCAGTTCTTTAACGTCGCCAATGCGTGTTGAGGTTCCGTGGGCATTGATGTAATCCATGTCCATACGACCCGCCATTGCTTGTTTCATGCAACGGATAGCCCCTTCACCCGATGGCTGAACCATGTCATCACCATCACTGGTTGCACCAAAACCGGTAATTTCTGCAAGAATGTTGGCTCCACGCGCTAATGCGTGATTCAAATCCTCTAACACCAACACCCCGGCACCACCGGAAATCACAAACCCGTCACGAGTCGCATCATAGGGACGAGAGGCGTGCTCAGGTTGATCATTATATGCGGTCGACAGTGCGCCCATTGCATCGAACTGAAGTGCCATGGTCCAATGAATGTCGTCACTGCCACCAGCAAACATCACATCCTGTTTACCCAATAAAATTTGTTCATACGCCGAACCAATAGCATGAGCACTGGTCGCGCAGGCGGAAGTCACCGCGTAACTTACACCCCGAATTTCAAACGCCGTAGCCAAACAAGCAACGGTAGAGCTGTGCATACCTCGGGTCACGCGATACGGGCCAACTTTACGAATCCCTTTTGCTCGCATCACTTCCACTGAGTCCAGAATTTCATCCGTTGCCCCACCGCCAGAACCAATGATCAAACCAACACGTTCATTGGAAATCTCTTCTCGGGTCAAGCCACTGCTTTCAATGGCTTGTTCCATCGCGTGATAACCATAAGCACCGCCACGCCCCATGAATCGGGCCACACGCTTAGGTACTAAGGCAGCGGTATCGAAGTCAATTGATCCACTGATATGAGAGCGCATACCCACTTCTTTAAAGCTCTCATTCGTTGCAATCCCGCTCCGGCCTTCTTTTAAGGAGCGACCTACTTCATCCAACGAATTACCCAGACTGGACACAATACCTGCGCCCGTAATTACTACTCGTCTCATTACTTATTCACCTTCATCCACAAGGAATTCGTAGACATTAAATTAATGCGGCTTTGAGGTTTTTCGCGCTGTAGATTTCCTGCCCATCGGCCAATACAACACCATCACCAATCGCCAACGTCATACCTCGTTGTATGATGCGTTTAACATGCACATGGAACTGGACCACTTTGGTGTCCGGTAGAATTTCACCACCAAACTTCACATCGCTTACACCCAAAGCACGACACTTTCCTGAATGTCCCTGCCACGCAAGGTAAACACCCAAGGTTTGCCATAAAGCATCAATCCCCAGACAACCCGGCATAATTGGGTCACCAGGGAAGTGACACTTGAAGAACCAGAGATCCGGATGGATATCAAATTCCGCAATCACTTCACCACGACCATAGTTACCACCGTCTTTACTTAGGTGAACAACACGGTCGAGAAGTTGCATTTCGCCTTGCGGCAACATCATTTTGATGTCACCCAAAGCATCCGATGTTTGTGTAAGAATGGAAGCACTGAGGTCTTCCTTGGTTAAACTGTCTTTTGAAATCACTTCCTTGTTGAAACGCTCTTGGGGAATTACTGCCTGTAGCATGTCGGCCTCCTTTCACTAAAGCCTGAATCATTTGATGGTGGCTACTTTAAGCCACTCATGCACCTCCTTGCTTGACCCACGGACTCAACCATTTGACATCTCGAATCAACCTCACTTTCAGCTATGGGATTCATCCATGACACCTTTTACTATTGCTTCATCGTTATTTTTCACATGTTTTATCAATCAGTTATCGGTACGTATCTATGGAAGCATCCGTTTTATACAAAGAACACACACCCAAGGAGTTGGTGTCTCAAACATCCATCAAGACCAACTCGTTTCAAATACAAGAGCTGCTTCAACACCTTCAAATCCAGTTCCAAAACAGCAACGCCACAGCGACTAATAAAACGGAAGACTGCCCTTCTGATGTCACCGCTTTTATGGTGTTTTTCAGTCACTGGGTAAAACATCGATTTGATAACATTACCGTGCGAGGGGCCGAGAACATTAACCCTAACCGCAACCATATTTTTATCAGTAACCACAGAGACATTCTGTTAGACCCAGTGCTCGTTAACCACGCACTGATTAGCCAGAATCACTCGGCAGCACGATGCATTATTGGCAGTAACCTAACCGAAGACCCGTCCATGGCGGCGCTGATGAAACTGGCAGGATGTCTGGAAGTACCGAGAGGCAATCTGCCGCTGAAACAGAAATTTGTGACGCTAAAACGACTAAGTCAGCACATTCAGCACTCACTACCTCATCACAATGTATGGATTGCCCAACGAGAAGGACGTGCAAAAGAAGGATTCGATCAGACCAATCCGGCCGTACTTAAAATGCTGACAATGGCTAAAGAAAAAGGCCAATCGCAAACCGAGTTCTTAACCCAACAATCGATAATTCCTGTGGCGATCAGTTACCAATGGGACCCATCGGACACACACAAGGCGTTAGAAACCTATTTGAAAGGACTCTCAGGCAGCGAATATTCCACCGCTACCCGAACCGATACGATGGAGCACTTAATTGACAGCCTGGACCGATGCCAGGGCGAGGTAGAGATTCGATTCGGAACGCCTCTCGTGGCGTCCGACAATATTGATGATGTGGCCCAACACATAGATGATCATGTTCACAACCATTACAAACTGTTTGATTCTCATCACGCAGCGCATCACATCATCAACAAAACAGTGATACCTGAACATCTAACAGCAGCGGCAAAACAGCTAAAAGCACGTGCCTCTCAACTACCCGCAGCCGCACAACGCAAACTCATCCAAAGCTACGCCAACAGCTATCAGCAAGTTCATGTCCGATAAGTCCACGTCCGATAAGTCCACGTCCGATAACTCCAAGCCTATAAATTACAGGCAAAAAAAAGAGTCTCCGTAGAGACTCTTTTTAATCCGAAATCAAATAATGATCTCGGATTTCTGAAGCGCAACAGCTATTCGCTAAAGCGCAACAGCTTCAAATTAAAGCTTGTCAGCTTCTTCAGATAGGTACTTAGCAACACCTTCTGGAGATGCGTCCATACCTTTGTCACCTTTGTTCCAACCAGCTGGGCAAACTTCACCGTGCTCTTCGTGGAACTGAAGTGCTTCAACCAAACGAACTAGCTCGTCCATGTTACGACCTAGTGGAAGATCGTTAACGATTTGAGAACGAACAGTACCTTCTTTGTCGATTAGGAACGCACCACGGAAAGCAACACCACCTTCAGACTCAACGTCGTATGCTTTACAGATAGAGTGAGTCATATCTGCTGCCAGGGTGTACTTAACAGGACCGATACCACCTTCATTTACAGGAGTGTTTCTCCAAGCGTTGTGAGAGAAGTGAGAATCGATAGAAACACCGATTACTTCTACACCTAGCTCTTTGAATTTGTCCATACGGTGATCAAGAGCCAAAAGCTCAGAAGGACATACGAAAGTGAAGTCCAAAGGATAGAAGAATACTAGACCGTATTTGCCTTTGATTGCTTCTGAAAGAGTGAAAGAATCTACGATTTCACCAGAACCAAGAACGGCTGGAACTGTAAAGTCAGGGGCTTTCTTGCCTACTAGTACGCTCATTGCGTTGCTCCTTAAAATTGAATGTAATGCGATAAGAATGCGGTGCTAAGCCTAGACCGGATCAGCCACCTATATCGAAAGTGAATCAATCATACACTCGCGATATTTAGAATCCTACCCAACAGATTAGTTAATTTTTCCTATCGCACCGATAAATTAAAACTATCAACTATAAAACTACATTAACTTTGACTATTTAATAGACAAATCAACGCATTAGCTGTTTTCATGTGGTTTGAAACTGGTACACTCAAAACTACTGTTCACGAATCGACTATCCGGGATGCGTAAGAGCCACCTTCGACTCACTCTCACGTTGCTACTTGCCTTAATCGGGCATGTCGTCTTCCTATATCCAACGCCTGAGCTTATTCCTATTCCACTAAAAGAACCGACCTATTCTGTTGAAGTTCAACTTACATCAGAAAAGGCAAGTTCAAACTCTCGGGAAGAATCAGAAGACGACAATAAAGATCAAATTGAAACCACGGCAAGTGAAGAATCCAAAAAAGAAAATGATCATCTGGAAGAACAGTCGGTAGCTGAACATCAGGAGCAAGCTGGTTCCGAAAACGCCGAGCTTAAAGAAGAATCCAGTCAGGCAGAAGTAAAAGTTGTAGCGCCAAAACCTGCCGAGACAAAAGCAGATTCAAAAACAACACATCATTTAAATACCCCAACAAAACAACTCAACGAATCTCCCCCTAAAAGAGTTGAAGGCGTTCAAACCAGTGACGTTGAAAAATCGCCAAAACCAACAAAGACTAATAAAGAAGTAACAGTCTCAGATATCGCTTCATCCAAAGAAAAAGAAGCCAGCGAAGCTAATAAAGCCAGCAATCAGAAGTCAGTTAAATCCGAGGAAGCGATTCAGCAACCAGAGCTTACAGCAACAGAACAATATGAAACGCAAATCTATGCATGGATATTGAATGGCCCAAGTGCATCAATTTATGCACCTACCGAAGGAATTAGGAATCCACCCACGATCGAATTTACCTGGTGGCGTAACGGAACCATTATTCTTGCAAAGGTTAAGAAAAGCAGCGGTGACCCCGCAACAGATTTAGCTGCTAAACGTTCCGTTTTGTCAGCCAGTCCGTTGCCTAAAATTCCGGATCACATAACAGGTAAGGAATACACTTTAGAAATAACATTTGCTCAATCGGAAAAATAAAGCACATAAAAAAGGCGATGCCATTTCTGACATCGCCTTTTTAACTAACTAATCAAACGTAAAAACGCTCGATTAAGAATCTTGCGCTGCTGCTTTCGCCGCTTCTTCGATCAAAGGCTTCAATTCACCTTTCTGGTACATCTCAACGATGATGTCACATCCACCGATCAACTCACCGTTAATCCAAAGCTGTGGAAAGGTCGGCCAGTTCGCGTATTTTGGAAGCTCTGCACGAATGTCAGGGTTTTGAAGAATATCAACAAACGCAAAACGCTCACCACAAGCCATTACCGCTTGAGACGCTTGAGAAGAGAAACCACATTGAGGAAGTTTTGGGCTGCCTTTCATGTATAGAAGAATTGGGTTTTCAGAGATTTGTTGCTTAATGCGCTCAATAGTATCAGACATCACTACCTCACCAGTTATTTCATAGATCTGGCTTTGCTCCGGCACAGAAGCAAAGCTTATGTTATTTAGATAGCCGACATTTTAACGACTATTGCATTCAATTCCTACTAAATCACTCAGATAAAGTGTAATAAGCTTATTCTGCTTTACCATAGCCACCGCCACCAGCGGTTAACACGGTTAAACGATCACCCGGTTTTACCGTAAGTGAGCATTTGCCTGGCAAAGGTTCATCATTAAGAAGATTTCTTCCTTGTCCTGCAGGCTCACCACCCTCAAGACCATAAGGTGAACGCTCTCTTCGCTCCGTTAATAAGGTCACCTGGGCCGATTCTTTAAACTGATAGCTTCGCTCAATGCCCTCACCGCCCGTGAAATGACCTTTGCCGGCACTGTCTTCGCGAATGGCGTACTTTAAAACCCGAATCGGGTAATGCAACTCCAAGCTTTCCACCGGTGTGTTCGACGTGTTGGTCATATGCGCCTGCACCGCTGACAAGCCATTAGACGACGCACTCGCGCCAAGACCTCCACCAATGGTTTCGTAATAATCCCATTGCCCGACCATCTCTGAATTCCGTGAGCCCATCGCCACATTATTCATAGATCCATGACTCGCGGCACACATTCGTTCAGGTAACGCAGTTGATAACGCCTTGATCACCACATCCACCACCCGCATGGACGTTTCCACATTGCCAGCCGCTACTGCCGAAGGATAGATTGCATTCAACAGGGAACCTACCGGAGCCTTTATCTCAAAGGTACGAAACACGCCATCACAACTCGGGGCCTGATCCGGCATCAAACAACGCAGAACATAAAACACCGATGCAGCAGCCACAGATAACGGACAATTAACATTGCCTCCAACCTGAGGATCTGTCCCCTCAAAATCAAAGACTAACCGACCGCTATCCACCTTGATCGTTAAGTTAATTTTAATAGGCTTGTCATGAGAGCCATCTTGGTGAATGCCATCACCGTCCATGAAATCGGAGGCCTGATATTCACCATCCGGGATCGCCTGAAACGCAGCTAATGCCAGTTTCTCACCATAAGTATTCAATGAAGTCACTGCCGACGTAAATTCGGTTGCATTCATTTTTTCAACAAGTTGATTGAAACGATCCAGTCCGGCTCTGACCGAACCAAGCTGAGCTAAGAAATCACCCCGTGATAGCGCGTTATTTGAACTGATCCTGGACAAAAGAGCATCATCCATTTCCCCTTCAGAGACGAGCTTTACAGGGTCAATCAGAATGCCTTCTTGATCAATGTGCGTTGACAAGGGCATGGAGCCAGGTGCGTCAGCACCGATATTGGCGTGGTGTGCACGGTTTGCGATAAAGGCTTTCACCTCTCCATCATGAAAGAATGGCGCAACCATAGTCACATCCGGTAAGTGGGTCCCCCCCATGAATGGATTATTCAGAACCAATACATCACCAGGCAGCCATTCAATCTTGCTTACTATGTCTTTCATCGCGTAAGCCATGCTGCCCAAGTGCACGGGAATGTGAGCCGCTTGCGCCAATAAACCACCATTGCCATCAAACAAGGCGCAGGAGAAATCCATGCGGTCTTTGATATTTGGAGAAAAAGAGGATTGTTGCAAAATCGCGCCCATTTCCTCACAAATGGATTCAAACCTACTGACTAATATTCCCAGTTCAATCGGGTCCACGATTTCACCTCATCAACATTTCAAATATGGATATCCATTCAAATGCGGAGACCCATTACACAAAGATATAGGAGCTTACAGGGTGGGAATACTATGCTGGCTAATGAAGAATATCCAATGAATATTCATAGACAGTATCTATAGATAAGGGTGTTGAGCGAACAGAAACAGGATGCTGATCTAGGGCAAATCATCAAAAGAAAAATAAACGATAATGTTTACTATTACCAAAAGCATTATAAAATGCCTATATTCTTATTTAGTAGCTTTCAAAAAAGCAGCTTTTGAAACGCCGTCATTTCGAAATTTCGTCGTTTTCTCTTCTGATCATAGTCTATTTGGGTCAATACCTTATGCATGCGTCCAAGTCACCGGTACAACGAACTCTCGCCGTTGAAGAACACTTAAACAGTAGCTTTTCAACCACAGATGTTTTGTCAGTCACCGACTTGCACTGCAAGTATGAAAAAACGCCAGTGGTTAAATCCACCAGTTTTGCACTTCATCCCGGAGAAATTGGCTGTTTGCTTGGCCCTTCAGGTTGCGGTAAGACAACGATTCTCAGAGCAATTGCGGGCTTCCAACCCATTGATCAAGGTGAGATCAAGGTCGACGGCAATCTCATTGCCAGTCAAACACATGCTCAACCACCCGAAAAACGAAGTGTGGGCATGGTATTCCAGGATTACGCGCTATTCCCGCATCTTTCAGTGCTTGAAAATGTGATGTTTGGTTTAAATCGGAAGGATAAAAACTCTCAAGAAACAGCATTCAACATGCTTGAGATAGTTCAACTAAAACACCTTTCTGAACGATACCCACATGAGCTCTCTGGTGGACAGCAACAACGAATTGCACTTGCACGCGCTTTAGCTCCCAGCCCTAAGTTGATCCTATTGGACGAGCCTTTTTCCAACCTGGATACGGAATTACGACGTTCCCTAAGCCTTGAAGTCCGGGAAATACTAAAAGCCCAGAACACCAGCGCCATTCTTGTCACACACGATCAGGAAGAAGCATTCACTGTGGCTGACAAGATTGGCATCATGATGGATGGCAAGATCCAACAGTGGGGATCACCGTACGATCTTTACCATGAACCAGCCAACCGACAAATTGCGAGTTTCATCGGGAAAGGCAGTCTACTGCCTGCCCGCATTGAAACCTCTCACACGGTATCCTCTGAACTGGGCATGGCCAGCTCAGCCCATCCGCTTATGCATCAAACGGGCGAAGAAGTTGACTTACTGGTTCGTCCTGAAGATATCGTCGCGTCTCCTGACAGCCCATTAATGGCCCAAATCACCAAAAAGCATTTTCTTGGAGCTTCCTGCTTTTATGAATTGAAACTCCCATCCGGCCAACAAATTTCAACCGTGTTATCGAGCCATCTGAACTTTGAACTGGGCGATCAAATTGGCATCCGCTTCGCGGCAGACCATATTGTGACATTCAATAAAGCCTAAATGGCCAAAGCTTAAAGAATACCAAAGCTTAAAGAATACCAAAGCTTAAAGAATACCTGAGCTCAAAAACTGCCAAAGCACAGAAATAACCAAAACATAGAACCCCATTTTGTCAGCGAGACGACGCTAGTTTGCATACTTGGAAAAGCGACGAGTGTGTGCAGCATCCTCTCGGATTTGCGCGACAGTTCGCCAAATTTTATCCGAGAGTTCAGGATGCCTGGTGACAAACTGATGAGACAACATCAGGAAGTAATCCTTGGACGTCAGCGGTACAGGCAACATAACCACATTGTTGAGTTGATCAGGATGATCTGACAACTGTGCTTGCCCCGAAGGTGTTAAAAGCGCCACCGCATCGACCCGTTTTTGTGCCACCATAACCAATTGAGACAAGACCTGCGAAGACTCGTTAACGATCAGTCCCTTTTTTTTCAGATCATCGACAATTGAGAACCCGAGAGGCGCAAACACTCGAAAGTCGACCCGATTAAATGTTTTTCCATCCCAGTTAATATCATTGTCTTTATGCACGAATAAAGAATAACTGTTGGAATAACTCCGCAGTTCAGAATTAACCTGATCGCCTTGAAAGGGGTAACGTCCATACTCTCTACGCTCAGGCTTGTAACTTGCGTTAAACAAGCCTTCAATTTCGCCCTCTTTGAGCATTTGCAATCCACGTTTCCAGGGAACACGAACAAGCTCAAGTTGTAATTCAAGACGTTGCGCCATGTCTTGCATCTGCTCTACCGCAACACCGGGTAAAGGGCTTTGAACCTTAGTGCCGTCCCCGACCTGATAGGGATAATTATCGACATTTTGAAACGCAAAGATCAGACGGATTCCGTTAGATTCATCTGTCTCATTAGCAGAGGTAGAAAAGGCACTAAATCCTGCTAATAAAGCCCCCAACAAACACCCAAACTTTATAATTTGCTTCATCTTTGTCTCAACAACTTTCATTTACATTTATTTAAAAATAGAAGCTAAACATTGAATTTGGAGACAAAATCTATGAACTTTCAGTGTTTTTTTAAAATATCAAACTAATAACTTGAAATAATTACATAAAAAGACTTGAATTAGACACTGTGAGAACAATAACGAAAACCATTTAAGCGTTTGGTAACAATGAGCAATATGGATACCCATACTCCAAATATTTTGATCGTCGAGGATGATGAGCGCCTTGCCAGCCTGACAAAAGATTATCTTGAAAACAACGGCTTGCAAGTAAGCATCGAAGGTGATGGCGCCAAGGCTATTGATCGTATCATCAATGAACAGCCTGATCTTGTCGTTCTTGATCTTATGCTTCCCGGAGAAGATGGCATTGCGGTGTGTCGACTTGTTCGACCTAAGTACAAAGGCCCTATCCTGATGTTAACTGCTCGTACTGATGATTTGGACCAAGTTCTAGGATTAGAGATGGGGGCTGACGATTACGTTGCCAAACCTGTTCGTCCACGAGTGTTATTAGCCCGCATCCAGGCATTATTAAGAAGAACCCACCAGCCTTCCACAGAAAGTGCACCAGAAACCAGCGGTGAACAGCAAACTCGTCTTGAGTTCGGTGAACTGGTTATCGATAGCGCGATGCGAGAAGCTTGGCTGGCTGAAACCAGCATTGATCTGACCAGTGCCGAATTTGATTTGCTATGGCTACTTGCCAGCAACGCAGGCACAGTATTAAGCCGGGAAGAAATCTTTACTGCACTTCGAGGCATTGAATACGACGGCCAAGACCGTTCGATTGATGTTCGCGTTTCCCGAATTCGTCCAAAAGTTGGCGACGACCCTATGCATCCGAGACGTATCAAAACGGTTCGAAGTAAAGGGTATCTTTTTGTGAAAGATATTGAAGGGTAGGATTTCCTACCCTTTTTCATTTCTGACAGCACACTATACTTTTCAGCCTAACTAAAATAAGAACATTCTGACTCTACGTCTCAGTCTACTATTTAGGTATATCTCGTGTTCAAAAGTCTATTCTTCAAACTTTACGTGACCCTGATCGTCACCTCGATTGCCCTGTTTGGCTTATCTTTTGTATCAATTTACGCAATCAACTTCGTAAATCAGATACGACATATTGAAACAGTCTCTGCGACACCATTGAAAATTGTGAAGTCCACCTTTCAACATGCCCCTCAGCAATTGGTTCATCCATCGCAGACTGAGTTTCCAGGCGCCACGTTCAGCACCATTCTGTATGAAGACACTGGATTCAGCACTCGCATTAAAGAACGTTTAAAGCGAGGCTTCACCTACTACGAATTTACAGAAACAGGTCACCTGAAAGCGTACATCACACTCGACACCCTAGAGGATGAACTCCTAGAGGTTACGCTAAAAAATCCGTCTCACACATTTACTCATGCACTTCCAAAACTCTTTGAAAGCCTGATAAATAACGCCCCTAACTTTGATACGGCTATTGCTCAATTACAGGAGATGTCTGCCTTTCCGGTCGAAGTGTCTGATCTCACAACGAGCACTCATCAAACCGATCAGGCTGGCAATTCAATTGCTCATTACCAAATCTGTTCCCGAGACTATTGTGATAAAAATTCCATCTTCATAAACATTCCTTATGAGCAAAAGAACATCCGGGTTGGCCCTATTCCTCTGGAAGCCAACTTCCCTCTGCTTCCTGCGATCATCGTAATACTTGTTGCTTTCAGCACTCTGGGTCTGGTTCTCTTTTTCCAGGTGAAAAAGCTGAACAGCAAGTATCGCAAAATTGAGCATGCGGCCTATAAGATTTCGAGAGGCGATTTAAACACGCGCATTGATCAAAACGATCAAGGTGCATTAGGTCGAATGGCCGATGCGTTTAATACGATGGCAGAGCATATTGAGAGACTAATCAGCATCCAGCGGGAAATGATTCGTGCGGTTTCCCATGAACTAAGAACACCCGTCGCCAGAATTCGTTTCGGCGTACAAATGATTGAAGATTTCGCCGATGATCCTGCAATGAGCAATCAAATGCAGGCCATCGATAATGACATTCAGGAACTGGATGATCTGATCGATGAAATTCTTACCTATGCAAGACTGGAAGAAGGTGGCCCGATCATCGAATTTCAGCGTCTGGAGCTCAGAGACATCGTTGAACAAGTTTGTACTGAACAACAAGCATTAGCCGACGAACACCTATCTATCCGATACGAATTCACCAGCGACACACAAAATACCAGCTCCGAATTTGAAGAACGATACATTCACCGAGCCATTCAGAACTTGGTTGGTAATGCTCGACGATATGCAAAATCCCAAGTTCTTATCAACTGCCATCTTACAAAAGATACGTGTCGTGTGGATGTTGAGGACGATGGCCCTGGCATTCCAGAAAAAGAGTGGGATCGGGTCTTTACTCCGTTTGCTCGATTGGATGACAGTCGAACACGAGCATCAGGCGGTTATGGTTTAGGTCTGTCCATCGTTCGTAGAATCACTTATTGGCATGGCGGCAAGGCCATGATCGGTCGCAGTAAAACACTGAACGGAGCAAAATTCAGTTTAGTCTGGCCGAGAGAGCAACCTTAAGCGCTGCTCAATGTGACTGACAAGAATCATTGAAATCACAAAAAACGAGACCTCAGAGAGCCCTGATTGCAAAAATCTGAAATGACATAAGGTAGATCGGCAGAAAAGTGAGAAGCAGTTCTCACATGCTTACAGTCAGTTACTGAGCGCTCACAAAGCAACAACAGACGCAATGGCTTTTTTCCTACAAAATAGATCCTGTATTCGGTGAACAGATGTTCTTTAAGTAGATTGATTCACGAATGCAGAGAGGTTGTAGTTAGAACTTTTAGTTCTACCCTTTTCGTATTTATCTCTGAATTTAAGGAACTCTTTTGAGTTCCTTTTTTTTGCCTATTTTTTAACCCATTTATTACACTCGTCCAACAGCGCCAATACCATAGAAAAATTCAATCAAAATCTTTATTCCCAGAACTTTTGAAGGGGTTTTAAGAGCCATCCCGCATCAGCTCTGGCGTACGTCAAAATACACCTCATTTTTTTGTTAAAAAGGCACATTTCCAAGCTGAATGTCAATCCTTGAAATTCCCCTTTTAACGCTCTATCTTGTGTCTTCTAAAATCATTCAACCCTATATCTTGTGCACCAGAAAAGGACCCAACACCATAAATGGTGCATACGATAGATATGGATAATAAATTGGTTTTCTCCGTATCACTGGGCGAGTAGTACTTCCAAAAGGCCATATAAAAAGGAAGCAGGCAGGTCACCCTTCATGAAGAATAATATTTCGGTTACTAAGCGAGATGGACGCACAGAGTCAATTGACTTGGACAAAATCCACAAGGTTATTGAGTGGGCAGCTAAAGGATTAGATAACGTTTCAGTCTCAGAGGTAGAACTGAAATCTCATATTCAATTCTTCGAGGGTATAAAAACCGAAGATATTCATGAAACCCTGATCAAGTCAGCCGCTGATCTTATTTCTCAGGATACGCCGGATTATCAATATCTGGCAGCGCGTCTGAATATTTTCCACCTTCGTAAAAAGGCCTTTGGTAAATTTGAACCACCTCGCCTTTTCGACCACGTTGTGAAAATGGTCGATGCTGGCCGTTATGACAAACATCTTCTGGAAGATTACACCGAAGAAGAGTTTGATCAGATGAACAGCTATCTGGCTCATGAACGTGATATGGACTTCAGCTACGCAGCAGTGAAACAGCTGGAAGGTAAGTATCTGGTTCAGAACCGCGTAACGGGTGAAATCTATGAAAGCCCTCAGATTCTTTATATTCTGATCGGTGCCTGCTTGTTTGCCAGCTACGACAAAGAACGTCGTCTGGATTTCATTAAGCGTTTCTACGATGCTGTATCTAAATTCAAGCTTTCATTGCCTACGCCAATCATGGCCGGTGTACGTACGCCAACACGTCAATTCAGCTCGTGCGTATTAATCGAAACCGGAGACTCTCTGGACTCCATCAACGCAACAGCGTCTTCGATTGTTAAATACGTTAGCCAACGCGCCGGTATCGGCATTAACGCAGGTCGTATCCGTGCATTAGGTAGCCCGATTCGTGGTGGTGAAGCATTCCATACAGGATGTATTCCTTTCTACAAGCACTTCCAGACGGCAGTTAAAAGCTGTTCTCAGGGCGGTGTTCGTGGTGGTGCTGCGACTCTGTTCTACCCGCTTTGGCATTTGGAAGTTGAATCACTGCTGGTTTTGAAAAATAACCGTGGTGTTGAAGAGAACCGTGTTCGCCATATGGATTACGGTGTTCAGTTTAACCGTTTGATGTATCAACGTCTGATCAAGGGTGGCAACATTACGCTGTTCAGCCCGTCTGACGTTCCTGGCTTATACGATGCATTCTTTGAAGATCAGGAAAAATTCGAAGAGTTGTACGTAAAATACGAAGCAGACGACTCCATTCGCAAGAAAACAGTCCCTGCCATTGAGTTGTTCTCACTGTTTGCTCAAGAACGTGCAAGTACTGGTCGTATTTATCTACAAAACGTTGATCACTGTAATACACACAGCCCGTTCAACCCGGAACATGCGCCAATCCGTCAAAGTAACTTATGTTTAGAGATTGCGCTTCCAACAAAACCTCTGAACTCGGTAGACGATGAAGACGGTGAAATTGCATTGTGTACTCTGGCTGCCTTTAACCTTGGTACGCTGGAAAATCTTGATGAGTTGGAAGAGCTTTCAGATCTGATCGTTCGCGCCCTGGACAGCCTATTAAGCTATCAGGACTATCCGATCAAGGCAGCCGAAATTGCCAGCTTGAGCCGACGTACACTGGGTGTGGGGGTCATTAACTACGCCTATTATCTTGCGAAGAATTACAAGCGCTACTCCGACGGTTCAGCAAATCGTTTAACGCACAAAACCTTTGAAGCCATTCAGTATTACCTATTGAAAGCATCAAATAACCTGGCGAAAGAACAAGGTGCATGTGAGAAGTTCAACGAAACAACCTACTCTCAAGGCATCCTACCAATCGATACCTATCGCAAAGAGCTTGATGACATTTGTGATGAGCCATTGCATTTGAACTGGGAAGCCCTCAGAGAAGAGATCAAGACTCATGGTCTAAGAAACAGTACGTTAACGGCACTAATGCCATCTGAAACTTCCTCTCAGATCAGTAATGCCACCAACGGTATTGAACCGCCACGCGGCTTGATCAGCATTAAAGCAAGTAAAGACGGTATTCTGAAACAAGTAGTTCCGGACATCGACAATCACCGTCATGAATACGAGCTTCTTTGGGATATCCCAAGCAACGATGGTTATCTGCAAGCAGTTGGTATTATGCAGAAGTTTGTTGACCAAGCGATCTCTGCCAACACGAACTATGATCCATCAAAATTTACCGATGGAAAAGTACCAGTAAAAACCATTCTAAAAGACATTTTGAATGCGTATAAACTGGGGGTTAAAACGCTTTACTACCATAACACTCGCGATGGCGCGGGCGACGGTAGCAACGATGAGGGTTGTGAAGGCGGCGCATGTAAGATTTAATCTTACAGCTTTAACCGACCAGCACACAAAAAGGACTGTTCATACAGTCCTTTTTTGAGAATAACGCAATTATCCTGCAAATCCGGATGACAACAGATGCTGTACACTACTTTTAACAGAAAAAACTACGACCCTCTAAAAGAGCCAATGTTCTTTGGAGAAACTGTCAACGTTGCTCGTTACGACCAACAGAAATACCCGATCTTTGAACAACTGATTGAGAAACAATTGTCGTTCTTCTGGCGCCCGGAAGAGGTTGACCTTTCGAAAGATCGTAAAGACTTCCAAGATCTTGCAGCGCATGAGCAACACATTTTCTTAAGTAACCTTAAATACCAAACCTTATTGGACAGTATCCAAGGTCGTTCACCCAACGTTGCTCTGTTGCCTGTTTGCTCACTTCCTGAATTAGAAACCTGGATCGAAACCTGGGCATTCAGCGAAACTATCCACAGCCGCAGCTACACGCACATCATCCGAAACATTAAGGCAGATCCGTCTGAAGTGTTTGATGACATCGTTAAAAACGAAGAAATTCAAAAACGCGCAGACAGTGTCAGTAAGTATTACGACAACTTCATCGAGTACATGAACCACTACATCATGCATGGTGTTGGCACTCATGAACTCAACGGTCAAAGCATCAACATCAACACTTTTGAGTTGAAAAAGCGTTTGTACTTGTGCCTTGTCTCCATCAACGTATTGGAAGCCATTCGTTTCTACGTGAGCTTCGCGTGTAGCTTTGCTTTTGCCGAACGCGCCTTGATGGAAGGTAACGCAAAAGTCATTAAATTGATTGCCCGTGACGAAGCTCTTCACCTGACCGGCACCCAGCACATGCTGAACATCATGGCCAGTGGTCAGGACGATCAGGAAATGGCTAAGGTCGCAGAAGAGTGTAAACAAGAAGCCACCAAAATCTTCGTCGAAGCAGCAGAACAAGAAAAGCAATGGGCTGAATACTTGTTCAAAGATGGCTCAATGATTGGTCTGAACAAAGACATTTTGTGTCAGTATGTGGAATATATTACCTCTATCCGCATGCAAGCCATTGGTCTTTCGTCACCGTTTGAAGTGAAATCTAACCCACTTCCTTGGATGAATGCCTGGTTAGTTAGCGACAACGTTCAGGTTGCACCTCAAGAGTCAGAAATCAGTTCTTACCTTGTTGGTCAGGTTGACAGTGAAATCTCGGCTGATGATTTTGATGACTTTGATCTTTAAGCAACACCCCCATGAAACTCACATTCCTTTGAGAGTGAATTAGGTGTCTGACGAGATAAAAGTACAGGTGGATGATTTAATGGCCGTTTACGTGCCTAAATCAGAACCCATCCTTGATAGTTTGGAACAGCATGATATTCGCATCGAATATCAATGCCGTTCCGGCTATTGTGGTGCCTGTAGGGTGAAGCTACTGGAAGGGCGTGTTGAATACCAAGAACCCCCTCTGGCCTTTCTCAAGGAAAATGAGATCGTCACCTGTTGTTCTCGGGCCATCACCGATATCAAGATTGAACGCCCTCTCTAACGGACTATGAAGAGCGCTTGTGCTTCTCTACATACGCAATGGCTTCTGTAACGCTCTTTTCCACATCATCAAACAGCTTCTTACGCTCTTCAGGCTGCATATAAAAAACCAAATCTACTGCATACCGAATATAGCGAGCAGGCAACTGGTTCAGCGCCACACAGGCAATATCAATCATCGTATCTTCATCCGCATTGGCCCCCAGTTTTTCAAATATTTTCTCTTCAACCAAGGTCTCTACGTAGTTTTGAATCTGATCAGTTAGGCTCATAACATTCCATTCCCAGTATCATTGAAGCTTTAATCCAATGAAAGTTACTGTTAATTTCCAGCAAATCAGTTCACTTTTCATTCAGATTAAAGAAACTCTGTCTAAAGTTTATAGAATCAAGTTTAGCAAATGGCTTGAAAAAGCGACCTAGAACTTATAAAACGTCTATAACTCTTTGAATATTCATAATTTACGGTGTCGTTACCATGTCCCTATCTGTTCAATCTCCTTATTCAATTCGTTACACCGTAGAACTTTCTGAACCCTATGCTCACCGTTTTCTGGTACATCTGGATATTGAACAGCCAGCCGAACAGCAAACTCTCCGCCTACCTGCATGGATTCCTGGTAGCTACATGATTCGAGACTTTGCAAAGAATGTTGTGGAACTTCAGGCCATTGATGTAGCGACCGAACAAAGATTGACCGTAGAGAAACAAGATAAATCCACATGGTTGATTCAAACCAATCAGAAAGCGATCCGCGTTAGTTATATTGTGTACGCTTGGGACTTATCCGTTCGCAGTGCACACTTTGATCAAACACACGCTTACTTCAATGGCACAAGTTTGTTTTTAGAAGTCATTGGACAAGAAGACCAGCCATGTCTTCTCGACATTCCTACTCCAAGTTATGCCTATTGTTCCGACTGGAAAGTGGCAACCTCTTTAAAACCAGTGGACCACGATCGGTATCAGTTCGGTTTATACCATGCCGATAATTACGATGACCTGATTGACCACCCGGTAGAAATTTCTGATTTCACCTTAGCCAGCTTTGAGGCTTGCGGTGTACAACACGATGTTGTTCTTGTGGGTAAACACTATGCGGACATGGAACGACTCTGTCAGGATTTAAAAGTCATCTGCGAATATCAGATTAATTTCTTTGGCACTCCCGCACCGATGGATTACTACCTGTTCATGACGTTGGTGGTGGATCAAGGCTATGGCGGCTTGGAACACAGAGCATCAACCAGTTTGATTGCTAACCGTTCTGATTTACCACACAAGCAGGATACCAAGATCACTGACGGTTATCGTACCTATCTTGGTTTGTGCAGCCACGAATACTTCCATACCTGGAATGTGAAACGTATTAAGCCGCAAAACTTCCTGCCATACGATCTGTCGCAGGAAGTTCATACCAGCCTCATGTGGTGGTTTGAGGGGGTTACCTCCTACTACGACAACCTGTTCCTTGCTCGTAGCGGCATAATCCCTGAGGACAGCTACCTTGAATGCCTGGCTCAGGACATCACTCGTGTGATTCGACAAAACGGACGCTTCCGCCAAACCGTAGCAGACTCCAGCTTTGATACCTGGACCAGATTCTACAAACAAGACGAAGGCGCTCCGAATCACATTGTTAGCTACTACACCAAAGGCTCGCTCATTGCCTTAGGTCTGGACTTACTGATTCAGCAACAGAGTAATCACCAATGTTCTCTGGACGATGTAGTAAAACATCTATGGCAGCGTTACTTATCCACAGGTCAAGGCGTCGATGAGAATGAAATGCCAGATCTCATTCAACAAATTACGTCCGTTGATGTATCAGACTACCTGACACAGGCCTTAGACACGACGGAAGACCTTCCTCTGGAACGCTTGTTGTCCAACGCAGGGATTGAATATCAAGAATACCAAAGCAGTAGCCTTACAGACTTAGGCGGGAAGAAACCAACGGATGATGCCTCATTCAGCTCAGGTCTCAGAACCAAACCACACGCGATGGGTCTGGAATTGGTTCAGGTGCTGGATAATATGCCAGGACAGGCAGCCGGTCTTTCTGCGGGCGACATCATTATTGCGATTGATCAATTAATGGTCGGAAAACAAGACATTGATAAGCTACTCTCCCGGTTTGATGAAGGCAGTGAAGTAAATTGTCACTTCTTCCGACAAGATCAGCTAATGAGATGCACGGTAAAACTCACAAAAATCACTTTACCTTCCATCTATTTATCGATAATAAATGAGTCTGAGTCTAAGAAGTGGATTAAACAGTGATCTCAGCTAGACTGTGAAAGAAAACCGACATTATCTAACTGAACATCAACAAACTGATCTTTAAAGGAATATTAGATTTATGCAGCATTGGTTTAGCAAACGGTCGTTGCGGGGAAAATTCCTGCTGATTACGATACCTCCGATGCTACTGATTACCAGTCTGTTCGTGTTGGTGTTTGCGTTAACGACGGTTTCAGAGTCCAAACGAATTCTCAAAAGTGAAGCCGATCGCTTCATTACCCGCTCAACACAATTACTGGAACGCCCACTGTGGTATTTGGAATCCAGCAGTGTAAAAGCCATTCTTGAAACCATCAGTCGTGAAGAGCGCGTTGTTTGTATTCGATTGGAGTCCGTTCTCGGGCCCAATGAATTTGATTTCAACAAAGAATGCCCACCCAGTTCTGAAAACGTCTATGTCAGCAAACGCTCGATTGTTCACGAAGCGGATTTAGAAACAGATACGCTAGGAAAACTTGAAATTCATTTCGACCTATCCCCGGATCAACAAGATCTGAGAGAAAATATTCTTACTCAGCTTCTGCTGCTGTGTCTGTTATCTGGTACGCTCACAGTAATGATCTTTTTTGGCTTCGGCATAACCATTATTAAACCGATCCGTAAAGTAATGGACTCAATCGAAGTCTTCGAACGAACAGGTCAACGGGAATATTTTGACTGGCAAACTGAGGATGAGCTAGGTCATTTCATCCAGGCGTATAACTCCATACAACGCCTACAGGAAAAGTTCGAAAAGAACTTACAGGATCAGCTCAGTTTTCAACGAACCTTACTTAACGGTATTCCTAGCCCGATCGTTTATTTAAACAAAGCACGAGATATCGTGGATTGTAATCCTTCGTTTAATGAGCTGGTTCATATCGAAAAATTACAGGTCATCAATCAACCGCTGACCGGCATCATCAAAGACCTGCCTTTGGATGAAACGTTAAAAGACACCCAAATCAAAGGGGAATTAACGGTCGCCTCACATTTAGGCCAAAACACCGGCACTATCGGCATGACACTAATGTATTCAGCCGCGCCTTTGTTTGACTCTCAAGGTAATGCACAAGGGCACGTTATCGTTCTTCAGGACATCAGTGAGCGTAAACGCAGTGAAGCCAAAATTCAGGAAGCCAGAGAACGCGCCGAAAAAGCGCTTTCAGATCTCGAACTTGCTCAGGATACCCTGGTTCAAACGGAAAAACTGGCATCACTAGGACGTTTGGTTGCAGGCGTTGCCCATGAAATTAATACTCCAATTGGTAGCAGTGTCACGGTGTCGAGTGCACTACTTGATAGATCCAAACACTTCCGGGAAGAGTTTGAAAGCGGCCAACTTAAGAAGTCCTCTCTGGTTACCTTTATAGATGGCGTGGAAGAAGCCTCCTCCCTTCTGAATTCAAGCTTAACCAGCGCCGTTCACCTGGTTCAAAACTTCAAACAAGTGGCCGCCGACCAAACCAGCTCACAACGACGAACCTTTGATTTGAAAACGGTTCTCGAAGAAGTGATCTCAACCTTGGTACCAAGACTTAAACACACTCGTCATTCCATTAGCATCGATATTGCGTCCGGTATTTCTTTGGACAGCTTCCCTGGTCCATTAGGGCAAGTCGTAACGAACTTTTTCACAAACTCGGTTAATCATGCCTTTACCGATGATCAAGCGGGAACTATGCTAATTAATGCAAAACAGCTACCTGATGATAAGATACAAATTATTTTTGAAGACAACGGGAAAGGCATCCCGACAGAGCTTCAGAAAAAAGTATTCGACCCGTTTTTTACAACTAAGATGGGCGAAGGTGGTACAGGACTAGGTTTGAATCTGGTTCACAATATAACCGTGAAGATACTTGGCGGTTCTCTATCACTTGAAAGTGATGAAGGTAAAGGTACAAAATTTATCGTGACGATTCCAAAAGTTGCACCAATATCGGATGAGGCTCAAGGATAAAATAACTATATGACACAGCAGCTATCACCGCAGGACGAGCTAATAGTTTTTGAGGATGACCACCATGAAGCCCCCGTTGAAACCTCTTCGGCGCCATGGAAAAT
Organism: Litoribrevibacter albus; assembly: GCF_030159995.1. NCBI lineage: Bacteria > Pseudomonadati > Pseudomonadota > Gammaproteobacteria > Oceanospirillales > Oceanospirillaceae > Litoribrevibacter > Litoribrevibacter albus. Next base: position 13,500 of record NZ_BSNM01000008.1, on the reverse strand, counting down.
GCTCGTGGTCGATGACGAACAGCAAATGCACAAGGCAACAACTTTTGCTTTGCAAGGCTTTGTCTTTGAAGGTAAGCCTCTAGAAATCATTTCTGCTTTTTCCGGGCAAGAAGCCCGTGAAATCTTAAAAGCAGAGAATGATATTGCTTGTATTCTTCTCGATGTCGTAATGGAAACAGAAAACGCCGGTCTTGAATTGGTTGGCTATATCCGTGACGAGATCAAAAACAACTCTGTACGAATTATCCTTCGTACAGGACAACCGGGCTACGCACCAGAACTGGAAGTCATCAGTAAATACGACATCAATGACTATAAAGCCAAGAGTGAGTTAACCCGCACCAAACTGATTACTGCGCTAACCTCAGCGCTTCGCTCTTACGAACAAATCAAAGCAATGGAAACAGGTCAGTCCGGCCTTGAATACATTGTTAAGAGTTCACGTGAGCTGTTCCAGGAAAGAAGCATTTCTGGTCTTTCAAACGATGTCATTGAGCCGTTCGCCTTTTTATCTAAATGTGCACCAGAAAACGTTTTAGTATGCGGAATGCATAACGCAGGGGATAATGTAGATGCGGTTGTTTTAGCATCCGGCAATGCCATCGACATCGAAGCCAATACGAGAGTCAGTGACCTGAACGACTCAATTGCAGAATCCATTCAGGAAGCGTTCTCCAACGAAAGCAGTCTTCTTGATGGTAATCATATTTGTCTGTTCACCAAATCTCCGTCCGGACACAAAATTGTTATTTCAGGCAAAACTCAGGCTGAACTGGAATTTGTGAACAAGAAATTGTTAGCGGTATTTGGTGTTCAAATAGCTACATCTCTTGAAAATACGTACCTCTTTGAACACATTAATGAAATTGCCTTCCTGGATAACCTGACGCGTTTAAAAAATCGAAACGGTTTCCTAACTCAAATCCAGGAACTTTTAGATTCTAATAGTCAATCACACTTATTACTGCTGATTGATATCGATAATTTCCAAGCGGTAAATGATGGATTGGGTCACGATACCGGTAATTCGGTTATCAAAATGGTCGCCAAACGATTAACGTCGACCTACCCTAACGCCCTAATAGGTCGTGTTAGCGGAGACACCTTTGGTGTCTTTATCGCTCAAACCTCAGAAGAAGATCTAGAGCTAATTCCCAGACAACTTTATAAGGCATTTGAAACAACACTGCGTATTGGAGATAACGAACTTCCAATTTCTATATCCGCTGGTGTCGCAGCCACCGACAACTGTGATGATAATGCAAATGAGTTGTTCAAAAATGCAGGTATTGCGCTGAAATATGCGAAGAGTAATACCAAAGGCAAACATCAATTCTTTGATCCGGCAATGCATGAGCAATTAAAACGCCGCCTGAATGTGATCAAAGAATTGAAAGGTGCATTAGAGAATGACGAAATGGTGCTCTTCTATCAACCTCAGTACTGCCTGAAAACCCAGCAGTACATTGGTGTTGAAGCCTTGGTTCGTTGGTTTAAACCGGACGGCACTATTATCTCTCCGATGGATTTCATTCCTGCGGCAGAAGACTCAGGACAAATCGTTCATATTGGTGAGTGGGTACTAAAAACAGCCTGCGAACAACAAGTGAAGTGGATTTCTGAAGGGCTGCCTCCCCTTCGAGTGGCGGTTAATATCTCGATGCGCCAATTCAAAGATCCAAGCTTCCTTGATTTTGTCTATCAGACCATTCAAGACACAGGCATTAACCCTAAGTATCTTGAACTTGAGATCACCGAATCCATGCTCTCCGAAGATGCAATGGTATTCATCGATCAACTATCCATGCTTCGTTTAGAAGGCATTACGGTTGCAATCGACGATTTTGGTACGGGTTATTCGTCCTTGAGCTATCTTCAACGCTTGCCTGTAGATCGAGTCAAAATTGACCGCTCCTTCATTCGTCGCGTTGAAAGTAATCAGGGAGACAAAACCATTGTGTCCTTGATTATTAAGATGGGCCACGAACTCAATCTGCAAGTCATTGCAGAAGGTGTTGAGGACGAAGAACAAACCAAGGTCTTGGTGGAACTGGGTTGTGATGAAGTACAAGGCTTCTTCTATGCCAAACCTATGCACGGTAATGACGTCAAAGAACTGCTTCTAAAGAAATAACCAAGGGCCTTTCCGCTAAAGGCTCCCTTAGTTCCATTAGCGTTTTCAATTAAACTTATCAATAATTACTATCACTTTGGCCGGGGTCGCTTCTTGCTGATCCCGGTACTTTCGTATAGCATACCGCGATTGTTTTTACACTGGGTTCGATCAACTATCCTTATTATTTATTGGATATGCGCCCTATCACACTAACATAGGATACCTAAGTCAGTGACCAACCCTGCTTCCGAAAAAGCCCTGCCAGATGTGGCCCTTACCAGTCGTTCAAGCCATAGTACAACTTTGGATTGGGTAGGAATGAGCGGGATCGCTCTACCTCTCGTTATTAAAGATGTTAACGAACCTGAACAACGCATTGATGCTAAAGTACAAACGTATGTAAACCTGAACAACCCTCAGGTTAAAGGCATCCACATGTCTCGTTTGTATCTATTGTTGATGCAATATGCAGAGAAAGAAGTTGTCACCGTCGCAGGTCTTCGTGAATTCTTATCACACTTACTGGACAGTCATCATGACATCAGTGATTGTGCCAATCTAAACATCGATTTCGACTATCTAATCAAGAAGCCAGCACTTAAAAGCCAGTTTGCAGGCTGGAAAGACTACCCTGTTACCGTGAATGGTTTTCTGGAAAACGGAAAGGTTGTGATTGAGCTTTCGGTAAAAGTGCCATACTCATCTACTTGTCCGTGTTCTGCGGCATTAGCAAGACAACTTATCCAGGAACAATTCAGCAAAGACTTTGATGGTCGTGCCGATATCTCTGTAGATGAAGTGGAAAGCTGGTTACGTTCAGAAAAAGGTACGTTCGCTACGCCACACAGTCAGAGAAGTACTGCTCATGTGGTTGTACGCCTGGATGAGTCGGTTGAACTATTCCCTATCTCTGAATTGGTGAATGTCATCGAAAATGCCTTGCAAACACCGGTTCAAACCGCCGTTAAACGTGAAGACGAACAAGAGTTCGCTCGTCTGAATGGCCATAACCTGATGTTTGTAGAAGACGCCGCTCGTCGTGTTAAAAATGCATTGAATCAACAGTCAGACTACCTGGACTTCTGGCTACGCGTTGAACACTACGAGAGCCTTCATGCTCATGACGCAGTTAGTATTACTACTAAAGGCGTAGAAGGTGGTTTCCAACCACATCTTCACCGCTAATCAATACCTTTAAGACTGGCTTGATACTTTCAAGCCAGTTATTATCCCCACCCCACTCACTTTAGAACACCGAGACTTCCTGATGAGTAAACTTGACTGGAAAGCAATCGAGAAACAACCTTCTGGTAGCCACTTTGACCTTGAGCAAGCACTCGACAGTCTTAAGTACAACTCAGACGGCCTGATTCCCGCCATTGCTCAACAGCATGATACCGGTGAAGTTCTGATGATGGCATGGATGAACAAATTATCCATTGAAGAAACACTGAAAACCAAGCAAGTATGCTACTGGTCCCGTTCACGTCAAACCTACTGGCGCAAAGGGGAAAGTTCAGGCCATCAGCAAACCCTGATTTCTATGGCAACTGATTGTGATGCCGATACACTGTTACTTAAAGTGGATCAAAAAGGCCCTGCATGTCACACCAATCGCAGAAGCTGCTTTTACAACGAGATCACTGAAGAGCAAGTAACCATCAGTGCTGATCCAATTGCCTGATTTTCAATTAAGATAAATTACTAAAGACCACCTTCTCTTATTCAGCTTTTCCCTTGTTGTAAGGTGAAATAGCACGGCGGAATTGTACGCCGATAGCCATACTGAAGGTCATTACTTAAATATTATCTATTAATCAGCTCTCACTAATAACAAAAAATAACAATAAACCTAAAGATCTTCTTGTACAGTAACCTTTGAGAAAAAAGGGATATACAATTGTGGCGATATCTTACAATAACAATGACATGTTGTTAGGTTGCCTATCTGCTGTCTGTCATATATTGCATCGACCTCATTCGCCGAGTTCGTTAATTGCAGGACTCCCTCTAGTAGATAATCAGCTTACACCCAGCCTCTTTATTCGTGCGTGTGAACGTATCGATTTTAGCGCCTCACTGATTACGCGTTCACTAGTAGATATTCCCTCTGAGGTGTTACCTTGCGTACTTTTGCTCGAAGATCACAAAGCCGTCGTTCTGACAGCGAAAGATAACGAAAATGACGCATGTACCATTATTGATCCGTCGAAAGCCGATGGAGAGGAACACATCTCTCTATCGATCAAAGAGCTCAACATGACCTACATTGGTCAGTGTCTCTACATCAAGCCCCAATTCACCATCAAGCACGAATTAACTAAAGAAGAGCAATCGAAGAAAGACGCCAATCAAGCTAAACGATGGGTGGTTAATACCCTACGCTACTCGAAAAGTATCTACAGAGATGTGATTCTCGCCAGCATCATGATCAACTTGTTTGTGCTGGCCAATCCTTTATTTGTCATGAACGTCTATGACCGGGTCGTGCCTAACAATGCAATCGAAACCCTGTGGGTGCTAGCCAGCGGTATAGCGATCGTTTTTATTTTTGATTTCATCATTAAGAGCTTACGTACTCACTTCATTGAAGTCGCAGGTAAAAAGCTGGATGTTATCCTCAGTGCCAAACTGTTTCAGAAAGCGCTGGGTATTCACTTTCAACACCTGCCTCCTTCCGTTGGCGGATTCGCTCAAAACATTCGTGAGTTCGACCATGTTCGAAACTTCTTCAGTTCGATAACAATCACCACGTTAGTCGACTTTCCGTTTGCAATCCTGTTTTTGATTGTCATATTTTCCTTAGGTGGTCCGATTGTTTTAGCCCCTATTGTCGCGGCACTACTCATCCTGAGTTACGGTTATTATGCTCAGTGGCCGCTAAAACGGGCCATTGAAAAAACACAAATGGCGCACGTTCAAAAAAATGCCAACTTGATTGAATCCATTCAATCGATAGAGACCATTCGAGCATTTAACGCAGAAGGCCAAAGACAAAGCCAATGGGAAGAAAACGTTGCCTTTCTGAGCAAAAGCCAGGTAAACATTCGCCGAATTTCTAATTCCGTCAGCCAGTTTTCAGGCTTTTTCACGCAACTGGTGGGTGTATCCATCGTCATTATCGGCGTGTATCAAATCAGCGAACATGAGATGAGCATGGGCGCACTAATCGCCTGTGTACTTTTAGGTAGTCGTGCCGTTGCGCCTATGGCACAAGCGGCCAATCTGATTGCCCAGTTTGAGCAGACCAAACAAGCCATTACGTCCTTAAATCAAATCATTAGCCTGCCGGATGATCAGCTCCACGACAGCCGTTATATCTACCGTCCTGATCTTCAAGGCAATGTTGAATTTAAAGAGGTGTACTTTGCCTACCCGGGCCAATCCCAACCGACCTTATCCAAAATTAATATTAAAATTAACGCAGGTGAACGTGTTGCCCTGATTGGTAAGGTGGGTTCTGGGAAGTCAACGCTGGGTAAATTACTGATGGGGCTGTTTACGCCCTCTCAAGGTCAAATTTTGTTGGATGGGCTGGATCAAAAACAAATTAACCCTAGCGACTTCCGAAACAACATTGCTTATGTTCCTCAGGACATTCAGGTATTCCGTGGCACCTTACGAGAAAACATTTCGCTCAAAGCGCCCTATTCGCCAGATGAGGAAATACTCAGAGTTTCTGACATCTCGCTCTTATCAGACTTTGCAAACCATCATCCTGAAGGGTATAGCATGAGCATCGGCGAACGCGGAGAAGGGCTCTCCGGCGGCCAACGTCAACAGCTCGCTATTGCCAGATCTCTGGTCAATGATCCGCCGATCGTATTCATGGATGAATGTACCAGTGCCATGGACAACCAAACCGAGCAAGCGATGATTCAGCAATTCCAGAAGCATCTAACGGATAAGACCTTAATTTTGAGCACCCACCGTGCATCCCTGTTGAATTTAGTCGATCGGATTATTGTGCTCGATCAAGGCCACATCATTGCCGATGGTCCTAAAGCACAGGTAATGGACGCGTTGAAACGAGGTTTATTACGCTCCGTACAACAAACCGGGTCGGAGGCATAACACAGCATGCTCAAATCCGGATACAAGCGTACAAAAGATCTCGACATCGCCTACATGCTACCCAACCGCGCGGCAATGGAAGAACAAACGCCGTTTAAGTCCCGACTTTTGCTTTGGTCTATCTTCACTTTTTTAAGCATCATTATTGGCTGGGCGTATCTTGCTGAAGTGGATGAAATTGCCCGAGGTGAAGGCAAGGTAATTCCCTCTCAACAACTCCAGGTCATTCAAAACCTCGAAGGCGGCATCATTTCCGACATGCTGGTGTCAGAAGGTCAATTGGTGAATAAAGGGGATGTTCTGGTAAAGATTGATGACACCCAATTTCAATCATCGTTTCAAGAAACAAAGCTTCGTTACTTTGAACTCCAAGCCAGAGCCGCACGTTTGACCGCTGAATCGCAAGGACATGACAGTATCGCCCTTCCCTATGATATTCCTGAAGACGCGATGAGTTTTGTTCAGCAGGAACGAGGACTGTTCCTAAAACGTCAAAATCAATTAAACGCCCAGAAAGCGACAATTTTGAAGCAGGTATCTCAAACCCGAGCTGAACTCGCGCAAATCGAAGCCGAGAAAAAACAAACCTCACGATCTTTAAAACTCGCTGAAAAAGAACTGAACATTCTGATTCCACTGGCGGAAAGTGGCGCCGTTTCAGAAGTGGAGATTATTCGTGCAGAAAAAGAAGTGGTTCGTCTTGAGACCCAAATCAGCTCTCTTAATCTGTCGACTCCGGTTCTAAATGCTCAAATTGGAGAGCTGGAAAGTAAACTCTCTGAACTCTCGTTAAAACACCAAAGTGAAGCTTACTCAGAGCTTTCCGAAGTCACCGCTGAACTGTCCCGATTATCTCAATCGGAGGATGCGCTTGAAGACAAAGTCACCCGCACAGCCGTACGCTCGCCAGTAAAAGGCACCATTAAACAAATCATGGTCAATACCGTTGGTGGTGTACTGCAACCGGGTATGGATATCCTGAGCATTGTACCAATCGAAGATTCACTGCTTATCGAAGCTAAAGTCAGACCGGCCGATATCGCCCGAATTTACCCTGGCCAGCCAGCGATTGTGAAGTTCACTGCCTATGACTTTGCCATTTACGGAGGTCTGGAAGGTTCCGTCGTTCACATTAGTGCCGACTCAATCACCAATGAGAAAGACGAAAGTTATTACCTGGTTCGGGTTAAAACCGATCGGAGTTTCTTGGGTGAAGATTCCCAGGAATTACCCATCATTCCAGGGATGACAACGAATGTAGATATTCTGACGGGCAAAAAAACCATCATGGATTACTTGCTTAAACCTATCTTCAAAGCCAAAGAGAGGGCACTGACGGAAAAATGAGTGCTCAGCTAACCCATACGATCAAAACAGATGTAATCCTGATTGCGTCTTCAGATATTGAAGATTTTTTAGTCGATCAACTTAGAAGTGAGTTTAACCTTCATTGTGCAAACACCAAAGACGAAGCCTTGTTGGTGCTTTCACAGCACAAAACAAATTTAGTTTTGATTGAACAAAAAACACTCTGTGATATAGTGCGCGCCGAGCTCTTTAAAGAAGGCTTTAACGTTATTCTATTGACCCCCACCCCAAGCTTTAATGAGGGAATAGAAGCGTTACAACACGGCTATAGAGGTTACGGAAACCTATACAGCCACAGAGATCGCATGATCGCCGCCATCAACCTGGTTAAAGCCGGTGATGTATGGCTTGGCGCATCCATTGTAGAAGGCTTAAAGCAAGGGTTAGCAAGCTCGAACACAGCAGCACTTAATCAACTAACCCCTAAAGAAGTCTCTGTCGCAAAAGAAGTTATAACAGGTATCAGCAACAAAGAAATTGCATCGAACCTGAACATTTCAGAAAGAACCGTCAAAGCACATCTTTCTGCTATTTACGAAAAGTTATCTATTAAAAACAGAACCGAATTAATACTGAACTATAAAAACAATTTATAAATTGTTCCGGATACAACCATGACTAACAAATCGAAAAATGCCTCTTTAAGGTTTAAAAAAGCCTTTACTGTATTCAGTCTGACAGGCTTGTTTGGCTTGAGTAATCTTTCTCTAGCGAACAGTTTGGAAGAATCCATCCGTGTTGCGATTAAGAACCATCCAGAAGTTCAGGCTCAGATAAAAGAACACGCAACCGTTCGCGATGAAGAACAAAAAGCCTATTCACGCTATTTACCGCAGATTTTACTTTCTGCAGGTATCGGCCCTGAAAACAGCGAAAACAATACGACACGCACTGTTGCTGGCGGTGGTTCAGAAACACTGAAGCGTCGTGAAGCTCAAGTTTTGGTTACTCAAAACCTCTTTGATGGCTTTAAAATGCAAAGTGAACGAGCCAGAGAGCAATCTCGTTTGGATGCGGCAGATTATCAGTTGATTGAAGTCGCTGAAGATGTCGCTATTCGCGTTGTTAATGCCTACATTGCTGTTGTTGAATCAAATCAGGTTGTCAAAAACAGTAAAGAAAACCTGTTGTCACATCAACGCATTTACGACCAAATTCAAATGCGAGTAAAGTCGGGTGCCGACAACAAAGCCAACATCAGTCAAATCCGTGCACGTTTGGCCCTGGCCCGTTCTAACTTAGAGACGGCGCTGAACAACTTGTACGACGCAGAAAGCCAATACTACGAGCTAGTTGGAGTGAACCCACCTGAATTAACCAACATGCCGTATTTTGACTACGATTTGCCACAGAACAAGGGCGAGGCGATTGATCTTGCATTGGCTAACCACCCATCGGTTCTTTCAGGCCGTCATCAGGTAAAAGCGCAAGAGATGAATGTAGAAGCGGTAGAAGGTGACTATTACCCTAATTTCTTCATCGAATCCGGTGCGTCTTGGAACAACAACCTGGACGGTTCAGCCGGACGTAATGACGATGCCTACATCATGCTAAAAATGGAATACAACCTATTCCAGGGTGGCTTCACCGATGCCAGCCAGCGCCAGGCCATGAGCCAATATGAGAAATCTCAATACGAGCTGGATGCACAACTTCGTGAAGTTCGTAAAAACTCGGAAGTTGCCTGGAATGCCTACAAATCCTCAGACAATCGAGTGGCCTATCTAAAAGACTACGTTGAATCTACCCAAGAAACACAGAAAGCTTACGAGCAACAGTTTCGCATCGGTCAACGCAGTCTGCTGGATGTGCTAGATTCAGAGAATGAGCTTCTTCGTGCTAAGAACCAATACGTCCAAGCCCAAAGTGAACTGACACTTTCAAAGTATCAGGTATTACGTGCGCTAGGTCGCTTATTAAATTCATTAGAAGTGAAAGCACCTGAAGCAGAACAATTACCACCTGGTAAAAAGTTCTCCTAAAAACAGATCAGGAAGATATTCTCATGCCTTTTATAAAACGCGATGCCCAAGGAAATATCATTGCATTAACCTCTCAGCGAGAGGGGGACCATGATGAATATCTTCCCACTACAGATCCAGAGGTTGTGAGCTTCCTAGGGATGGAACCAGATCAGGATGAAGCGCTTAAAGCACTGAGAGAATCGGACAGCGAATTAGCTCGGGTTGCGGAAGATCTGATTCAGGTTCTGATCGAAAAACAAGTGATCTTATTCACTGATCTACCAGATGCCGTTCAGCAAAAACTGGTTTCTCGTCAGAAACTACGTTCTCTGCTCAATCAGGAAAACCCTTCTCTCTTGAGCGACGACGATATGCTTTAGAGCCGTTGAGGACATTCCGGTATAAATACACCACATAAAAAAGGAGCCGATATTTAGGCTCCTTTTTTATTGTCTGAAATTCACAGACTTCATCGGAATCAAAAGGAGTGGATCATTACTGATCCACATCCAAATTACCATCCTGAATAAGTTGATTAATGATATCGGCATCCGGACCTGTCAGATTCACGCCTTCCAGAGTGATTTTCTGAGTCACATTAGTACCATCCGCTTTTACACTCACCACTGTATTCATACCATCGCTTTCAAAGCTCAAGTACTGTTCCAGTGAGTTGTTTTGCTCATCAATCAACAAATCAGAAAGATCGAGAACGTCACCGTTCTGGCCTGTCTGGAAGTCTTTGATGACATCAACAGCAACATCACTAACGGTACCGTCGTCACCCGATTCCCACACAAAGGTATCACTACCCTGCCCGCCGGAAAGATAATCATCACCTGCATTACCGATAATGGTATCGTTTCCATCCTGACCAAAGATATTGTCATCCACCAAGAGACCAACCAACTCATTAGCTGAATCATCGCCCACAAGCATGTCAGCATTCGTCTCAGAGCTTCTTAAATATTGACCGTCCAACGTATTCCATGTCTGACCATTATCATCAGTGATTTCTGCACGGAACTGATACGCTCCACCCTGATCCCAATAGATGATTTCAATGTCATGAGCGCCTGCAGTATCGATATCGAAATACACGTGACCATTCGAGTAATTGTCAGGATTACGGGTCGTAGCACCTTGGTTACCATCGTATTCAGCAACAGAAACACCATCAATCAGGATTTGATAGCCATCGTCTGCAGTTACCTGGAAAGCATACGTCCCTTCGGTCAAGTAGATCTTACCTTCCATGTGCAGTAAGGCATGCTCTCTGTTACTTGGATCACTAGACAATGAATCAGCATCCGCTCCCAAAAACTCCTGTAGATGATTATTACGAGCCAAATCATCACCAGAACCATAACTATAGTCGAGAGTCGTTGCGGTAAAGGTGGCATCGATAGGTTGATTATTAATGACCGTACGCGCTTCGCTAATGCTTTCGATATTGTTGTTACCGAATTCAACTCGGTTAAAGCCATAATAACTGCCTTGCAGACCAACTTGAGCACTGTCAGAACCACTGGTATCAAACACTGATACAGGAATTGTCAGATCTGTTTCCGCCGTAGAACCATTACTATCTGTAGAAGTTGCCGTAACCTGTAGATCAAAATCACTCGCAGGGACAGGCAAAGTCATAGTAAGACCTTCGATAGAATCCGAATCTAAATCAATAACCCAATTTCCTCCAACCAACTCACCTTGGCTGAACGTAGTACCTTCCGGGAAGCCAGTTAATGATACAACTAAAGATTCTGAACCATCCTGATCCACCAAAGAGGAAGCAATATCCACTGCTATTTCTGCAGTCTCTACCTGTACAGCAGTACCTGCTAACTGCAAATCAGATAGGATTAACTGTGAATCAAATTGGTTATCACCCACATTAATTACGGCAAATCCAAGAGTTAAAGGCCCTGTCTCAGTCACCTGATAGGTGTAGGTTGCAGTACCCTGCTCATCATCATTGGTTTGCTCAAGAATCACAGGCTGCCCATTAATAACAACAATCGCATAATCGTTGTATATGCTGGTGTCATATCCATTGGCCGCTTCAGGGTCGATGAAATCCCAGTTAAAGGTAAGAACATCACCCGCCTGTGCATCAAATGTTTTTTGATAGAACGAACCATCAACCGCTTTAGTATTGCTGGTCGTGTCGGCTAAAGAATCCAACGTCCCTGTAGCAAGTCCTAAAGCAGTCTCAATCTCAGAGGCGGAAACCTCAGAGTTATCATCCTCACTATTTAAGGTAATGGTGCCATTCTCAATCTGAACAACCCCATCTTTCTCATTGCCGTTGTTACCGGAAAGATCAATCAACTCAACAATCTTACTCGGACCACTCAAGTTCGGCGTATCAGCCAATGCAGTGACAGAAAGGCTGGCAGTTGTCGGAATGGTATGAACACCATCAATAACATCAAAACTGATCTCAACATCACCACTCCAATGATCATTTGGTTCAAATGTCCAAGTACCATTGCCATTATCAGTCAACACCCCAGAACCTGAAGTCACTTGAAGATTACTTACAGTGACTCCCCCTTCCTCATCAGTTGTACCTGCAAGTAAATCAGATTGAGAAATGACTAAGGTACCGTCTTCGACAATCGTTCCAAGATCTACTGAAGACACCACAGGTGCATCATTAACCAGATTCACTACAGGTGAAACAATGCTGGAATCAATAGAAACACCATCATCATCCAGTACGGTTAATTGAATATCAGGCAGTTGATTACCCGCATTGACAAAGTTAGCACCAGCAAGCGTCAGAACCACAGTAGTGCCAATCAACTGGTAATAGCCTTGGTCGTTTGTTCCAGACTTGAAGTCTACAAAAACAGCGCCCTCTGCATCATTTGCCGAATAATTAGCAATAGCCTGACCTTGAGTAGCTGAATTCTCATCCACTTCATCCAATAAACTCAGTGAAATTTCTGGATCATCATTGGTGTTAGTAAATGTAACGCTGGCAGTGCCACCGTCCGTAAATTCACCATCACTCACAGATACATCATACGACGGAGCATCCTCACCACCGTCATGAACAAATTGAACCTTGCCATCCGAAATATCCTGCTGAGTAAAGGTTGAAATCTCAACACCAGGATCGGACACCAATTCAAATTGTCCGTTCTGTACATTAGACACAGTGAGCTGAAGCAGAGAATCATCAGTATCTACATCAGATGCTGACAATTCAGAACTCGACAGAATGACCGTCTGTCCTTCGGTAATAGTTAAGCCATTATTAACCAGCTCAGGACCTTCGTTAACATTACTTACTGTAATACTGAAGGTCTCGTTGGACGATGAGCCATCGGTTGAGGTCGCTGTAATCGTTAGGTTGATAGCCCCTTCGGTCTCGGCGTCGAAGCTCGCACCGTCCGCTACGGTCACTACGCCATTGGCGTCGATCTCGAAGCGGGTGTCATCCACGGCATAGGTTACTGTGTTGTTGGTCGCGTCATTGTCAGTCGCTGAGGCGGTGATCCCCACCTGCGTTCCGGCCGTTACGTTCTCGGCAATGGTGTTCGCAGTGCTGTTCGTATCGGTGACGGCACTGACATCGAACTCATCGACATCGCTCACTTGTATGGTGAAGGTCTCGTGGGATTGAGAACCGTCCGTTGATGTTGCCGTCACGGTTAATTGAATGCTGCCTTCGGTCTCAGCGTCGAAGCTGGCGCCATCCGCTACCGTCACCACGCCGTTGGCATCGATCACAAAACGGTCGTCGTTCACGGTGTAGCTGACAGTATCGGTGGCGTCATTATCCGCTGCAGAAGCCGTGATCCCCACCTGGGTACCGGCCGCTGCATTTTCAGCGATTGTATTCGTGGCTGAATCCGTATCGGTGACGGCACTGACATCGAACTCATCCACATCGCTCACTTGTACGGTAAAGGTCTCGTGGGATTGAGAACCGTCCGCTGAGGTCGCGGTGATGATGATGTCAATCGA
>NZ_BSNM01000007.1 GCF_030159995.1 Litoribrevibacter albus | reverse complement strand
GCACCACCAAATACTTCAGCACATACACGAGTCAATGCTGCAGTTAGAGTTGTTTTACCGTGGTCAACGTGACCGATAGTACCAACGTTAACGTGCGGTTTGGAACGTTCAAACTTTTCCTTTGCCACTTTTAATTACCTCAAAGTTAATTATTCGCCAAAATTTTTCTTAATAACTTCTTCTGCAATATTTGCTGGCGCTTCAGCATATTTTGCAAATTCCATTGAGTAAGTCGCACGACCTTGCGTCGCAGAACGCAGATCTGTTGCATAACCGAACATTTCCGAAAGTGGAACTTCAGCATTAATAACTTTACCCGAAGGAGAATCCTCCATTCCCTGAACTAGCCCACGACGACGATTGAGATCACCCATCACATCGCCCATGTAGTCCTCAGGAGTAACAACTTCAACCTTCATCATAGGCTCCATCAATGCTGGATCACCTTCAGAAGAAAGCTGTTTTGTCGCTTGAGACGCCGCAATTTTAAACGCCATCTCATTCGAGTCAACATCATGGTAAGAACCATCAATCAATGTCGCCTTAACACCCAATAATGGGTAGCCTGCCAAGACACCATTTTTCAACTGTTCCTGAATACCCTTCTCAACTGCCGGAATGTATTCCTTAGGAACCACACCCCCAACAATCTCATTTACGAACTCCAGAACTTCTGAATCCGGGTTTTCTGCTGGCTCGAATCGAACAACAACATGACCATACTGCCCTCGACCACCAGACTGGCGAACGAACTTATGGTTAATCTCTGCAGTTGCACGAATTTTTTCACGGTATGCCACCTGAGGCGCACCAACGTTAGCCTCTACACTAAACTCACGGCGCATCCGATCTACAATAATATCCAGGTGCAATTCACCCATACCAGAAATAATTGTCTGACCAGTTTCCTCATCCGTCTCTACACGAAAGGAAGGATCTTCTTGCGCCAACTTACCTAACGCAATACCCATTTTTTCCTGATCAGCCTTTGATCTAGGCTCCACTGCTACCGAGATAACCGGCTCAGGGAAGTCCATTCTTTCAAGTACAATAGGTGCATTAATAGAACAAAGCGTATCACCTGTCGTCACATCTTTAAGACCAACGGCAGCAGCAATATCACCCGCTCGTACTTCTTTAATTTCTTCACGGCTGTTCGCATGCATCTGCACCATACGACCGACACGCTCTTTCTTACCCTTAACAGAGTTAAGAACACTATCACCGCCACTAAGAACGCCAGAATAAACACGGAAAAATGTCAAAGTACCAACAAACGGATCCGTAGCGATCTTAAAAGCCAACGCAGCAAATGGTTCATCATCACTCGAGGTACGAGTTGCAAGCGTTTCATCATTGTCTGTTAGATGCCCCTCAATCGCCTTAACTTCAGTAGGCGAAGGTAAATACTCAATAACAGCATCCAACACAGCCTGCACACCCTTATTCTTAAATGCAGACCCACATAGCACAGGTACGATTTCGTTAGCCAGTGTACGCTGACGAATACCCTGCTTAATTTCTTCTTCTGATAAAGCACCCTCTTCCAGGTACTTATCCATCAATTCTTCAGAGGCCTCAGCAGCAGCCTCAACCAACTGCTCACGCATCTCTTCCGCTTCATCTTGCAACTCAGCAGGAATATCAACCAACTCAAAGGTAGCGCCCATGTCTGCTTCATTCCACATGATCGCCTTCATTTTGATCAAATCCACCACACCGGCGAATTCATCTTCTGCACCAATATTAATTTGCAATGGTACAGCTACCGCACCTAAACGGTCTTTAAGCTGATTTACCACCATAAGGTAGTCAGCTCCGGCACGGTCCATTTTGTTAACAAAGACCATGCGCGGAACTTCATATTTGTTCGCCTGACGCCAGACCGTTTCGGTCTGAGGCTGAACACCAGAAGAACCACATAGAACAACAACTGCACCATCCAGCACCCGCAAAGAACGTTCTACTTCAATGGTGAAGTCAACGTGTCCCGGTGTATCAATGATGTTAATGCGATGCTCGTCAAACTGCTGAGCCATCCCCTTCCAGAAACAAGTCGTCGCAGCAGAGGTAATGGTAATACCTCGCTCCTGCTCTTGCTCCATCCAGTCCATGGTTGCAGCCCCATCATGTACTTCACCAATCTTATGTGAAATACCAGTATAGAAAAGCACACGCTCTGTTGTGGTAGTTTTACCAGCATCTACGTGCGCGCAAATACCAATATTGCGATATCTATTAATGGGGGTTGATCGTGCCACGTGATTCTCCTGCTATTTAGAAGCACAAATATCTTAGAAGCGGTAGTGCGAGAACGCCTTGTTCGCTTCAGCCATACGGTGTACGTCTTCACGCTTCTTAACTGCAGCACCTTTACCTTCTGCTGCATCTAGCATTTCGTTTGCAAGACGTAGAGCCATTGACTTCTCACCACGACCACGCGCAGCGTCCACCAACCAACGCATAGAAAGCGCTTCACGACGACTTGGACGAACTTCTACAGGCACCTGATACGTTGCACCACCTACACGGCGAGATTTAACCTCAACCAAAGGCTGAACTGTTTCAAGCGCTTTATTGAATAACTCTAGCGGATCTTCATTAGTACGCTCAGCAACAACATCTAGCGCACCGTATACAATTTTTTCCGCAGTTGATTTTTTACCACTAACCATTACATGGTTCATAAATTTTGCCAACGTGGTGTTTCCAAATTTAGGATCTGGAAGAATTTCACGTTTTGCGGCGACTCTTCTTCTTGGCATTGATAAGTCCTCAAAGGTCTTCAGGTTTCCCCAAGACTAATACAACAATTTATTTGCTTGGCCTTACATCTTATCTACAGTAAAGCATCAATAATTTAAGGTTTAATGACCAAATATTGGCTATTAACCCTTAGGACGCTTAGTACCGTACTTAGAACGACCTTGTTTACGATCTGCAACACCTTGGGTATCCAAGCTACCACGAACTGTGTGATAACGAACACCTGGAAGGTCTTTAACACGACCGCCACGAATCAATACAACACTATGCTCTTGCAGGTTGTGACCTTCACCACCGATATAAGAAGTCACTTCAAAGCCATTGGTTAGGCGCACACGGCAAACCTTACGCAATGCTGAGTTTGGCTTCTTAGGAGTGGTTGTATACACACGGGTACAAACACCACGACGTTGCGGACAAGCTTCCAATGCAGGAACATTACTCTTCTCAACAACGCGTTTACGAGGCTTACGTACCAACTGATTAATCGTTGCCATGTAAACAACTCCACATTAATTAATAAAACAAGAAAAGGTGAGGACAGTATCCCCACCATTATTCAGGATGCGAAAGTCTAATGACCTCCGCAATCCTAGTCAAGCCCTAGAAACAACTGGTATTTATTCAATACCCTTCATTTCTTCAGACAATCTTTCCTCAGCTTCATCTGCATTCAGGGTTGGAGCCACGAAAGGCTCCAAGTCTTGCTGCTGACGACGCTTTCTTTCATTGTGATAAGTCAAACCAGTTCCTGCAGGAATCAGACGACCAACCACAACGTTTTCTTTCAGACCACGTAAGTAGTCACGCTTACCAGTTACTGCACCTTCAGTTAATACGCGCGTTGTCTCCTGGAAAGACGCCGCTGAAATGAAGGAGTCAGTAGACAATGAAGCTTTAGTGATACCTAACAATACATGCGAGAATTGAGCAGGTACTTTGCCCTGTGCTACCAAGTCTTGATTCACCTGAACAATTTCAGACAATTCAACTTGATCACCAGCAATTAGATCACTATCACCCGTAGTAACTACGTCAACCTTACGAAGCATCTGACGAATGATCACTTCAATATGCTTATCGTTGATCACAACGCCTTGCAGACGGTAAACGTCTTGCACTTCGTTAGTAATATATTGTGCTAGCGCTTCTACACCCAAAAGACGCAGAATGTCATGTGAACTCGCAGGACCGTCGGCAATTACCTCACCTTTAGTCACCTGCTCACCCTCAAATACGTTCAATTGACGCCACTTAGGAATAAGCACTTCATAGGATTCAGAGCCATCATTTGGGATGATCTGAAGGCGCTTCTTACCTTTAGTCTCTTTACCAAAACCAATCGTACCTGTGATTTCCGCAAGGATAGCAGGCTCTTTTGGCTTACGAGCTTCAAACAGGTCAGCAACTCGTGGCAGACCACCAGTAATATCTTTGTTACCAGAAGACTCTTGAGGAATACGTGCAACAACATCACCCACACGTACTTCAGCGCCATCTTCCATGTTAACTAATGCACTACCAGGCAGCATGTACTGAGCAGGTGCATCAGAGTTTGCGAACATAACCTCTTTGCCAGACTCATCAACCAACTGAATCATCGGACGAATATCTTTACCAGCAGCCGGGCGATCCTTAGGATCAATTACCTGGATACTTGAAAGACCTGTTAGCTCGTCAGTTTGACGCTCAATGGTAATCTTATCTTCCATACCAGAGAAACGTACTCGCCCTGACACTTCAGAAATAATTGGGTGGGTGTGTGGATCCCAGTTAGCAACTACCTGACCAGGAGTAACAGCATCGCCATCCTGAACACTAATTACGGCACCGTATGGAATCTTGTACAACTCACGCTCACGACCAAATTCATCAGCAATTGCCAACTCACCAGAACGAGAAGTTGCAACCAACTCACCAGAGTCACGCTGTACAGATTTCAGCTTACGCAGACGAACCGTGCCGCCATTTTTAACCTGGATACTATCTACAGCGGAAGCTCGAGATGCCGCACCACCAATGTGGAAGGTACGCATCGTAAGCTGTGTTCCTGGCTCACCAATTGATTGAGCAGCGATAACACCAACTGCCTCACCAGGATTAACCAAATGTCCACGAGCCAAGTCGCGACCATAACAGCTAGCACAAATACCAAAACGAGTCTTACAAGTGATTGCTGAACGAACGATAATCTCGTCCACACCGATATGCTCTAAACGCTTAACCCAACGCTCATCAATCAGTGTGCCTTTCTCAATCGCAACATCGTCACTACCAGGCTGAAGTACATCACGGGCTACCACTCGACCAAGTACACGGTCACCCAAAGGAAGAACAACATCACCACCTTCAATCAGCGGCGTCATGATCAAGCCTTCTTCCGTACCACAGTCATGCTCGGTAACAACAACGTCTTGCGCTACGTCTACAAGACGACGAGTCAAATAACCTGAGTTCGCAGTCTTAAGTGCGGTATCGGCAAGACCTTTACGAGCACCGTGAGTAGAAATAAAGTACTGAAGTACGTTCAGACCTTCACGGAAGTTTGCAACAATCGGCGTCTCGATAATTGAACCATCCGGCTTGGCCATCAAACCACGCATACCAGAAAGCTGACGAATCTGAGCTGCAGAACCACGAGCACCAGAGTCGGCCATCATATATACCGAGTTGAACGAGTCTTGCTGAACTTCGTTACCTTCACGATCCACAACGGTTTCTTTACCAAGGTTTTCCATCATTTTGGTCGATACAACTTCGTTTGCACGAGACCAGATATCGATAACCTTGTTGTATTTTTCACCATGCGTTACCAAACCAGAAGCGTACTGAGACTCAATCTCTTTCACTTCTTCTTCAGCTGCAGCAACAATACTTGCTTTTTCTTTCGGGATTTCGAAATCGTTTACACCGATAGAGGAACCAGAAAGCGTTGCGTAATGGAAACCGGTATACATCAACTGGTCAGCAAAAATTACAGTATCTTTTAGACCAACAACACGGTAACAACGGTTTAGAAGTGCAGAAATCGCTTTCTTCTTCATCGGCTGGTTAACCATGTCGTAAGAAATACCTTCTGGCACAATATCAAACAACATCGCGCGACCAATCGTTGTTTCACGAATTGCAGTCAACTCAGTACGATTACCATCTTCATCTACGGTAACGTCACGAATACGAACTTTTACTTTAGCCTGCAAATGAGCACGACCAGACCAATATGCACGATGAGCTTCTTCGATGTTAGCCAAAACAAGGCCTTCACCAAGAGCATTGATACGCTCACGAGTCATATAGTACAAACCAAGAACAACGTCCTGAGAAGGTACGATAATCGGCTCACCATTCGCTGGCGCCAACACGTTATTGGTTGCCATCATTAGAGCACGTGCTTCTAGCTGAGCTTCAGTAGTCAGCGGCACGTGTACAGCCATCTGGTCACCATCGAAGTCAGCGTTATACGCCGCACAAACCAATGGATGAAGCTGGATAGCTTTACCTTCAATCAACTGAGGTTCAAACGCCTGAATACCCAAACGGTGAAGAGTTGGTGCACGGTTTAGCAATACTGGGTGTTCACGAATAACTTCAGCAAGAATATCCCAAACTTCAGCTGTTTCACGCTCAACCATCTTCTTAGCGGCTTTAATAGTAGTAGCAAGACCACGAAGCTCTAACTTAGAGAAGATAAATGGTTTAAATAATTCAAGTGCCATCTTCTTAGGAAGACCACACTGATGCAAACGCAGCTGAGGACCTACGGTAATTACCGAACGACCAGAATAATCTACACGCTTACCAAGAAGGTTCTGACGGAAACGACCGCCCTTACCTTTAATCATATCAGCAAGAGATTTCAATGGACGCTTGTTAGAACCAGTAATAGCACGACCACGGCGACCGTTATCCAGCAACGCATCAACAGACTCTTGAAGCATACGTTTTTCGTTGCGAACGATAATATCCGGAGCATTCAGCTCTAATAGACGCTTCAAACGGTTGTTACGGTTAATCACTCGACGATACAGATCATTCAGATCAGACGTTGCAAAACGACCACCATCAAGAGGCACCAATGGACGTAAATCAGGTGGAAGAACAGGAAGAACCTCAAGGATCATCCAGCCTGGCTCATTACCTGATTTTACAAATGACTCTAACAACTTCAGACGCTTGGTTAATTTCTTAAGCTTTGTTTCTGAGTTAGTCTGAGGGATCTCTTCACGGATCTCAGAAACTTCTTGTTCCAAGTCCATATCTTGTAGCAAGTACTGGATTGCTTCAGCACCCATACGAGCATCAAAATCATCACCAAATTGCTCTAACGCTTCAAAATACTCTTCGTCATTCAGCATTTGACCTTTTTCAAGCGTCGTCATGCCTGGTTCAACAACCACGAAGGATTCAAAATAAAGCACACGCTCGATATCACGAAGCGTCATGTCCAAAAGCATACCGATACGAGATGGCAAAGACTTCAGGAACCAAATATGGGCAACAGGGCTAGCTAGCTCAATGTGACCCATACGATCACGACGAACTTTAGAAAGCGTTACTTCAACACCACATTTCTCACAGATAATACCGCGGTGTTTCATACGCTTGTATTTTCCACACAAGCACTCATAGTCCTTAATCGGACCAAAGATCTTGGCACAGAACAAACCTTCACGTTCTGGCTTAAAAGTACGATAGTTAATGGTTTCAGGTTTCTTAACCTCACCATAGGACCACGCACGAATCATTTCTGGCGATGCCAAGCCAATACGAATCGAATCAAACTCGTCAGATTGGCCTTGATTTTTTAGCAAGCCTAATAGGTCTTTCATTTATAAAGCCTCATTTAGCTTTATGAGCCCCAGTGCTAACTGAGGACTCACGTTAATACTCAGTTAATTATTCGGTTTCCAGTTCGATATCGATGCCAAGAGAACGGATCTCTTTCACCAGAACGTTAAACGATTCCGGCATTCCAGGTTCCATTCTGTGGTCGCCATCCACGATGTTCTTATACATCTTAGTTCGACCATTCACGTCATCCGACTTAACTGTAAGCATTTCTTGCAGTGTATATGCTGCACCGTATGCCTCTAGTGCCCACACTTCCATCTCCCCGAAGCGCTGACCACCAAACTGTGCTTTACCACCAAGAGGTTGCTGGGTTACCAAGCTGTACGAACCTGTTGAACGAGCATGCATCTTATCGTCAACCAAGTGGTTTAGTTTCAGCATGTACATGTAACCAACGGTCACTTTACGATCAAACTTCTGACCAGTACGACCATCGAACATTGTGAACTGACCACTTTCAGGTAGACCAGCCAACTCCAACATATGCTTGATTTCAGCTTCTTTTGCACCATCAAACACAGGCGTAGCCATAGGCACACCACCAGTCAGGTTACCTGCAAGCTCTAGAACCTCTTCATCTGTAAGAGAGTCAATATCTTCATTACGAGCAGGAACGTTACCAGCAACATCAGTGTTGTAGACTTTCTTCAAGAAATCGCGAAGATTTTGAATCTTTTCAAGACGATCACGTTCTTCCTGAAGCATCTCATTGATTCGAACACCAAGACCTTTCGCCGCCATACCCAAGTGCATTTCAAGGATCTGACCAACGTTCATACGAGACGGTACACCCAGCGGGTTTAGAACGATATCTACTGGCTCGCCATTTTCGTCATGAGGCATGTCCTCAACAGGCATAATAGCTGAGATAACACCCTTGTTACCGTGACGACCAGCCATCTTATCACCAGGCTGAATACGACGTTTAATAGCAACATAGACCTTAACGATTTTAAGTACGCCAGGTGCCAAATCATCACCTGTTTGGATCTTGCGTTTCTTATCTTCGAACTTCTCGTCTTGTTCTTTACGGTGGTTCTTCAGGTAATCCTGGGCAGCTTCAAGCTGTTCATTCAATGACTCTTCTGCCATGTTCAGTTTAAACCACTGATCATGCTGAAGATTATCAAGATATTCCTGAGTCAATGAATCGCCTTTCTTCATACCTGGGCCAGCAATAATTTCCTGACCAACCAATGCAGAACTTAGACGTTCAAACGTTGCACGTTCAACAATGGCAAACTCTGCCATCAAATCTTTACGGTACTCATCAAGCTGAGCTTTCTCGATATCCAATGCACGCTGGTCTTTTTCCACACCATCTCGTGTAAACACCTGAACATCGATAACCGTACCTTTGGTGCCCGTTTTCACACGAAGAGAAGTATCTTTAACATCAGATGCTTTCTCACCAAAGATTGCACGAAGAAGCTTTTCTTCCGGAGTTAACTGAGTTTCACCTTTAGGCGTAACTTTACCAACCAAGATATCACCAGGGCCTACTTCAGCACCCACATAAACGATACCTGATTCATCCAGCTTGGCTAATGCAGATTCACCTACGTTAGGAATATCCGCAGTAATTTCTTCAGAACCTAGCTTGGTATCACGACTAATACAGGTTAATTCCTGAATATGAATCGTTGTAAAGCGATCTTCTTGAACAGCACGCTCAGATACAAGGATCGAATCCTCGAAGTTGTAACCATTCCAAGGCATAAACGCGATACGCATGTTCTGCCCAAGTGCCAACTCACCAAGATCAACAGATGGACCATCAGCCAGAACATCACCACGTGCTACCACATCACCAGGACGAACAACAGAACGCTGATTGATACACGTATTTTGGTTTGAGCGAACGTATTTAGTCAGGTTGTAGATATCTACACCCGCCTCACCTGCAGCCGTCTCTTCATCGTTCGCACGAACAACAACACGAGACGCATCAACACTCTCGATCACACCACCACGGTTAGCAATGATACAAACACCAGAGTCACGCGCTACATAACGCTCCATACCAGTACCAACCACTGGCTTTTCTGCAACTAGCGTAGGCACTGCCTGACGTTGCATGTTCGATCCCATCAATGCACGGTTAGCATCATCGTGCTCTAGGAATGGAATCAAGGAAGCCGCAACAGATACAACCTGACGTGGAGACACGTCCATGTAGGTTACTTTTTCCGGTGCCATAACCGTCGTTTCTTCTTTATGACGAACGGTTACCAATTCATCAACAAGACGGTTATCGCCATCTAATTCTGCGTTTGCCTGTGCAATAACTTGCTCAGTTTCTTCGATAGCAGATAGATATTCGATGTCTTCAGTTACAACACCATCTACTACTTTACGATAAGGACTCTCCAAGAAACCGTATTCATTAGTACGAGCATAAGTGGACAGCGAGTTAATCAAACCAATGTTCGGACCTTCAGGCGTCTCAATTGGACAAACACGACCATAGTGAGTCGCGTGTACGTCTCGAACCTCAAATCCAGCACGCTCACGAGTCAAACCACCAGGACCTAATGCTGAAACACGACGCTTATGCGTTACTTCAGACAATGGGTTGTTCTGATCCATAAACTGTGACAACTGGCTAGAACCAAAGAATTCTTTGATCGCAGCAGCTACTGGCTTAGCGTTGATCAAATCCTGTGGCATCAGACCTTCAGATTCAGCCAAGCTCAAACGCTCACGTACAGCACGCTCTACACGAACCAAACCTACACGGAATTGGTTTTCTGCCATTTCACCAACAGAACGGATACGACGGTTACCCAAGTTATCAATATCATCAACTGAGCCTTTACCGTTACGAATATCAATCAATGTTCTTAGAACATCAACGATATCAGAAGGTCTGTCACCCTCTTCTTCTAAGTAAGTACCATCAAAAAGAATACCATCACCAACCGTCTCTTCACGACCTAAACGACGGTTGAACTTCATACGACCTACAGTTGATAAGTCATAACGCTCGTCAGTGAAGAACAAATTATGGAAAAGAGCTTCAGCAGCTTCTTTGGTTGGCGGCTCACCAGGGCGCATCATACGGTAGATCTCTACCAATGCTTCCAGCTTATTACGAGTAGGATCAACACGTAGCGTTTCTGAAATGAAAGGCCCACAGTCCAAATCATTTGTATATAGTGTTTCGATTGAAGTCACGCCAGCCTGAGCAAATGTCTCAAGCAATTCCATCGTGATCTCAGTGTTACATTCGCAAAGAATCTCACCTGTTGCAGGATGAATCATATTTTTCGCAACAGTTTTACCGCACAGATACTCAACAGGCACCTTCATCCACTCAATACCTGATTTCTCCATGGTACGAATGTGACGAGCGGTAATACGACGACCAGTTTCAACAACTAGCTCGCCCTTCTCATCTAAGATATCAAAAGTTGCTGTCTCACCACGAAGACGATTAGCAACCAACTTCAGATAGACACCATCTTTTCTGAACTCATATTCAGCGGTATCAAAGAAGTTGTCTAACATTTCCTCAGCTTCGTAACCCAAAGCGCGAAGAAGAATCGTCGCAGGTAATTTACGACGACGGTCGATACGAACGAATACGTTATCCTTCGGATCAAACTCGAAATCCAACCATGAACCACGGTAAGGAATAATGCGAGCTGAATACAGTAACTTACCAGAAGAGTGCGTTTTACCTTTGTCATGATCAAAGAACACACCAGGAGAACGGTGCAACTGAGAAACGATCACACGCTCAGTACCATTGATAACGAAAGTACCGTTCTCTGTCATGAGTGGCATTTCACCCATGTACACTTCTTGTTCTTTAATATCTTTAATCGCCTTAGTTGACGATTCTTTATCATAGATAATTAGACGAACTTTAACTCTAAGTGGTGCAGAATAAGTAATACCACGAAGCACACACTCTTTTACGTCGAATACAGGCTTGCCTAACCGATAACTAACGTATTCCAACGCTGCATTCCCAGAAAAAGAGACAATGGGAAATACAGATTTGAATGCTGCGTGCAGGCCCATTTCCATTCTTGTGGACGCATCTGCGTCTGCCTGCAAAAACTTCTTGTAAGAATCCAGTTGGATTGCCAACAAGTACGGCACATCCATAACCGGAGGTACTTTACTGAAGTCCTTCCGAATTCGTTTTTTTTCGGTGTATGAGTAAGCCATTATGATCCTCAGCTCTTTTACCAGCTATCGCAATAGTGCGCTAACACTAACAATTCAGTTCTTTATAAACGGTAAAAGGCCGGCGACAAAATGCCGCCAGCCAGCTTTACTATAGAGCTTTTATGCGCTAAGTCGAGATTATTTAATCTCAACAGATGCACCAGCCTCTTCAAGCTGCTTCTTAGCTTCTTCAGCGTCTTCTTTAGAAGCGCCTTCTTTAACAGTTGCAGGAGTACCATCAACCATTGCTTTAGCTTCTTTCAGGCCAAGACCAGTGATTGCACGAACTGCTTTAATTACGTTAACTTTCTTCTCACCAGCACCTGTAAGTACTACGTCGAATTCAGTTTTCTCTTCAGCTGCACCGCCAGCGTCACCGCCAGCTACTACTACTGCTGCTGCCGCTGCAGTAACGCCGAATTTTTCTTCCATTGCTTCAATTAATTCAACAACATCAGTTACAGACATTTCAGCAACTGCATTGATGATATCGTCTTTAGTAAGAGACATAATATTATCCCGGAATCATTAATGGAGCTTTCGCTCGATAAATTAGTTCTAAACAGAAAATACGTAAAAATCTTAGATAACGTATTAAGCTGCTTCTTGTTCTTTCTGATCGCGGATCGCAGCAATTGTGCGAACCAGTTTGCCAGCGGCTGCTTCTTTCATCACGCTCATTAGCTTTGCGATCGCTTCGTCGTATGTCGGCAAGGTTGCAAGTAGGTTTACATCCGCTACTTTACCTTCAAATGCCGCCGCCTTAACTTCGAATTTTTCATTTTTCTTCGCGAAATCTTTAAAGATACGCGCTGCAGCACCTGGGTGCTCAGTAGAAAATGCAATCAAAGTTGGGCCAACGAAGTTTTCAGTCAAACACTCGTATTCCGTACCTTCTACGGCACGTTTTGCCAATGTGTTACGTACAACACGCATCCAAACACCGGCTTCACGAGCTTCTTTTCGCAAAGCAGTCATATCAGTTACAGATACACCACGTGCATCAGCAACTACAGCTGACTGAGCTGACTGAGCAGCTTCCTGGACTTCAGCAACAATTGCTTTTTTATCAATAAGTCCTAAAGCCACAATTTAACTCCTAAAAGTTAATGAATGCTCCGAAGAGCTAACTTAGGTGTGACAATTCAGTATTCTGAAGGGGAACACACCATCTGCGTAGGAAATTAAGCAAAAACTAAAGACTACATAACATTAGTTAAAGCACCTACGGTCTTTGATAGTCCCGGCCATACAGCCAGGACCCCAAAGTTCTTTAAATTCTTTCGCTTTTGATTAAAGCTCTAGAGTCGCCTGATCAATTGTCAAGCCAGGACCCATAGTTGAAGAAAGAGTAACTTTCTTCATGTATACGCCTTTCGCAGAAGCAGGTTTTGCTTTCTTAAGATCTGCAAGAAGCGCTTCAAGGTTACCCTGAATTTGAGCCGCATCAAATGTAACGTTACCGATACCAGTGTGAATGATACCCGCCTTGTCGTTACGGTAACGAACCTGACCTGCTTTTGCGTTCTTAACAGCAGTTTCTACGTCTGGAGTTACAGTACCAACCTTAGGGTTTGGCATAAGACCACGAGGACCAAGAATCTGACCCAACTGACCAACCACACGCATTGCATCCGGAGTCGCGATAACAACATCAAAGTTCATGTTGCCCGCTTTAACGTCAGCTGCAAGATCATCCATACCAACTACGTCTGCGCCAGCAGCAGTTGCTTTCTCAGCATTTTCACCCTGAGTGAAGACAGCAACACGAACTGTTTTACCGTTACCGTTAGGCAATACAGTAGCACCACGAACGTTTTGGTCTGATTTACGTGCATCAATACCTAGATTCACAGAAACATCTACAGACTCAGTGAATTTCACCGATGAAGACAAATCCTTGAGGATAGCAACCGCTTCTTCTACAGTATATTGCTTGTTAGCATCTACTTTTTCAGCGATCAACTTAGCGCGTTTTGTTAGCTTAGCCATGATTAATCCTCCACCTCTAGACCCATACTACGAGCAGTACCAGCGATAGTACGTACAGCAGCATCCATATCTGCAGCAGTTAGATCCGGCTCTTTAGCAGTTGCAATTTCTTCCAACTGAGCACGTGTAACCTTACCAACTTTGTCAGTGTTAGGACGCGCCGAACCACTCTTAAGACCAGCTGCTTTCTTCAGCAATACTGCTGCAGGTGGAGTTTTAGTAATGAACGTAAATGAACGATCATTATATACAGAGATAACAACAGGAACTGGAAGGCCTGGCTCAAGCTTTTGAGTCGCAGCATTAAACGCCTTACAGAATTCCATGATATTCACACCATGCTGACCTAGTGCAGGACCAACCGGCGGACTTGGGTTTGCTTGACCAGCTGCAACTTGCAGCTTGATATAAGCTTCAACTTTCTTAGCCATATATACTCCTAAGGGTGCAAACGCCTTTCGGCTCCCCGATTACTTATCAGGTCTTTTCAACCTGACCAAACTCTAGCTCCACCGGAGTAGAGCGACCAAAGATAAGAACAGAAACTTTAACTCTGCTCTTCTCATAATCCACTTCTTCAACAACACCATTAAAGTCAGCAAATGGGCCATCATTAACACGAACAACCTCACCCGCTTCAAACAACGTTTTAGGACGCGGCTTACTAGCACCCGTCTCAACACGCTGTAGAATAGCATCAGCTTCACGCTGAGTAATCGGCGCAGGCTTATCAGCCGTACCACCAATAAAACCTAGAACTCGCGAAGTACTCTTAACCAAGTGCCACGTCTCATCGTTCATCTCCATGTTCACCAAAACATAACCAGGATAGAACTTACGCTCACTCTTACGCTTCTTACCTTCACGAATCTCAACAACTTCTTCAGTAGGAACCAAGATATCACCAAAGAAATCCTGCATCCCCTTAAGTTCAACCTGTTCTTTCAGAGAGTTCATCACTCTCTTTTCATAGCCAGAGTAAGCCTGAACCACATACCAACGCTTAGACATATCAACCTCTAACCAATAAGTAACTTAACAAGCCAACCAAACAACATGTCCAAGAAGTACAAAATCACACCCACAATCAAAACAGCAACAATTACAATAATTGTGGTTTGACGGGTTTCTTCTCTTGTAGGCCATACGACTTTCTTAACTTCAGCCCACGACATGCGTACAAATTGAGAAAAACGCTTTCCATGCTCGGTCGTTAAAGCAACACCAATAGCAACAGCAGAAAGAACCAACACAGCAATAACGCGATAAAGCAATGACTCATCGCTATAGATTGCATTTCCTACGACTGCAGCAGACACTACCGCTGCAACTAAAACCCACTTAACTACGTCAAGTGGAGATCTTTGAGTTTCGATATTTGAATTCATGTGCGCGCTAACGGAGAGAGAAGATGGCAGGCCAGGAGGGACTTGAACCCCCAACTTTCGGTTTTGGAGACCGACGCTCTACCAATTGAACTACTGGCCTAAATTTAACCCCTCTTCAAGAGAGGGGCATATTATACATTATTCAACAATCTTTGCAACAACACCTGCACCAACTGTACGACCACCTTCACGGATCGCGAAACGTAGACCTTCGTCCATCGCAATTGGAGCAATTAGAGTTACAGACAACTGAACGTTATCACCAGGCATAACCATTTCTACGCCATCAGGTAGTTCACAAGAACCAGTTACGTCAGTTGTACGGAAGTAGAACTGCGGACGGTAACCTTTGAAGAATGGTGTGTGACGACCACCTTCATCTTTACCTAACACATATACTTCTGCTTCAAACTTGGTGTGCGGAGTAATTGAACCAGGGATAGCCAATACTTGACCACGCTCAACTTCATCACGCTTAGTACCACGAAGAAGAATACCACAGTTCTCACCTGCACGACCTTCGTCAAGCAGCTTACGGAACATTTCAACACCAG
>NZ_BSNM01000006.1 GCF_030159995.1 Litoribrevibacter albus | reverse complement strand
CATAAAAAATTCAAAAAAACTCAAATTAATTTTAAATCGCTCAAAGAACCATCAACACCGATCAAAAAGCACTCAAAACCACCCTATCCAAAGCACAAACCTCCGACAACAACTCAACATCTGGACAGCATTTAACCAACGGAAATTATCGTTTGGATTTTCAATATCCAGTAAAACTAATGACCAAATAACGAAGAATTGATTATTTAATTCAAAATAATCCCAAACTTGCATCCGTATAACGAGTTGAATGCCGTGGCAAACCATTATTTACCGCCTGCTTGAGATCCAAATTAATTCCACCCGTAGGAATATTTAGATAAAAGCCTTTACCGGCATGCATAATTCCTTCTACATACTCACCATCAGTTAACGGATCATTTGGATCAGCAGGAATAAAAACATCACTTCGCCAAGGGAGTTGCTCTACCTGCACTCCCAAAAACATTCCTCCTGCCTCTTCCCCATTACCAATATCCAACGTTTGATATTTATTTAGCGGAAAGCAAGTTTCAATCCCTGCTACCTGGCAATCACTTGTATACAAGTCGATATCCCCACCAGTACAACTCCCCAGCCAATTCCGACTTGTACATGTCGTTGTGGCGCCAGATTCCGGTGGCGCAAATAAATCCATGGACGTTTTCAACAGAAACCAATTTAATGTCCCCACATCACTCGCATCTACCCGAAAGTTTGTGCCATCCTCTACACCAATATGCGTTGCGCGATAATCCAACTTTTGTCCCGGATTCGGATCATCAGGGCCCTGTTGAAGAACAGCACGCGTTGAAAGCTTACTGTCCCCCAAAAGTAATGGGGCAACATATTTCAATAGAATCCCAAAGAAGCCATCTGGGTCCTGAGTCCCTAACGCCTGAGCCGTATCCTCAATGACTACATCAAGGTTTCCTGATAGCGAAGCGATATCCGTAGTAAATGCACCTGAGGCACCACCAAAGCCCAATCTAAACCCAGCAATACTTTGCACGCCATTTTCTTCTTTGAATGCAAACTCTATGTATGGATCTTTAATACTGAATGGCATCGGCGCACCCGCATCAGACATTTCATACTGCCGCCCCGTCGCAGGATTAATTGGGAATTTGGAAGGATCAGGCTTTGGATAACCATCACTGCCATAGACAATATCCCCCTGACTGTTCACCTGATAATAGTCATGCGGATTAAAGTATTTACCTAACGCAAGATCCCTCATATCAATATCAGCGCCCGAGTTTGTTATATCTCGATCATCTTGATACTTACCGAGTACCAACTCATCAGCGGTGAGAATGGCTTCAATATCCATACCTAAATTGATTCGAGTGTATTTATAGGTTGTTGTGTCCTGAACAATAGGATCTGGCTCATCAATTGTGATAAACGCTTGCCCGGACATACTGGAGAGCTCTTCATCCCCCATAGGAACAAGCTCGGCTCGGGTTAATGCAGAACAGCATATAACGCACCCACACAAGGTGAGGCGTACAGTAGAATTAGTCATCATTGATCTCTTATTTTTATTATTTTCAATCAATGCTAGAGCAAATACTCTACTTCACTTTTGAATCTAAAAGACGCTTTCATGGACTTTCTGGACACCTTCCGATTATTTCAGGAATTCGTCGCCCACAAACAAAAAAGGCGAGTCAATGACTCGCCTTTTCTTTCTATACATGACGTATTTATGAGGCCTTTCGTTTTTCCCAAACCATCATTACCGGCCCAGATGCCGCATAGATCATGAAACCAACCCACAAAACACGGGCAGGATCCAGCGCAACCAAAGCAATAATTAACACCATAGAAATAAGCGCAATGAATGGCACTTTATTCTTAAGATCAAAATCTTTAAAGCTGGTGTAGCGAACGTTGCTCACCATCAAGATTCCAGCCAATGCCACAACAGCAGCAGCAAACCAAGAAATATCCGTTCCATTTACACCGCTTTCAGCGTAGGTCCAAACCATGCCAGCAACAATCGCGGCGGCAGCCGGGCTAGCTAATCCGATGAAATACTTTTTATCAACAACATCAATTTGTGTGTTGAATCTAGCCAACCGAAGTGCAGCACAAGCAACAAAGATAAACGACGCAACCCAACCCACTTGCCCCAGAGACTGTAAGGACCAAGTAAAGGCTACTAAGGCAGGCGCCATACCAAACGCCACCATATCGGACAAGCTATCGTATTGCGCCCCAAAGTCACTTTGAGTATTCGTCAAACGAGCAACCCGTCCATCCAAGCCATCAAGAATCATTGCAACAAAGATGGCAATTGCAGCTTTTTCAAAGTGACCGTTCATTGATGCAACAACGGCATAAAATCCAGAAAACAATGCAGCCGTAGTAAACATGTTCGGTAATAAATAAACGCCTTTATGACGAGCCTTCTTAACCGATTCTTGAGATGACTCTTCAGAAGCTTCCACTTCTGCCACAACTGGCGATTCAGTTTCTTTTTGATCTTCCACTTTAGACATAATATTAATCCCAAAAAATAACAGGATAATTCTAGGGAAAATTAGATGACAAGCCAATGAAAGAAACGGCTATTTCCCTACAGGCACAAAAAAGCGCGGTCTAAACCGCGCTCTTTATTACTACAAGAAGACTTAGTTCTTCTCTTGGTCAACGATTTTATTCGCTGCAATCCAAGGCATCATCTCACGTAGCTTACCACCAACCTGCTCAATTGGGTGAGCAGCGTTGTTACGACGCCATGCAGTCATCTCAGGGTAGTTAGACTGACCTTCTAGGATGAATTTCTTAGCATAAACGCCATCTTGAATGTCTTTCAATGCAGCGCGCATTGCTTTACGAGATTCTTCGTTGATTACGCGAGGACCTGTTACGTACTCACCGTATTCAGCGTTGTTAGAAATTGAGTAGTTCATGTTCGCGATACCACCTTCGAACATTAGGTCTACGATCAATTTCAACTCGTGAAGACATTCGAAGTATGCCATTTCTGGAGCGTAACCAGCTTCAGTAAGCGTTTCGAAGCCCATTTTAACAAGCTCAACAGCACCACCACAAAGAACAGCTTGCTCACCGAACAAGTCAGTTTCAGTTTCATCTTTGAAAGTAGTTTCGATGATACCAGTACGACCACCACCAACGCCTGAAGCGTAAGAAAGAGCAACATCTTTCGCATTACCAGACGCATCTTGGAAAATAGCGATCAAATCAGGAATACCGCCGCCACGTACGAATTCAGAACGTACAGTGTGACCAGGTGCTTTAGGAGCAATCATGATTACGTCTAGATCTTTACGAGGAACGATCTGGTTGTAATGGATTGCAAAACCGTGTGCAAATGCAAGAGTTGCACCTTCTTTCAAGTTTGGCTCAATGTCTTGCTTATAAAGCTGAGACTGGAACTCGTCTGGAGTCAAAATCATAACAAGATCAGCTTGAGCTACTGCATCAGCAACGTTGTCCATAACTTTAAGACCGTGTGCTTCTGCTTTAGCGATTGAAGATGAACCTGCACGAAGAGCAACAGTTACATCTACACCTGAGTCTTTAAGGTTACAAGCGTGAGCGTGGCCTTGTGAACCGTAACCAACGATAGTTACTTTCTTACCTTTGATGATCTCGATGTTACAATCTTTATCGTAATAAACTTGCATGGTATTCCTCAATTTTTCAGTCGCCAAGCCAAATAAAGCTCGGCATTGTATAGTCTTTTTTAACTGGCGTCAGCCTACTGCTCAAAACAACGCCAAATGGAATTTATTAAAGGCCAAGTACTTTTTCGCCACGTGCAATACCAGACACACCAGAGCGAACAACTTCAAGAACCGATGCATTACCAATCGCTTGAATAAAGGCATCCAACTTATCCGAAGTTCCCACCACCTGAATGGTATAAACCGACGGCGTCATATCAATTATTTGAGCACGGAAAACATCCGCTGTACGCTTAATTTCAGCGCGCTGAGCACCGGAAGCACGTACTTTGATCAACAGCAATTCGCGCTCAACATGAGCACCTTCGGTAAGATCAACCAATTTAACCACTTCCACCAGCTTGTTTAGCTGCTTAGTGATCTGCTCGATAACCTTATCAGAGCCAATCGTGGTCACCGTCAAACGAGACAATGTCGGATCTTCTGTTGGTGCTACTGTCAGGGTCTCAATGTTGTAGTTTCTTTGAGAAAACAAACCAACAACACGAGATAGCGCACCCGGCTCATTCTCCAGTAATACTGAAATAATGTGTCTCATTAGGTACGCTCCGTCTTACTCAACATCATATCTCTCATTGATCCTGTCGGTACCTGCATTGGGTACACGTGTTCGGTCGGATCAACCATTACATCCATAAACACTAAGCGATCTTTCAACGCAAAGGCTTCTGTCATTGCGGCCTCAAGGTCACTCAGTTTTTCAACACGCATTGCAACGTGCCCATATGCTTCAATCAACTTCTGGAAGTCAGGCAAAGACTCCATGTATGAATGAGCGTGACGCGCCTCGTAGTTCAAATCCTGCCACTGTTTAACCATGCCCAACGCCTGGTTGTTCAGGTTCAAAATTTTCACAGGCAAGTTATATTGTTTACAGGTTGAAAGCTCCTGGATGTTCATCTGGAAGCTACCTTCACCAGTAACACATACTACGTCATTGTCTGGATAGTTCAGCTTGATCCCCATCGCAGCAGGTAGACCAAAGCCCATCGTTCCCAAACCACCGGAGTTAATCCAACGGTTTGGCTTATCAAACTTGTAGTATTGAGCCGCAAACATCTGGTGTTGACCTACATCCGAGGTCACATACGCATCACCATTAGTCACTTTGTAAAGCATCTCAACGGCTTGCTGTGGCTTAATGAACTCACTTTCAGTGCTATAACGCATACCATGATAAGCTTTCCACTCATCAACCTGGCGCCACCAGCTTGCCAAGGCTTCTTTCTCAATAACTTTCTTAGACGCCTTAACCAAATCAAGCATTTCATCCAATACTTGATCTACTGGACCTACAATCGGCACGTGAGCATCGATGGTTTTTGAGATGGATGCCGGATCAATATCCACATGAACGATCTTAGCGTTTGGACAGAACTTGGTCGTGTTATTGGTTACACGGTCATCGAAGCGAGCACCGATAGCAATGATCAAATCACTGTGATGCATTGTCATATTCGCTTCATACGTACCATGCATACCCAGCATGCCTACGTATTGACGATCGGTTGCCGGGTACGAACCTAAGCCCATCAAGGTATTAGTTACAGGAACATCTAACAATTTTGCCAGTTCAGTTAACTGTGGGCTGGCTTTACCCAAAATAACACCACCACCGGCATAAATAACCGGGCGCTTGGCTTCAAAGATCATATCAACGGCTTTCTTAATCTGACCGGTATGACCTTTCATGGCAGGGTTATAAGAACGAAGTTTGACTTTGCTTGGGTAACTGTACTCGTATCGTTCATTCGGCAATGTCATATTCTTAGGAATATCAACAACCACCGGGCCTGGACGGCCAGATTGAGCGATATAGAATGCTTTCTTAACAACCTCAGGAATTTCTTCCGGAGTTTTTACAGACATGCTGTGTTTTACGATTGGGCGAGAAACACCAATCATATCTGTTTCCTGGAACGCATCTTCACCAATCAAATGCGTAGGAACCTGGGCTGTCAACACAACCATTGGAATTGAATCCATATAGGCCGTTGCGATGCCCGTTACTGTATTCGTCGCACCAGGACCAGAGGTCACAAGAACAACACCCGCTTTACCGGAAGCTCGCGCATAACCGTCAGCCATATGTGTTGCAGCTTGCTCATGACGGACGAGCACGTGCTTCACATCGGACTGGCGATACAAAGCATCATAAATATGCAGGGCTGCACCGCCCGGATAACCATAAATATACTCTACGCCTTCGTCTCTAAGAGCACGAATAAGCATATCTCCGCCGGAAAGTAATTCCACCTTTGAGTCCTCTAAAAAAGAATTGTGTAAATTCACACGTATTATTTACATAATCGCCGCTAACGCCAGCAGCAGATTCATAGTGATGCACCACATTATCAAAGCAACGTAAAATAGCAGGTTCGGCCATAGTCATGTTGCTCCGGTAACGCTTTTTTGGCGTTGTATCCTAAGTTTCTAGTGGTTGACCAAAAACAGGATTGGAGACAGGTCACATAAGCCATGCGGCTACTTGCTTATGCACCAGATGAGGTTTGATTCAGGGGTTGCCCGATTATCTAGACTCATTTTAGAGCTGGATATTCTGACATCACTCGTATTAAAGTCAATAGAAGAAAGTATCTCTCTTGACTTATAAGAGATTTTTTTTAGGTTACACTTATTCAGTACTTAAATTTTTCTGAGAAAAGATCATGAAATCACTAAAACAACTCAAATTCGCTCTCATAATTAGTGGCCTTACTGCACTGACATCATTTTCTGTCGCAGACACTTTCTACAAGTGGGTAGATGAAAATGGCACTACACATTACGGAAGCCAACCCTCAGGAAAACACGATTCGACCACCATTCATACCTCAGGGAAAGCGTCTGGCCCGAACTCAAGAATGGCCCCATCACAAAAATCTGAAAAACAAAACCCAGAAGCCGCTGGCGAGGGAACAGTCGCCTACGACGCTGAAGAAATGGCCAAGTATTGTAACGACATCAAAAAGCGTCATGACCTAATGGTTTCTAAAAACCAGATCAAGCAACGTAATAAAGATGGCTCCGTGGTGATGCTCACCGAAGAGCAACGACAACAACAAATCTCGGATCTTAAGAAAAAAATGGCCGAGAATTGCAAATAGACGACAGAATTCTGGCCTTCAGTGCCTCCCACTTGAGTTTAAAACTCAAATCACTACCCTCTCTTCTCAGAAATGTGCACCGTTAGCCAATTTATGGCTAACGGAGTAATCACAAAATTCGTTATTATTTTACGCATAACAAGAATAACAGGCTGCGAAATAGGAGCCATAGCCATGATCAGACAAATACGAATAGCACTAGTCCTTCTTGCCATAATCACAGTTACAGGTTGCTCAAGCTTTGGTTCAGCAATGAAAGCCAGTCCTTCCGGCATTCATGCCATGGGCCTTGCAACCATCAGCCAGGAAGACATTGAAAAAGCCTACACTGATGAAGATTCTCAGTGGTACGCCTATAAAGGATTGCGTGTTCACTATAAAGACAAAGGTGAAGGCGAACCCATCATTCTCTTACACGGCATTATGTCATCACTGCATACCTGGGATGACTGGGCCAAAGAACTGGAAAAGAACTATCGAGTCATCCGCATGGATCTACCAGGCTTCGGCTTAACCGGTCCACTGAACGAAGACATGGAATACGACAAAGATGAGTTCATTACCTTCCTGAACAGTTTTTCTCATATGCTTGAACTGGATAAATTTGCGCTAGCCGGAAACTCCCTTGGCGGTTACATGAGCGCCCATTATGCAGCCACATACCCTGATCGTGTTTCAAAATTGATTTTGCTAGACCCCATCGCTTATCCACAAGACGTGCCTTGGGTAATTACCATGGCGAACCTACCAGGCATCTGGCACCTTTCGAAAAAAGTAGTACCACCTTTGATGGTCAGCATGAACGTAGAAGAAGTGTATGGTGATAAAAAGCGCATCAAGCCCGAACACATGAAGCGTTATGTGCAGTTAAGTATGAGAAAAGGAAACCGGGAGTCCTACGCTGAAATTCTCAAACTGATTTACGAAAAGAGCAAACCAGGTAAAGAAGCGTTTCCTTTCAACCAGATTACAGCACCAACGCTGTTGATGTGGGGTGAAGCCGATAAGTGGGTACCTACCAGCCAAATTCCTAACTGGGAACGAGACATCGCCAACACCCAAACCATTGTCTATCCGGGTGTAGGTCATGTTCCGATGGAAGAAACCCCTGAGCAGACGGTTAAAGACGCCATTAAATTCCTGAAAGAAGAAAACAAGGAAACGGTTAAAACGGCAACAAAAGAGGAAGCGGTAGAAGAAGTTGACGTTGCACCAGCAGCGTAATTAACCGCTCAATCAAGCAACAACCTAAACAAGTTCGATATAACACAATAAAAAGGCCAGACTGAATCATCAGTCTGGCCTTTTTATTTGCTGCATGCGTCCGCTTTATAAAAACATTAGCTTTAGAACGCTACTTTGAAAACACAACCTTATCGTCTTGAATATCAGCCTGAATCATTTCACCCGGCAGGAACTCCCCACCCAGCAGAGCTTCAGCCAGTGGATTTTCAAGGTAACGCTGAATCGCACGTTTCAAAGGACGCGCACCGTACACAGGATCAAAGCCCGCCTCACAAATGGTCGACATCAAGTGTTCTGATAACTCAAGCTTCATATCCCGTTCTGCCAAACGCTGATACAAGCGTTCCAACTGAATACTGGCAATGCCCGCGATCTGTTCACGACCCAAGGCATGGAACACCACCGTTTCGTCAATACGGTTAATGAACTCAGGACGGAAGTGCTGACCAACAACATCCATCACCAAGGTCTTCATTTCTTCATAGTTCACTTCATCTGTACGACCCTGAACGACTTCCGAACCTAAATTCGAGGTCATCACGATCACTGTATTGCGGAAATCTACGGTGCGACCCTGACCATCGGTCAAGCGGCCATCTTCCAATACCTGAAGCAACACATTAAATACATCAGGATGCGCCTTCTCAACTTCATCCAACAGTAGCACAGAGTAAGGTTTATGACGAACCGCTTCGGTTAGATAACCACCTTCTTCATACCCCACGTAACCAGGAGGCGCACCGATCAAACGAGCCACCGAGTGTTTCTCCATGAACTCCGACATATCGATTCGAACCATGGCCTCTTCGGTATCAAACAAGAAGGCCGCCAAAGACTTACAAAGCTCCGTTTTACCAACCCCGGTTGGCCCCAAGAACAGGAACGAACCGTTTGGACGGTTAGGATCAGAAAGTCCGGCCCGGGAACGACGTACCGCGTTTGCCACCGCAATGACCGCTTCATCCTGACCAACCAAACGCTCATGAAGCGCGTCTTCCATGCGCAGCAACTTTTCTCGCTCACCTTCCAGCATTTTGGCTACAGGAATCCCCGTCCAACGAGAAATCACTTCGGCAATCTCTTCTTCGGTAACACGGTTTCTTAACAAGGTTTTCTCTTCGGATTGGGCTTTACTGGCACGCTCCAACTCTTTTTCAAGCATTGGAATGGTGCCGTATTGCAATTCAGACATTAACGTCAGATCGCCATTGCGTCGTGCCGTCTCCAAATCAATTCGAGCTTTTTCCAAATCGGCTTTAACTTGGTGCTCACCCTGCAAAGAGGCCTTCTCTGCTAACCACACCTCTTCAAGATCGGCATAATCTTTCTGAACACTGTTGATGGTATTCATCAGCTCTTCCAAACGCTTTTTAGACGCAGGATCACTTTCCTTCTTCAAGGCTTCTGCTTCAATCTTTAGCTGAATCAAACGGCGTTCAAGACGATCCAGGTTCTCGGGTTTGGAATCAATTTCCATACGAATACGGCTCGCCGCCTCATCCACCAAATCAATGGCTTTATCTGGCAACTGACGATCAGCAATATAACGATGCGACAATTTAGATGCGGCAATGATGGCTGAATCCGTAATTTCGACCCCATGATGCACTTCATAGCGCTCTTTCAAACCGCGAAGGATGGCAATGGTATCTTCTTCGGTCGGTTCATCCACCAACACCTTCTGGAAACGACGTTCAAGTGCAGCATCTTTCTCGATGTACTGACGATATTCATCCAGCGTCGTAGCACCCACACAATGCAGCTCTCCACGCGCCAATGCCGGTTTCAGCATATTGCCGGCATCCATCGAGCCTTCGCTCTTACCTGCACCGACCATGGTATGTAGCTCATCAATGAAGAGAATGATCTGCCCTTCCTGCTTCGCTAATTCATTCAAAACGGCTTTTAAGCGTTCTTCAAACTCGCCACGATACTTTGCACCGGCCACCAACGCGCCCATATCCAACGACAGAACTCGCTTATTCTTCAAACCATCCGGCACTTCATTATTAATGATGCGCTGCGCCAGACCTTCTACAATAGCCGTCTTACCAACACCTGGCTCACCGATCAAAACGGGGTTGTTTTTACGACGACGCTGAAGCACTTGAATGGTTCGACGAATTTCATCATCACGTCCGATAACAGGATCCAATTTCCCTTCTTCGGCCTTCTCCGTTAGATCAACCGTATATTTATCAAGCGCCTGACGTTGGTCTTCTGCTTCTGGACTCTGCACGGATTCACCTCCACGAACTTCTTCAATGGCTTTTTGCAACGCATCTTTGGTTAAGCCAGCTTTTTTCAGGGCATCACCCAAACGGCCTTTGTCTTCCAATGCGGCCAACAGCACCAACTCACTGGAAATGTATTGATCTTGTTTTTGCTGAGCTAATTTGTCCGCGCGATTCAATAACCGCCCCATGTCATTGGACATATGGACATCGCCATCACTGCCCGAAATAGTCGGCAACTGCTGAAGGTGTTCTTCCAATCCGGCTTTGAGTGCAGACAGATCGCCACCTGCTTTTTGAATGACAGGAGCCAACGAATTATTCGGCTCTTGCAACAACGCCTGCATTAAATGCACAGGCTCAATAAAATTATGATCTCGTCCAATGGCAAGTGACTGGGCATCCGACAGAGCCACCTGCAACTTACTGGTCAATCGATCGATTCGCATAAAAAAATTCCTCATATCAAGTCGAGTGCGTTAGATCATTCGAATAGGACGCAGACGACTTATTGTTAACTTGAGAAATAGATAGGGGCTATTCGGAGCGGTTTCAAGAGATGAAACGCAATGAGATGGTTATTTATTGATCCAAATCATCGAAGCCATACGACCTGTGGTACCTTCCTTACGATAGGAGAAAAAGCGGTTATCGTCCCATGTGCAATAGTTTCCGCCATAAACGGCATCGACACCCGCATGATTCAATCGCATTTTTGCCAACGCGTATAAATCAGCAAAATACTTACCGCGAGACATATAATCCGGCTGAAAGGCAGCATCTGCAGCTAAATCATGTTCGATAAATTCCCGACGGACTTCCGGTCCCACTTCAAAGTAATGTCGACTGATTGCTGGCCCCATCCAAGCCATTAATGAAGCTGGCTCCAATGCCATCGCACTTATGGTTTCCTCCAGCACACCGGAAACCAACCCCCGCCAACCGGCATGCGCTACAGCCACTTTAGATCCGGCCTGATCGGTAAAGAAAACCGGAAGACAATCCGCCGTCATTACCACACACGGAAGATTTGGTTGATCGGTCATCACCGCATCGCCTTCGCGAACCTTACCATCGTCCCTGGCATCCACCACATGAATGCCATGCACTTGGTTCAGCCATTGGCCCACCGTCTTTAAGCCCGCTAAATGCAGAAATTTCGCCCGGTTTTTCACCACGCATGAAGGGTCATCACCAACATGATCGCCCATATTCAACGACTGGTACGGAACGTCGCTAAAGCCTCCATAGCGAGTACTCACACAGGCTTTAACGTGATCAGGTGCAGGCCAATTTGCCCAAATAATGCTTTCTTGTGATGTTCCCTTATCAGCCATAACCTACACCTTTTATTCCTTTAGTCTTCTTCAGAGAGACACGCCAGTAACGCTTGCATATCCTCAGGTAGATCAATTTCCCATTCTAGCTCATCGCCGGTTCTTGGATGGAAAAGCTCCAAACGTTTCGCATGCAGAGCCTGACGACCAAAACCACGCAACATATCCAGTAAAGCCTGCGATGCCCCTTTAGGCACCTTCATCCGCCCTGAATACAGCGAATCGCCAATAAGCGGGTACCCCAAATGAGACATATGAACACGAATTTGGTGCGTTCTACCCGTCTCAAGCTTCAGTCGAACATGAGTATGATGTTTAAATCGCTCCAACACACGATAATGGGTAACAGCAGGCTTTCCGGTTGACACCACCGCCTGACGTTTACGATTCACCGGGTGGCGACCAATCGGCTCATTAACAACACCACCGCCAGTCATCACACCTTGCACGACCGCTTCATACTCCCGACCCATCTCACGGGTTTGAAGCTGATCAACCAGATCATTCTGCGCCTCAATATTTTTTGCCACCACCATCAACCCGGTGGTATCCATATCCAAACGATGCACGATGCCACAACGAGGCACCACTTCAATACCAGGATAATGGTGCAATAAGGCATTCAATAAGGTGCCATCATAATGACCTGCCGCCGGGTGCACGACCAACCCAACCGGCTTATTAATAACCAGGATGTCATCATCTTCATAAACAATATCCAGCGGAATATCTTCAGCCGTCCACTGATTAACATCTTCCAGCTCCGCAGCAATCGCCAACTGCTCGCCACCCCAAAGCTTTTCTTTGGGCTTCAAGGTTTTACCATCAACGGTTAATTCACCCGATTTGATCCAGCCCTGAATGCGAGAACGCGAGTACTCATCAAACAATTGTGAAGCGATTTGATCTACCCTTTGACCTGCAAGCGATTCAGGGACAATTTGTGATTCAGAAATTTGGCGAGACATACCGTTATTAAATACCTTTGATTACGCAACTTTTACTTCCGGACAACATCTAATGATTCCATAAATTTATCAACCAAATCACTGTAACCCCTGGCTGATGTATGCTTAAATGCTTGGCCTAAAGACTCATTATATCTATTGCATGTCCATGATGTTAAAAAGATTCGCTTTCATTTTCTTAATTTTTTCTATTTTAGCTGGTTGCGCCAGTGACGATAAAAAACCAGACGAGCCAGAGAAGACAGAACTTGAGTATTACACTGACGCTCAAGAGCTGATGGATACCGAACAATACTTCCAGGCCATTAAAGAATTATCGGCATTGGAAGGCTTCTATCCTTTTGGTCGTTATGCCGAACAAGCCAAGTTGGAATTGATGTTCAACTACATGGCATTGGACGATTACACCAATGCACACGCGACAGCTGAACGTTTTCTGCGCCTACACCCACGTCATCCAAAAGTAGATTACGCCTACTATGTGAGAGGCCTATCCACCTATTTTATGACCCGTGGTTTCTTTGATTCTTTTGTATCCATCGATCGAGCAGAACGGGACATGGCGATCATGCAGGATGCCTTCCGTGAATTTAACGAACTGCTCAGTAAGTACCCTAACAGTCCATATGCGGCCGACGCCCGCCAGCGCATGATTCACCTGAGAGACTACCTTGCCCGTCATGAGGTATTTGCCGCCCGTTACCTGATTCGTCGCCAAGCCTTTGCCGCTGCAGCGAA
This sequence comes from Litoribrevibacter albus, assembly GCF_030159995.1. Classification (NCBI taxonomy): domain Bacteria; kingdom Pseudomonadati; phylum Pseudomonadota; class Gammaproteobacteria; order Oceanospirillales; family Oceanospirillaceae; genus Litoribrevibacter; species Litoribrevibacter albus. The sequence goes on along the minus strand of NZ_BSNM01000006.1, from coordinate 204,447 downwards.
CCGAGGACAATTCATCGTTTCTCGTTATCAAGGAAGCAGTGCTGTTCCAGAAGGACTTGCTATCATGATCGAATCCTATCAGAAACTTGGGCTCGACGACTTGGCCAATGACACACTACAAATCCTGGTAAGCAATTACCCGGACTACCCAAAACTTGATCAGAACAAACAGTTAATCATTGAAGACGTACACTCCAATGATCAACGTTCCTTCTTGAACATTCTTACCTTTGGCTTGCTAGGCTGATCGATACAGCAACAATCAAGCCCAACACAGTCCAAACGTTAAAAGAGTTCATATAGAAAGAGCACATATAAAAAAAGGCCAGCAAACGCTGGCCTTTTTTATGTTCGATAAGGTTAAGATTAACCCAATCGCAATGTATCCAATGTTTTAGCTCTTACACCTCTGAGCAAGTCAGCATCAGACACTAAGTCCTGACCGTAGGAAGGAATCATTTCTTTCATCTTCGCATCCCACTCAGGCTGTGTAATACGATCTTTAAAGCAACGCTCAATCACTTCAACCATAGCCTGAACAGCAGTTGATGCACCCGGCGACGCACCTAGCAGTGCAGCCAACGAACCATCAGCCGACGCAACCATCTCGGTTCCGAATTCCAACTTGCCTTTACCGTTCTCATCTTTCTTAATGATCTGAACACGCTGTCCCGCTTTCGCCAAGGTCCAATCCTGATCTTTAGCTTCCGGGAAGTAATTACGCAATGAATCACAACGCTCACTTTGTGACTGCATTACTTCACTGATCAAATAACGCGTCAGGTCCATGTTATGAACGCCCACCGACATCATTGGTGCCAGGTTGTTACCTTTGACTGAGCCGAAAAGATCCATTTTGGAGCCTTTCTTCAAGAATTTGGTAGTAAAACCAGCAAACGGGCCAAACAACAATGCAGGCTCACCGTTAATAATACGCGTATCCAAATGAGGAACAGACATAGGCGGCGCACCAATGGCTGCCTTACCGTACACCTTAGAAGAATGCTGCTTCACGATTTCAGGCTTAGTACACACCAACCACTGACCGCTTACGGGGAAACCACCGTAACCTTTACGCTCAGGAATACCCGACTTCTGTAACAGAGGCAACGCACCACCACCTGCGCCCAAGAACACAAAGTTGGCATCGTAGGTCTGAATTTCTTTGGTTTCATTTGCTTTTGTACGAATTTTCCAAACACCGTTCTCACGCTGAGCCAGCTTCACCACGGAAGTACTAAGCTTCAGCTCAAAGTTTTCGGACTTCTTCAGGTGTTCGATCATGCTACGAGTCAATGAACCGAAGTCCACATCGCTGCCGTGCTTTACACGGGTCGCAGCAACCGGCTTATCCGCTTTACGACCATGCATTACTAACGGCATCCACTGTTCAAGAGTACGAGGGTCTTCAGAGTACTCCATCCCTTCAAACAAGTGATGCGCAGACAACTTCTGATGACGCTCACGCAAGAAAGCGACATCATCCTCACCCCATACAAAGCTCAAGTGCGGCACAGGGTTTATGAAATTTGTAGGTTCCGGTAGACAACCGTTTTGAACCAGATAAGACCAAAGCTGTAAGGAGGATTCAAACGCAGCATTGATTGATAGCGCTCGGTCGATCTCGACTGAGCCATCCGCTACTTGAGGGGTATAATTTAATTCACAGTAGCCGGCATGCCCTGTGCCCGCATTATTCCATCCATCTGTACTTTCATGAGCTACATGATCCAATCTTTCGATCATGGTAATTTTCATTGAGGGGTCCAACTGCTGAAGCATCATGCCCAGAGTTGCGCTCATTACACCGCCACCGACTAACAATACATCAGTTGTTTTTACAGCCATTGCCTTCGCCTTACCAAGAATTATTTATTCAAATAAACTTAGAAACATGCACTTCTTTTTGAGCGCTTAACAGCTTCCAAAAAGTCTCAACCAGCCAAATCTTGTAGACCCGTTAAAACCAAATAACGCACCATCTCGTTACATCACGCACCAGATTTAAACACCCCCAGCCCAGCCCTGATGCGGCCTACGAGAGCGGGCGCATTATACACAATAAATTAATTATATGCTCGATCTAGCCAACACATAAGTTCGCTAAATTGTAACTTAATGAATATTCAGGAGCTGAACTATTCTTCGTTCGCCCACGCCTCATACTCATCCGGCATAGCATCTACGAAACGAGAAAACGCCCCTTCAAATTTGATTGGCATCGAACCAATCGGGCCGTTACGTTGTTTACCAATAATAATTTCAGCACGCTCCGGCGGAGACTCTTCGTTATACACAGCGTCCCGGTAGATAAACATAATCACGTCAGCATCCTGCTCGATTGCACCCGATTCACGCAAGTCTGAGTTTACAGGGCGCTTGTTTGGTCGCTGCTCCAAACTACGGTTTAACTGAGCCAATGCCACCACAGGACATTCAAGCTCTTTTGCCAACGCTTTTAACGAGCGAGAAATTTCAGAAATCTCTTGGGTACGATTATTTTCAAAGCCCGGAACCCGCATCAACTGCAAGTAGTCCACCATAATCAATCCCAGGCCACCGTACTCCTGACACTCTCGGTGCACTCGACGGGCCCGTGCTTTCATCTCATTCGGGGTCAATCCGGCCTGATCATCAATGAACAACGGCTTATCGTTCAACATAGTGACCGCCGCACTCAACTTACTCCAACCTTCTTCATTGAGCTTACCGGTTCTTACTTCGGTTTGGTTAATCCCACCAAGCGAAGCGATCATCCTCATCACAATCTGTTCCGATGGCATCTCAAGACTGAATACCAAGGCAGGACAGCCCCCTTTATTGCGCAGCAAGGCATTTTCCACCAAGTTCATCGCAAAGGTGGTTTTCCCCATAGAAGGACGAGCCGCCACAATAATCAAATCCGAAGGCTGCATACCCGAGGTCATCTTATCGAGCTCAGTAAACCCGGTGGTCACGCCAGTAATGTCACCACCCTGCTTTACCAACATTTCGATGTTATCAAGGGTGTTCTTCAATACTGGTTTAATATGCTGAGGACCGGCATCTTTCTTATTTCTGGATTCCGCAATCTGAAGAATTCGTCGCTCTGCATCGTCCAAAATTTCATCACTGTTCGCACCTTCAGGACGATAAGCTCTGTCCGCAATACTCGACACTTCCGAAAGTAGCTGTCGAATAACAGAACGTTCCCGAACGATATCCGCATACGCCAGGATATTGGTAGAGGTTGGCGTGTTATGAGCCAGTTCAGCCAAATACGCTTGCCCGCCAATGTCATCCAACTCCCCCAAGCGCTCTAACTCATCACTTAATGTCAGAGGATCAATGGGTTTTTCTTTGATCACCAACTGGGTCATCACACTGTATATCTGGCGATGTGAAGCTTCATAGAAATCCCGTTCCATTAACTTTTCAGCCACACCATCCCATGCTTCATTATCCAGCATCAAACCGCCCAATACAGACTGTTCTGCCTCAAGGGAAAATGGCGGCTTTCTAATTAAATCCAGATCTTCAGTCTCAGACATAGTTTCTAAACGCTCGAACCTTCACAATGACTAAACAACAATGATAAAACACATACGGTAAAACAAAAAAAGCACCGGCAGTATAAACCACCGATGCCTTTTGGAGATAGTCGAGCTATCTCTGAGAGAAACGAAATTCATCATTTCTCTCAATCGCGTCACGCGCTCTTATTCAGCAACAACAGTCACTTTCAAAGTAGCTGTAACATCGCTGTGAAGTTGAACATCAATTTCAAATTCACCAACGTTACGGATTGGACCTTCTGGCATACGAACTTCAGATTTGTTCGCTTCAACACCAGCTTCAGTCATTGCTTCAGCAACGTCACGTGGACCAATAGAACCGAATAGCTTACCTTCGTCACCAGCGTTTGCTGCGATGTTCAAAGTGAAGCCATTGATTTGCTCTGCGCGCGCTTCTGCAGAAGTCAACTTGTCAGCTGCTGCTTGCTCAAGCTCAGCACGACGTGCTTCAAAATCAGCAATGTTTGCTGCAGTTGCAGGTACTGCCTTACCGAAAGGGATAAGGAAGTTACGGCCGTAGCCAGCTTTAACAGTTACCTTGTCACCAAGGTTACCAAGTTTACCAACACGTTCGAGTAGAATAATTTCCATCTCGCTGTCCTCAAAAGTTACTAATACTGATTATTTTCATTACTTGCCGCAGACAGTTTTGAACGAATATCAAAGACACTATCCAAGGCTGCTAATACAATCAGTAGTAAAAGAGTTAGAGAACTTACCAGTACTAAACTTACGTAAAAAAGTACTAACCAGTTCCCACCGAGTTTTTTGATCTCAATACTGCCATGAACCACAGATATACCAGCAATCACCAGAGGCAAAACCAACATTGGTACATAGCTGATAAAGCTATCACCCAGCACACTTAACAAAAAAGCTGCGCCAAGCAACAACGACATCACACTGTATGGAAAACGAAGCGAATGAAATTCTTTTCGAAATCCACCAGGGTTATACACCGCTGCCTGCATATATCGGGCAAACATCAAACTAATGAAAGCACCTAACACAGACCACAGCTGAATGCCTCCAGCATACAACGCCTGGGAAGGCGGCTCGATCGGCCCGGCATCTGGATTCTGAGCTGAAATTTCCTGAATCATTTGATTCACTGCAGCCGTCAACTCATTGAGTTGAGAATCCGTGAGCACAGGAACAAGCGCATGCTGAACACAGCCTGCACTCACCAACGCCACCAATACATATATCCATGACTTTGACCACCAGAGCACCACAGCGATTAACCAGGTCAAAAGAAGATGTATAAGATCAGCTCGCTGCCCATCCAATGCCAAATACAGACTCGGAATCGAAACAACGGCGAAACACATCCCACCTTCTCTGGGGCCCTTGGCTAAGGTAATCAATGCTGCAACAGCAGCCCCTAGCCAAGTAAAGAATGGCAGTAAGACAAAACCTACCGCCAGAGAAATCGCATGCAGACGGCTCTTTAAAGCTGTTTGAGCCAGCCAGAGCATGAAACTCTCCTTAAATTATTCGTGTGCGTCAGTGTATGGCAAAAGAGCCACGTAACGTGCACGCTTAATTGCAGTCGCTAGCTGACGCTGATACTTAGCTTTTGTACCAGTGATACGGCTAGGTACGATTTTGCCAGTTTCAGTGATGTAGCCTTTCAAAGTGTCTAGATCTTTGTAATCGATCTCAGCAACACCTTCAGCAGTGAAGCGACAGAATTTTCTACGACGGAAAAAACGAGCCATTGTATATCTCCTATTACCTAATCAATTATTCAGCAGCGTCTTCAGAAGCTGATGCTTCTTCAGTTGCTTCTGGAGCTTCAACTGCTTCTGGCTTAGCTTCATCACGTGGACGACGCTCTTTAGAGTCAGCAGCTTTGATTGGAGATACTTCAGTTACTGCGTCTTTACGACGGATAACCATGTTACGAAGAACAGCATCGTTATAACGGAAGCTGTTGTTCAACTCTTCCAACGCCTCATCACCACACTCAACATTCATAAGAACGTAGTGTGCTTTGTGAATTTTGTTGATTGGGTAAGCAAGTTGACGACGGCCCCAGTCTTCAAGACGGTGAATCGCACCACCAGTTGTTTCGATAGAAGAACGATAACGCTCGATCATCGCTGGTACTTGTTCGCTTTGATCTGGGTGTACCAGAAAAACGATTTCATAATGACGCATAAAATGCTCCTTATGGGTTAATAGCCTCCCACTGTTTCAAGGTGAGGCAAGGAGGAATGTTTGAACCTTTTCTGTACTTTTAATAAGCAGACAGAAAGGTGGCAGGCATTCTATAGACTGGATGAAAAACAATCAAGCAAATTAAGAAGGGGCTGATCCAGGAAAACTCTGAATGCGAGTTAGATATCCACATCGTAGCCAGCACTGGCTAATGACTGCTGAACTTTGGGAGCGATATCATCCACCAAACGGTGGATCATCTTAACGGTCGTCGTACTGACGTCCTGATGGACTTCAGTACGACTCTGAATAAACTTACGTCCCGCCTGCGATTCAAAAAATGCATTAATTTGACGAAGTTCATCTAATGAGTAGTGCTCTTTGTATATCTGATAGTACTGCTCAAAAAAGTACTCTTCAGACGTTAAACGGTCAATCTCACGAGCTACGACACTTTCAACTGTCTGATAGTGCACTTGTCGCAATCCAGAGTTGTTATGTCGCAACTTGCGGTTGATTAACACGCCAACCCGTTTTTTAACCGGCTCTACGTTAATCGCTTCCGTCAATTTGAAAAAGCGAGACACTTCCTGCCGAATCAACTGCTCTGACGCAGAGAAAGCATTAATACTGACAAACAGTAATACAGCGGAAACAAGAGACTTAAATAACATGACCCATCAACGAAACAGGAGTTAGCACAAAGAATTACATAATGTAACACATCGTATGATTTTCAATAACACACAAAGAAAAGTGCCAACCCGTTCTCAAATTAAAAACCGTCTCGAACTAACCCAAAGTTCGCTGACGCACCGCCTCAAATAAGATAACCCCGGTTGCCACAGAAACATTGAGACTACTTACCTCACCTGCCATCGGCATAAAGGTCAAGTTATCACAGGCCTCGCGCGTTAGACGACGCATCCCTTTACCTTCAGCTCCCATGACAATGGCCGTCGGCCCAGTCAGGTCGGTTTGGTAAATTGAGGTTGTCGCCTCACCTGCCGTACCCGTGATCCAAACACCGCGATCCTGTAACTTTTTCAGACACCGAGCCAAATTTGTCACAGAAACAAACGGCGTATTTTCCGCCGCCCCACACGCTACTTTCACAGCAGTAGAGTTAAGCGTTCCGGATTTATCCTTAGGTGCAATCACCGCATGAATACCAGCAGCGTCTGCTGTTCGTAAACACGCACCAATATTATGAGGATCGGTCACACCATCCAGAACCAATAAGAAAGGCGGCACATCTAAGCCTTCTAACAACTGATCCAGAAAAGCTTCATCTTTTGCGTAATTAACCTGAGTTTCAGCCATTACCCCCTGATGAACACCATCAGGTACTTTCAGATCAAAAAATTCCGCACCAACGCGATCAACTCGTATATGTAACTTACGTGCAACATCCATCAGATCGTTGACCCGCTGATTTCGCTTGCCCGAAAGCACATACAGGACACCTATGTCCTTTGCGCTCTTCTTCAACAAGGAAGATACCGCATTAATGCCAAACACCAGATTAGAACTGTCCGCAGACTCGCCTTTAGCCATTCTTTTTCTCTACTACTCGAACTTTCACTTATCGGGCAAGCTTGCGCCCGAACAATCAACAACCTGAACAGCTTTACTGTTCAGGCCAACTAGCCGACATAACAGCCAGCATTACTTTTTCTTGCGCGCTTTTGAGGTGGTCTTTACAGACGCACGCTTGGATTTTTTCGCGCTCTTTTTCTTCTTGGGAGAAGCATCCGATTCTCTGGTCGGACGATGTTTCGCTCCGCTTTTACCTCGACCTTTCTTTTTCGGCCCAAGAGACTCGTTGAGATTGGCTTTCTTCTTAGATCTTCTGGTTTTAACCGACTGCCGGTGATCCACCAACTCCAGATCAATTTTTCGCTCATCCAGATCTACACGAACAATCCGAACATCAACAGCGTCACCCAATGCATAAGTGGTTCCCGAGCGCTCGCCAATCAACATGTGTCGTGACTGATCAAACTCAAAATACTCTTTAGTGAGGTTACTTACATGTATCAACCCCTCAACATAAACATCGGTCAATTCAACAAACAACCCAAAGCCCGTCACTGCTGACACAATTCCAGGGAATACCTCGCCCACATGTTCCTGCATGTACTCACATTTCAGGAAGGCCATCACGTCCCGAGAGGCCTCATCAGCACGACGTTCAGCCATCGAACACTGTTCACCCAACGCCAGCAACGCCGCCATATCGTATGGGTAAATAGCCTCCCTCGGTAATATCTGAGCTTCCGGAACACGTTGCACATTGGAACTTTCTTTGTGCTCTTTCTTTTCAGAACGAAGTACGCTGCGAATCGCACGGTGTACCAACAAATCAGGGTAACGACGGATCGGAGACGTAAAGTGCGTATACTCAGGGTACGCCAAGCCAAAGTGCCCCTGATTATCCGGTTGATAGACCGCCTGACTCAAAGACCTCAACATCATGGTCTGAATTAGATGTCTATCCGGCCGCTCTTCAATGTCTTGAGCTAACTGCAAGTAATCACCCGGGGTCGGTTTCATTCCCCCTTCAAGCATCAAACTACGCTCAAACAGAAACTCTTTTAAGTTAATCAGCTTCTGTTCCTTAGGCCCTTCGTGAACGCGATACAAGCCTTCTAACTGATGCTTTCTCAAGAAACGAGCGGCCGCTACGTTAGCACACAACATACACTCTTCAATGACTCGATGCGCATCATTGCGTATAACCGGCACAATGGTTTCAATTTTTCGATCAGGCGAAAACACGATACGTGTTTCAGTGGTATCAAAATCAATCGCACCACGCTCTTCACGGCATGAAACCAACTGCTGATACAATCGATGCAATTCCTGAACATAAGGTACGATTGTTGGAAACTCAGCCTTAAAGTGTTGCGCCTCTTTCGACTCTGGCGCCTCAATCAAAGCCGCCACACGGTTATAGGTCAGACGGGCATGAGATCGAATAACCGCTTCATAAAACTTGAAACGACTCATGCGCCCTGACGCACTGATGCTCATTTCGCAGACCATCGCCAAACGATCCACATTCGGATTCAATGAACACAGGCCATTCGAAAGCACTTCAGGAAGCATAGGCACCACATGCCCAGGAAAATACACAGACGTCGCTCTATTCTGTGCTTCTTTATCCAGCTCCGTCCGCAATTTCACGTAATGAGAAACATCAGCAATCGCGACAATCAATCGCCAGCCGCCGGACTTTTTCCTCTCACAGTAAACCGCATCATCAAAGTCTTTGGCGTCTTCACCATCAATCGTCACCAGAGGCAAGGCTCTTAAATCTACTCGAAGAGTTTTGTCTTCCTCGGCAACACTTTCAGTAAAGTGCGCCACTTCACTCAATACACCTTCCGGCCACTCATGCGGCACATCGTAGGTATGCAAAGCAACGTCGATTTCCATTCCCGGCGCCAAGTGGTCACCAAGTATTTTAATCACTCGCCCTGACGCTTTTTCACGTCGTGACGGTTGTCGTTCAATTTCAACAACTACATACTGCCCAGACGATGCACCACCATCTGCCTCTGGAGAAACAGATACCTCCTGAGACATACGACGGCTGTCAGGCACCACAAAACCACCTTTGCCTTCCGCATAATAGCGCCCGACCAACTGAACGGTTTTATGCTCTAAGACCTGGATAATCCGGGCCTCCCGACGACCTTTATGATCAATACCACTGACCATCACTCGCACAAGATCACCATCAAAGACCTTGTTCATTTCTCGTGCATTTAGGTATAAATCAGGGGACTTATCATCCGGCTGAACAAATCCATAACCATCACGATGTCCAATTACTCGACCGTCAATGGTAGGAATAGCGGAAATAGGTTTGTATCGTTGTTGCTTATCAGTTATTAGTTGGCCATCACGGGACATCGCGATTAAGCGTCGACGCATGGCTTCAATACGTTCGTCATCGAAGATTTGCATCGCTGAACATAATTGAGAATGGGTTAAAGCTTTGCCCGCCTCTTCCAAAAATGAGGTAATTAATTCTCGGCTCGGCACCGGATTCTCATATTTATCAGCTTCTCGCTGACCAAAGGGATCTTTCAAATTCATATCCTATATTGAAAGTTTACTTGTAATACTTTTGACTATCTCATCAGCAAGTGTATTACAAAACTTATTATCTTGTTTAAAACAACCATTTCATTTAATGGTCACATTAAAAAAGGGGCTTATCGCCCCTTTTTCGTTATTAAGCGTTGAATGGATCACGCTTAATGATCGTTTCTGCTCGATCAGGCCCGGTTGAGATAATGTCGATTGGGGCACCAATGGCCTTTTCAACATACTCAATGTACGCCTTAGCGTTTGCAGGAAGATCCTCGATGGACTTCGCACCTACGGTAGACTCTTTCCAGCCTGGCAAGCTTTCATATACTGGCTCAAGACCTTCATAGTCGTCAGAGTGCATTGGTGTAGTGCAATCTGCACCTGCTTTCTTATAACCAACACAGACTTTTACTTCGTCCATGCCGTCCAACACGTCCAACTTGGTCAAACAAATACCAGACACACTGTTAACTTGGATCGCATGCTTAAGAGCAACAGCGTCGAACCAGCCACAACGACGTGCACGACCAGTCGTCGAACCGAACTCATGACCACGCTCTGCCAGACCCGCACCTACATCATCAAACAACTCCGTTGGGAAAGGACCGGAACCAACACGAGTAGTATATGCTTTGGTAATACCTAGAATGTAATCCAGATACAAAGGACCAAAACCGCTACCCGTTGCTGTGCCGCCAGCGGTGGTGTTGGAAGACGTCACGAATGGATAAGTACCATGGTCAATGTCTAGCAATGAACCTTGAGCACCTTCGAACATAATGTTCGCACCCTGCTCACGTAATCCATGCAACAAGCAAGTTACATCCGCAACCATTGGTGCCAATTGCTCACCCATCTCTAGTGCTTCAGCCAGCACCTGATCAAAATCCAACGCATCTGCTTTGAAATAATTGGTCAGTACGAAGTTATGATACTCAAGTACTTCTTTTAGTTTTTCAGCGAACTTATCTTTGTTAAGAAGATCACCCAAACGCAAACCACGACGAGCAACTTTGTCTTCGTAAGCAGGACCAATACCACGACCAGTAGTACCGATTTTTTGCTTACCACGAGCTACTTCACGCGCCTGATCCAACGCCACGTGATATGGAAGAATCAATGGACAAGCAGGGCTGATTTTCAGACGCTCGCGAACAGGAACGCCTTGCTCTTCAAGCTTTGCAATTTCTTTCAACAAGGCTTCAGGAGATAGCACAACACCATTACCGATCATGCAGGTAACATTCTCACGAAGTATGCCTGACGGGATCAGGTGAAGCACGGTTTTTTCACCGTTCACTACCAATGTATGACCCGCATTATGACCGCCTTGATAGCGAACAACGGCTGCCGTCTGCTCGGTTAACAAGTCAACGATCTTACCCTTACCTTCGTCACCCCATTGGGTGCCTAGAACCACAACGTTCTTGCCCATAGTATTCTTCTCTAGACCACGCTAAACACTGAGTTTAAAAACACTTTGCCAATCCAAAGACCGGCTAAAAATTAAATTCTTTGGATCGCTAGCGATCCTGAACCATCCATTTGCCATCAACCTGAGTCAAGACAGCATCACATAGTTCTACATCTGAGTCCGTCAACTGACGAATCACTCTATGCCCTTTGGCACGAAGCTCATCAATCAACACATTTAAATCACCTTCACTCTGCTCAGGCGCCAAAATCAGCTTAGACTTAGCAACCTCCAGAGAAGTTACATCCGCAACTTTCAATAAATTCAGACTGAAACCGGTTGCCGGTCTGGCGCGACCAAACACTTTACCCGTTTCATCGTATCGACCACCAGATGCCAACGGTTGACTACCACCGGTTTTAAAGGCCGAGAACACAACACCCGTATGGTAGTTATAGCCTCGTAATTCACTTAAATCGATGTAGATGTTTACATCAGAAAATTGAGTCTGAATACGACCAACCAACTGTTTCAACGCATCCACCGCTTCGACAGCATCCGCCGACAACGGTGCAACCAATTCTCTGATGGTATTTAGGATTTCAGGACCACCGCATAAGTACGCCAACTGACGTACAGCTTCACCCAGAGATTGGTTTTTGAAATATTTCGGGATATAAGCTTCTAATTCAGGCAACGCTTTACGGCGCAGGATATCAAACAGCCCACGCTCCTGATCCGAATCTAAAGCCGCTTTTTGCATTAAGCTTCGGAAAACACCCACATGCCCTAGATCCAAGGTAATCGCTTCAATTTTTGAGAGTTTCAGAGACTCCAGCATCAATGCAATTACTTCAAAATCACTGGCGATACCAGCGTGTCCATATACTTCCGCACCCAATTGAATCGGATTACGAGTATCCATGGTATGAGCTGGCTTGGTATGCAGAACCTGTCCTGCATAACAGAAACGAGACACACCTTCACGAGCAAGTGAGTGCGCATCAATACGAGCCACTTGAGGGGTAATATCAGCTCTTACACCCATCAAACGACCATTCAATTGGTCTGTAACTTTGAACGTTTGAGTATCCAGATCATGACCAACACCGGTAAGCAATGACTCAAGATACTCCATCATAGGCGGCATCACTTGGTCATACCCCCATGACTTATATAAGTCCAACAACTTTGATCGTAATGTTTCAATCTGCTCTGCCTTTGGAGGTAGGATATCTTCCACCCCATCTGGCAACAACCAACGATCCGCAATCGTCATAAAGCGACTCTCACTTCTATCCTAAAGAAGAAATTTCCACAGGTATTCAGACTAGTAAATAAAGAAGCACTAAACCTGCAATCATGGAACATAACCCGACTTTCCGGATCGACCGATCATTCATCTGTGCGATTTTGGTGACGGTCTCTCGCCACTGTTGTGGCACTAGAAAGGGAAGTACACCTTCAAAGACCAACATCAAACAAAAACCAGCGATCAGACTGTTCAGAAATTCATCCGACATAAAAAATCAGGCTTTATACAAACACAAAAAAACCGGGTCTTTGACCCGGTGCGGTATCATAACACGAACTTAGTAAATAACCCCAACAAATTGCGGGCTCATTTATCTATTTTCCTTACTGCTTCGTTTTAGGCGCGCCTAAGTATTTAAAGAAGTCGCTATCCGAGTCCAGAATCATGACATCACTATCTGCACTAAAGGTCTCTTGATAAGCCTTCAGGCTGCGAACAAACGAGTAAAACTCAGGATCTTTACTAAACGCTTCCGCATAAATGCGAGCAGACTGAGCATCGCCATCACCTCGAATCTTTTCAGCTTCACGGTAAGCATTTGCTTCAATAATAGTACGACGACGATCAGCATCAGCACGAATACCTTCCGCCAACTCACGACCACGAGAACGATACTCACGCGCTTCACGTTCACGCTCAGATCTCATACGCTTGTATACATCTTCGTTCACACGCTCAGGCAGCTCAATACCCTTCACACGGATATCCAGTAACTCAACACCAATGTCAGTCAGCACTACTTGATTCAACTTCACGGTTAAGTCATCCATCAGCTCATCACGCTGACCAGAAATTACTTCATGAACTGTACGCTGAGCAAATTGCTTACGAAGCCCGTCATCCACACGGGATGCCAACAAACGAGAGGCAGCTATTTCATCCCCAGAGGTTGCAGTGTAGAACTTGGATACATCCTTGATTCGCCATTTTACAAACGAATCAACAATCAAAGGCTTCTTATCTTGTGTTAAATAAGACTGCGGCGTGTAATCCAAGGTCAAAACACGAGCATCAAATTTACGAACCTGATGCATCACAGGCATTTTGACATGAATACCCGGTTTAAGATCCGCATCAACCACCTCACCAAAGCGCAACAAAACGCCTCTTTCAGTTTCCTTAACGATGTACAACACATTGGAGGCAATCGCCAAGGAAAGCAAAATCACGATAGAAACAAATAAACTTCTAGATGACATTATCTTAGCTCCCTGGTGCGGCGATTACTTGATTGGCGTTGGCGAAGTTCATCAATCACTTGACGAGTCACCTTATCCAGATCAGAAGCATTCAGACTCTGACCTCCTGTCTGCGCAACTGATTCAGTCACACGATTGCCAACGATTTTATCCAAGGGTAAGTACATCATGTTATTGCCACCTTCAACATCAACCAACACCTTTGGTGTTTCAGCCAATACCTTCTGAATGGTGTCAATGTACAAACGCTCACGAGTTACTTCTGGTGCACGCTTGTATTCCACAAGTAATTGATTAAAGCGATCAGCCTCACCCACCGCTTTAGCAACCACCTGCTCTTTATATGCATTTGCTTCTTCCATTTGACGCTGAGCCTGACCACGCGCTTCAGGAATAATACCGTTTGCATAAGTTTCCGCTTCGTTACGAAGACGAACCTCGTCTTCTTTAGCTTTAGTCACATCAAGAAACGCATCTTGTACTTCAGCCGGTGCCTGAGCGCCTTCCAGGTTCACTTTGCTTACGGTCAAACCAGTTCCATACGCATCCAGATAGCTCTGAATACGGACTTGCACTTCTGAAGCCAGTGTTTCACGACCTTCCGTCAATACAAAATGCATCTCAGAGGAACCGACTTCATGTCGCAACGCACTCTCAGCCGCCTGACTCAAGCTATTCTGTGGATTACGAACATTCAGCACATAGCTCTTAATATCACTGATGACGTACTGAACCGAAATAGTGACCTCGACGATATTCTCGTCTTCCGTCAGCATTTTATTGTTGAACGACTTCGATTGTACTTTCGTCACATTCTCTTTAGTGACTGAATCCACCAAAGGAAATTTCCACTGCAAACCTGGGCCCCAGGTCTCATGATATTTACCTAAGCGTAAAACAACGGCTTGCTCACGTTGATCGATAATATGAATCGAGTCATACACCGCAGCGATAAGCAGAGCAATAAAGACAATCACAGCGATCGGGCCAAAGCCACCACTCGAGCTACCACCGGCAGGAGGCTTACTTCCAAACAAGCCCCCCATTTTGTCCATTGCTTTCTTTATTACTTCATCTAAATCTGGCGGGCCGTCATTTCCACGGCGACCACCCCAAGGGTCCTGGTTGTTACCACCCGGCTCATTCCAAGCCATCTTGATACTCCATTCTGGTTTCAAAATTCCAAAAGCTGCACAAAAGTTTATCCAATTGTGCTCCAAAAATGTAGGTAATTCTTACATTTACTCCCAATCTTCCTTATCCGGCTTAGGAAGATATAAATATGGATCAACCCCTGCTTTAGACAGGACTTGAAGCAAATCCGCTGTCGGTCCCAGTACATCCAACACATACCGACCTTGCTCATCAAACTCTTCATGCTCCAATAAATCTAGCTCATAGAGTCTAGCTCGGACAGATGCATGTGCATGATCCAGCACCCATTGACCTTTATAAAGATCTTCAGACAACAATTCTGACAAAGATTCCAACAATCCATCGAAACCTAACTTATCCTTGGCCGACAACCAAACCCGAATAGGACGACCATGATCATCCCGTTCGACTCTTGGTTCAGTATTGCTCAAGCAGTCAATTTTATTAAAGACATGCAAACACGGAATCTCATGCGCACCAATCTCCTGCAACACAGAGTTAACCTGTTCGATGTTATCATAGCGCTGCTCATCACTGGCATCTGTCACATGAAGCAACAAATCAGCCTCACAGGTTTCTTCCAATGTTGCCCGAAACGCCTGCACTAACTTATGAGGTAAGTGACGAATGAACCCCACAGTATCAGCCAAGACGACAGGCCCACTATTTGGCAGGGTAATCTTACGAAGCGTAGGATCCAAGGTCGCAAACAACTGATCAGCTGCATAGACATCCGAGTCAGTCAACGCATTAAATAACGTCGATTTGCCCGCATTGGTATAACCAACAATAGAGACGGTAGGCGTTGACGAACGGCGTCTTGCCTTGCGCCCCTGATCACGTTGTTTCTTAACTTTTTCCAAGCGCTTTTGAATATTCTTTACACGCTCGCGTAATAATCGACGGTCGGATTCCAATTGCGTTTCACCCGGACCACGCAAGCCAATCCCACCCTTTTGGCGTTCCAAGTGAGTCCAACCACGAATCAATCGAGTCGACATATGCTGCAACTGAGCCAACTCAACCTGTAATTTACCTTCGTGCGTTCTCGCTCGTTGAGCAAAGATATCCAAAATAAGAGTTGTACGATCCAATACCCGACATTGAAGCACATGCTCCAGGTTCTTCTCCTGGCCAGGTGCCAACGCATGATTAAAGATCACAACTTCAGCTTCATGCAGCTCAACCGCCTGACGAATCTCATCAAGCTTGCCGGTACCCACAAAATATTTTGAATTAGGATGATTTCTTGTACCTCGAATCAAACACACAGGCTCAGCACCTGCAGAGGTCACAAGATCTTGAAACTCATCTACGTCTTCAGAGTTTTGGTCGGAAGTGAAGTCAATGTGAACCAGGACAGCCAGTTCACCACCTTCAGGACGTTCGAAAAACAATCGGCCTCCCAATAGACACACAAAAAGGCACTCTCAATAATGACAGACAAAACAATCGTTATCGAGGAAAGTGCCTTAATTTAAAACGCTCTTAATTGGAAAACAGTCCCTGTAGCCTTTCGAAGAGCAGATCGGAGCTTGTTACAACAAACAAGCAAATACCAAGTAAAACTTAGTCGTCTTCACCGTCTTTTGTAACAGCATCTTGCTGTGGCAAACGAACACTACGTGAAGGCACGATCGTAGAAATTGCGTGCTTATATACCATCTGACTCACGGTATTTTTTAGCAAAATTACGAATTGATCGAACGACTCGATTTGACCTTGAAGTTTAATCCCGTTAACTAAAAAGATAGACACTGGAATGCGTTCTTTACGAAGCACATTCAAATAAGGGTCTTGTAAAGAGTGCCCTTTTGACATTACGAATTCTCCTTAAGAGGTTTGTAATAATTATTGCATTCAATCCATTAGGTACTGACTGCGTTGAATATAGACCAACTAGTCTAGACAGTTCAGACCAAATTAAAAAAAATGACAACTTTACGAGCGAAATTGCTCTATTGTTCAATAAAATTCTGCACTTGCCGGACAGTTTCAGGGATTAAATTCGGGTTTAATGAATCCAACCACTCCAAATCATCCCAGCTTCGCAGCCAGGTTATTTGCCGTTTTGCTAATTGCCTGGTAGCGTAAATTCCGCGATTAACCATGTCATCATAGTCATATTCGCCATCCAAATACTGCCACACTTGGCGATAACCCACAGAACGCATAGACGGCATATTCAAATTAAGATCACCACGCTCTTTGAGAGCTTTGACCTCATCCAAGAAGCCTTGTTCCAGCATGATACGAAATCTTTGTTCTATCCGTTCATGAAGAACTTTTCGTTCCTTCGGCGCCACAGCTAAACTGAGCACCCGGTAAGGGAAATTACACTGCACATCCCGTTTTTGTTCGGCCCACAAATCGGTCAGTGTTTTACCTGTGAGTTCATAAACCTCTAAAGCTCTCTGCAAACGCTGAGGATCATTAGGATGTATGCGCTCTGCAGAAACAGGATCAATCGACTTTAATCGATCATGCAAACATTGCCACCCCAACGTTTCCGCTTCATTTAACAACTTTTGACGTACTGCTTCGTTAGCCTCAGGAAGATTAGCAATCCCCTCCTTTAACACCTTGTAGTACATCATTGTGCCACCAACCAGAAGTGGCACCTTGCCTGCACTTCGGATTTCTGCCATAGCATCCAAAGCATCCACTCGAAACTCAGCAGCAGAATAACTTTCCGCTGGATCACAAATATCGATTAATCGGTGTGGCGCTTTTGTTAGGACATCTGCTTCTGGTTTAGCAGTACCTATGTCCATTTTTCGATAAATCAAGGCTGAGTCGACACTAATTATTTCACAATTACATCGCTGAACCAGCTCTACCGCCAAATCGGTCTTGCCCGCAGCGGTTGGCCCCATCAACCAAATCGAAGGGTATTTATCCACAGACTGCAATTAACAAACACCTATCACACTATCGATCATTAAATCGATATTTGTTTGAATAAACATACTAATGACTGACAGCCTAAATACCATTCGACTTGAGTCTAAGCCCAATACTGACAGTGAAATTTTCTGAATACTAACGGCCACGCAAGAATAGCTTATCAAGTTCAGACATTGATAGACTGGTCCAGGTTGGTCGACCGTGATTACACTGACCGCTTCGTTCAGTGGCTTCCATATCACGCAAAAGCGCATTCATTTCAGGAATCGTCAATTGTCGATTGGCTCGAACGGCACCATGACAAGCCATGGTTGCCAACACCTCATTAGCTTGGGCGGCCATTCTATCACTAATTCCGTATTCAATCACATCCGACAACACATCTCTAACCAATTGATCAATTTTTGCATTTCTTAACAAAACCGGGACCTGTCGAATGACCAAAGTTTCAGGCCCAATTCGTTCCAGAGACAAACCAAATGACTGAAACACGGCTTCATTTTGCTCTGCACAATCCGCTTCTTTGGTACTGACCGCCATAGAAATTGGCACCAATAGCGGTTGAGCCTGAATACCTTGTTCCTGATAAGCCAATTTCATGCGTTCATAGGTAATACGCTCATGAGCCGCATGCATATCCACTATCACCATCCCCTCTTTATTTTGAGCAAGGATGTAAATACCGTGCAACTGTGCCACAGCAAAGCCCAAGGGCGGCACATCTTGATCGGACTCAGGCAAAGCAGGCCTCGATACAGAGCCTTGGTCAACAGTTCCCCGATTAAAGGTGCCGGAGAAACCAGAGCCTTCAGAGCGAATGTCATTTCCTTCATCCATAGAAAACGGCGGAGCACTCTCCATCTGTGCAGAAGACTGATGTAAGTCGCCATACACCTGCATGTGTTCCCGAACTTCTCCGTGCGAAGGAGCGCTATTAAAGTTCATCGCGTTTTGCCCGCCAAACACACCGGCAGCCTGCCCTGACACCGGCATACTTTGAGGCGACTGCAAAGAAACCGACTCAACACCTAACGATTCCGTAGACGCTGTTGGCTTCTGCATATCCGGCGTTACCTCTGCCAACGCACGATGCAAACTACGGAATAAGAAATCATGTACCATGCGAGAATCACGGAAACGCACTTCATGTTTGGTTGGATGTACATTTACATCCACGGTTGCAGGATCTAATTCCAAGTACAAAACAAACGCAGGGTGCCGACCATGATAAAGAACATCACGATACGCCTGACGAATTGCGTGCGCCACCAACTTATCCCGAATCACCCGACCATTCACAAAGAAATACTGTAAATCAGCCTGACTCCGCGAGAAGGTAGGTAACCCTACCCATCCCCAAAGTTTTAATTCCCCAACCTCAACATTGACCGTCACAGCATTCTGAATAAAGTTGGGGCCACAAACAGAAGTCACTCGACGAGCCTGCTCTTGCTCAGTCGTGGCCGGCCGGAAGTTATGAATAATTCTCTGATTGTGTTTAAGAGAAATACCAATATCAAACCGGCTTAAAGCAATTCGCTTAACCACTTCTTCCAAATGGCCAAACTCGGTCTTTTCCTTGCGAAGAAACTTACGACGTGCCGGCGTATTGAAAAACAGGTCCCGCACCTCAAGAGTTGTTCCCACGTTGTGAGCGGCCGGCTTGACCGTTGCTGTCATTTCTTGCCCTTCGACAGACACCTGCCAGCCTTGATCACTCTCAACATGACGAGAACTTAGCGTTAACCGGGAGACGGAACTGATACTTGCAAGCGCCTCGCCTCGGAACCCCAAAGTTCCTACCGCTTCCAAGTCATCTAACTCGATAATCTTACTGGTGGCATGACGGGACAATGCCAACGCCAGATCGTCTTTTACAATCCCCTGCCCATCATCACGAATGCGAATCAGCTTTACACCGCCTTGCTCGACATCGATATCCACACGCTTAGCGCCTGCATCCAGGCTATTTTCTAACAACTCTTTTACCACCGATGAAGGGCGCTCTACCACTTCACCTGCGGCGATCTGATTCGATAATCTTGGAGAAAGCTGATGAATACGTGTCATGAATGATTACTTTATAGACAAAAGAATATGAAATGGAATCCGTTTAAATGGAAGTCTACGACTTACCACCAGGCACTTTTAATGTTTGTCCCACATGGATAATACTGCTTTTAAGGCCATTAATTTCTTTAAGCTCATTAACCGTCACACTGAACTTACGAGCCACACGACTCAAGCTATCTCCATGCTGCACCTTATACTTGGTAACAGCACCAGTGCTTTGGGTAGGCGAAGGCGCACGGGAAATTGTCTGGCTCTTGGCATTTTCAAGGCGTAAACCACTCGAAGCCTGCGTTTTTTCTAACGATGGACGTCCCGCTTTCACCCACGCCAGGTAGGTTCCTACCGGCGGTTTATCATTGAAGTACCGCTTCACGCCCTGTGCCAAACGCTTAGCCATTTTCTTACGATAATTAAGACTACCCAAGTTCTTGGCTTCCGTAGGATTCGAAATAAACCCCGTTTCAACCAGAATGGAAGGAATGTCCGGCGACTTCAACACCACGAAACCGGCTTGCTCCACATGCTTTTTATGAAGTTTGGCCACTTGCCCCATTTCACCCAACACCAAGCTACCCACATCCAAACTGGATTTAAGACTGCTGGTCATTGATAGATCGAGCAACACTTCTTTAAGCACATCAGATTTATCGTCCAACGACACATTCCCCACACCACCAATTAAGTCAGCGTCGTTTTCTTTTTGCGCCAACCAGCGACCCATTTCACTGGTTGCACCACGTTCGGATAACGCCCACACCGAAGCACCGCGTGCAGATTTTTTATGGAAGGCATCCGCATGAATAGAAACAAACAAGTCTGCCTTTTGCTTCCGAGCCAAGCGCGTACGCCCACGCAGACTGATGTAATAATCACCTTCTCGCGTCAATTGGGCTTTAAAGCCATCAAGCGCATCGATTTCGCGTTTCAATTCCTGAGCAATCGAGAGAACGACATTTTTCTCCATTAAACGACCTGGACCAATGGCCCCCGGATCCTCACCACCGTGCCCCGCATCAATCGTCACGATAATGTCTCGTTTCCCGTTGGCGACAATAGACTTGGCACTTTGAACAACCTCACGTTGAGGCGCGGACTTACTGTATGGGTAGACATCCACCACCAAACGATCCCCATAATGATCATTTGGTTTTAATAAAAAGCTCTTGGGTTTAACGGATTCTTTCAGGTCAAGCACGAAGCGAACATCACCTTGAGCGCGCTTTGCGTGGCGAATACCATTGATTGGACTGCCGGAAAAATCCAGATTGGATAAAGATTTTGGCGTGACGGTATTCGATAGATCAAGCACCAAACGATCAGGCCCCTTTAACATGAACACCTGATGATCCACCGCTCCGGTCAGATCAAATACCACCCGAGTATATTCAGGCGCCTTCCAGACACGAATACTTTTTACCTTCTCCTCCGCCTGTACACTAAGACACACAGAGAACAGCAAATATAACGCGATAATGAAGCGTGATAACAACATACGATCCTTATTCTTGCGTCTCACTTAAAAAGTTTTCCAGATCCACCAACACGTTTCGCCCATAGTCAGAACTAGATTCTATTTCAAGAAAACGTCCGCCTTCGTCAGCCTGTAGACGAACGTGCAAATCTGGATCAGGCAAGACACCTTCTCCCTGAGACGGCCACTCCACCAAACACAAGGCTTGATCCTCGAAATAGTCACGTATTCCCATGTATTCCAATTCTTCCGGGTCTGACAAACGATACAGGTCAAAGTGGTAGACCTGATAACCACCCACTTTGTACGGCTCCACCAAGGTATAAGTAGGACTCTTTACTGCGCCAGAATGTCCATACGCAGACAGCACACCGCGACAAAAGGTGGTCTTGCCTGCTCCCAGGTGCCCGTGTAAATAAACAACACCTGTCCCCTTCAAGACAGTGGCAAACTGTCCTGCTAACCAAAGCGTTTCCGTTTCGTTGTCTAAATAGCGACTAAATAACATAGGAGTTTCTGTTTTGTTCTCAACCAGATTGGTGCAAAATACACAGTCTACTCAAGATGAGCAGAATTTTCACTGATCAGATGCCTTCAGATACCCCTACTCCTTCACATTCAATGCGAGAACTGGCCAACCGAATCAAACAACTCGGTACGGAACTGGGATTTCAGGACGTTCGCATCACCTCAACCGATGTATCCAAACACTCTGAACATTTAAAAAACTGGCTCGCCAGTAAGTTTCATGGTGACATGGGCTGGATGGAAAATCACAGAGAACTCAGGGCACACCCGGAACACCTCCAGGAAGGCACGTTACGAATCATCAGTGTTCGTCTCGAATACATGCAGAATCAAACCCAGGCCACTGAGATTCTGGAGCAACCCAGCAAAGCTTATGTCTCACGTTACGCATTAGGACGGGATTACCACAAACTCATGCGCAAACGTTTAACCCAACTGGGAAAAGAGGTCACACAATACGCAGAGTCCCACGGGTTTCGTGCCTTTGTAGATAGTGCACCGGTGCTTGAACGAGGCATTGCAGAAAACGCAGGCATGGGCTGGATCGGTAAAAACACCATGCTGATCAATGCGAAAGCGGGTTCTTACTTCTTTCTCGGCGAGTTATTCACCAACTTACCTCTGCCTGTCGATCCGCCTCAGGAAACCATGCATTGTGGCAGCTGTTCTTCTTGCCTCGACCTTTGTCCCACCAATGCATTTGTAGCCCCTCATGTGTTGGATGCCAGAAAATGTATTTCGTACTTAACCATTGAGTATGACGGAATCATTGATGAAGAGCTGCGACCATTAATGGGCAACCGTATCTATGGCTGCGATGATTGCCAAATGGTCTGCCCTTGGAACAAATTCACTCAAGAATCCAGCGAACAGGACTTTGCTCCCAGACATCAACTGGACAACATCGAATTGCTTGAACTTTTCCTGTGGACCGAAGATGAGTTTTTGAAGAACACGGAAGGCTCACCTATCCGCCGGGCAGGCTATCAAAAATGGCAACGCAACATTGCAATTGCACTAGGTAACGCACCAGCACAAACAAAGATATTAGATACATTAAAAGAAAAACTTGATCAGTCGTCAGAGATGGTCGCCCCTCATATCGAGTGGGCGATCCAGCAACAGACCACCAAAGCACAGCTGATTACACTCAAACAAGAATAATCAACGCTGTGCCATCAGAAGACTTAAATTAACTGATAGAAAGGAAGGTCTTACGATAGTGCTCTAGTTCGGCAATGGACTCACGAATGTCATCCAACGCTTTATGAGTACCGGCTTTATTAAAGCCATTAAGTGCATCAGGGTTCCAACGCTTCGCTAATTCTTTCAGAGTACTCACGTCAATGATGCGGTAATGCAGGTAGGATTCCAGCTTAGGCATGTATCGGTACATAAAACGACGATCCTGACCGACGCTGTTGCCGCACAAAGGTGATTCACCTTCAACAACATGCAGAGCAAGAAACTCCAGCGTTTGACGCTCCGCTTCCTCAACCGAAATCGTACTTTTCTTAACACGATCCGTCAGGCCACTATCGCCATGCGTTTTAGTGCACCAGTCATCCATTGCATCAAGAACATCGTCCGGTTGATGCACTGCAAGCACAGGCCCTTCTGCAATCAAATTCAAGTTAGAATCGGTAACTATGGTGGCAATTTCCAAAATACGATCCGAGTCTGGATCCAATCCGGTCATTTCCATATCAATCCAAACCAAATTACTGTTATCTGCCATTCCCAAATTACCTGTTAACTCAATCATTTTTCAATTCTAGCAACTAGAATCAAGATAGACGAGCCTCAAATTCATTTGACTTTTAGTAGACAGATCGCAATCCTGCCATCTATTCGAACGGCATCACACAAGATTCCTGAAAAACACGAACGAGAACAAAGGTGTTATCTCTTTTATGGCTAAACGCAAGCTCACTCGCCAACAATCCTGGCGAATCAAGAAAATCCAGGACGAACGCACCAAACGTGCCGAGCAACGGGATGCTAAAGTAGAGCAAGCTTTAAATGAGAGCGATTTAGGAACCGAACAAACCGGTCGAGTGGTGTCGCATTTTGGCGTGCAGGTTGATGTTGAAGCCTTTCCCTACGACCACACTCAACCAGAGATCATTCGCTGTCACAAGCGCAGCAATCTAGGCGACATTGTTACTGGAGATCTCGTCACCTGGCGACAAGGTCAGGACGACATGGGCGTGATTGTTGCCGTTAACGAACGTCAGAATCAGCTATCTCGCCCAGGCTTCCGAGGCGAAATGAAACTGATTGCGGCCAACATCGACCAGATGATGGTTGTGATTGCCCCGGAACCCGAACCCCACCAAGGGTTAGTCGATCGCTACTTTATTGCCGCCGAATACTGGGCCATTGAGCCTATCCTGGTGATCAACAAAGCCGACTTATTTGAAAGCAGCCCGTACAAAGAGCGACTGGAACGACTAAACCAGCTATACACCAGTCTTGGATATAAGGTCATTACCGCATCCAGCCAAACAGAAGCGGGATTAAACGACCTTTATAGTTCCCTTAAAGACAAGACAAGCGTATTCGTAGGACAGTCAGGGGTGGGGAAATCATCGCTCATCAATGTACTCCTGCCTGGTTCTGACATTCAGACCGGAGAACTCTCCGAAACATCCAGAAAAGGTAAACACACCACCACGACCGCTCGTCTATACCACTTCCCTACCGGCGGCGATTTAATCGACTCACCGGGAATTCGCGAGCTGTCGCTCACGAACTTAGACAAGGACACCATTTTGGAAGGGTTTAAAGAACTGCACCCTTTCATTGGCAATTGTAAGTTCAGGAACTGCAATCACGAGTCGGAGCCACAATGCGCCATTCGTGAAGCCTATGACAGTGGAGCGATTTCGGAAGAACGCTACACCAGCTTGTGGCGCATCATTGATTCATTAGAAGAAGAATAGAGAATCTGGATGATTTCTAGTTTCACTTAGAAATCATCCAGATTCCAGATTTGTTCATTGTCTTCAGCTTCTTTAAAACGATCAGGAGACGGTAACTCATCGGGCTTAATGTTACCCAAGTCATCTGACAGTTTCTTAGTCGCTTCTTGCATTTCAGACTTTGTGAAAGGTTGGGAACGAGGCCTTACCGGCTCAATAACCTTAGGCTCATTATTCTGAACCTTACCACCAGCGTTCGTACGAATTTGCTCCGCTGATTTCTTATTCAAAACAATCATCGCGATTCGGCGATTCACCGGATCAAACGGACGCTTCTCATCAAATAACACGGTATCCGCCAAGCCCACCACTTCAGCCACTTTGGCCGCTGGCATACCACCTTCAATCAAGGTTCTTCTCGCGGCATTGGCTCGATTGGAAGACAACTCCCAGTTGCCAAAGTCATCATCGTCGGCGTATTTTGCGGAGTCGGTATGACCGGTGAGTTTCACCTTATTAGGCACTTGCGACAAGAAATTACCCAATTCAAGCAGAATATCCCGCGTGTAATATTTAAGGCGGGCACCACCGGGATCAAACATAGGTCGCTTGGTTTGATCAATGATCTGAATCCTCAAACCTTCCTTGGTGATATCAAGCACCAACTGGTTCTTAAACGGACGCATGGTTTCACTTTCTTCGATTTTTTGCGTTAATTCCTGCATCAGATCTTTGAGACGCTCACGTTCAATTTTTTCCGCCAGCGTTTCAATATCCGCAGCAGACATCACCCCTTGAGGGTCAATGTAATCACTGTCGTAGCCGCGCGTTTCATTGTTGGCATCGAGGGTTTGAGGACTGCCCCCCAAATCAATCACATACCGACTGCCACCACTTTGGCTGACCCCTGCTGGGTCTTTAAAGTAGCCTTCAATGGCTTTCTTCTGGGTTTCCGTAGTGCTGTTCAAAATCCACATTAAAAAGAAAAACGCCATCATCGCGACAGCAAAATCCGCAAAGGCTACCTTCCAAGAACCGCCATGATGCCCTTCTTTTCGGATGGACTTTTTAACGATAATGGGTTGAAACTCTTCCACTCTGGCACCTTTGCAACAGATTCGAAAAAGCGTGCAACATCATAAGCACGCTCAAGATTACTAACGGTTTCTTACTCGCTTATCTAACTCAGCGAAAGTTGGACGGTAATAGGTAGGAATGGTTTTCCGGCCGAATTCAACGGCCAGCTGAGGCGGCATACCATTTTGTGAAGCGACAATACACGCTTTAATGCACTGGAACACATCCATCTCCTGATGAACACGGTTTTCAATGGCGTTACTAGCCGGCCCGATGATGCCATAGGCCAATAAGATACCAGTAAAGGTACCCACCAGAGCCGCCGCCACTTTTCCACCCAATACTTCGGGCGGTTCAGCAATCGCAGCCATACTCAAAACAATCCCCATAACCGCAGCCACGATACCAAATCCAGGCAAGGCATCAGCGACTCGAGCCAACCCGATGGCTGGGGCTTCCTGTTCATGGCGCAAGGTATCCATTTCAAGATCCATTAAATTATCTAACTCGTGAGACGCCATATTGCCCGAGGTAACCAGTCGCAAATAATCACAAATAAAGGTAGTCATCTGCGGATTAACCAGAACAGAGGGGTATTTAGAAAAAATAGCGCTTTTGGTAGGTTCTTCGTAGTCGGCTTCAATCGACATCATGCCTTCACGTCGACTCTTGGCAAATAAGTCAAACAACAAACTCAAGATGTCCATGTAATATTTTTTATTCACTTTTGAGGGCATCATCAAACGCCCGAACCACATTAACGCTGTTCTGGCTGTATGCCCGGTATTCGCAACCACAAATGCGCCTGCTGCACCACCACCAATAATCAAGAGTTCATGCGGATGCCATAATGCATATAACTCACCGCCAGCAAGAATAAAACCGCCACCGATGGAGCAAATTACAACAAGCCAACCTAGTAGTACGAGCATCGAAACTCCATGTAACAAAAAAACACGTTAATTGCGCATCCAACATGCAATGCTTTGTTCACTAAATTTACTGGTTTGTGAATGCAACTTTCAAATATTGTTGGATTTTTTTTATATCGACCAGTATTTAATAAATCTTAGACAAATTTTATAAGCTACTATAAAACACGTCTGTAGAATCATTGTAAATCAACAGTTTTTTAGCGATCCTCTCTCGTCAGAAAGCAAAAGGTTTTAAAAATATAGCCGATAATAACCAAGACTAAACAGATCACGATGAATCAATGGAAATAAGTAAACGTCCAAGCAATGCCGAAGAATGGGCCAACCTGATAAAGGATCAAGCACTTCCTCTGCTCCCCAATACCAGCGCACAATTAATTACCGCGCTTAAACAGGCGGACCTTGCTTTTAGCAAGCTAGCGGCATTAATTCATCGAGACCCCATTGCCTGCTTATATTTAATTAAGTTCGCCAATCAGCAAAATAAGAATCCCAACACAGAGATTCATTCGCCCGATCACGCCATCAGTATGTTAGGTGTGGATAAAGTGCGGACCATTATGAAAAAGCTTCCGACACTGAAGCTTAATCCGAGAAACATCGCTCACAGAGAATATTTACAATCGCTGTGCAACAGTTTGCATGCTGCAGCTCAAGCAGATGCCATGGCACAATATAAGCCGCTGCTTCCAAGAGAAAACCTATACTGGTCAACACTCTTTGCAGGAACCGGCTACTGGCTTATGTGGTCAGCCGCCCCGCATGAAATGCGTATTGTTCAGTACCTTACTTTTGAAGAACGTATGCCCATGGAGCAAGCTCAGAGAAAAGTACTGGGTTGTACCATTCTGGACATCAGTCAATACCTAGGCAATCTCTGGCAGCTACCAACATTCACCAAAGCCAGCATGATGGAAGGGTTAAAGCCAACCCGTCGACAGCTCGTAGAAATCAGTCAAGCCTGCCCTGAAACCGCAGGAGTCACCCCTAACGTCAAACGTGAAACCAAGTTTCTGTTAAACAGCCCGATGTTCCCTACCTTTCTGGGTAATCTGCTAGCACTTGAAAGTTACAAAAACTGGCATGGTCGAAATTTCCATCGCGCGGTTGCGATTTATGGCACATATATGGCGATCAATCATCAGACCGCCTATGAGCGAATTCGTGATGCAGCCATTCAGGTTTCACGAGAACACCCTATTCCATACATTCTGCTGCCGGCAAAACATCTGCTTCAGATTCCGTCAGACATCACCCGCGTAAGCAAACCAAGCTGGGCTCAAGATGAAATCCCGGACAAACCACGCCCTAAGCGCTCAACGACTGCTCGAGCCGAAGCAGATGCAAGCGGCCAATCGAAACAAAGCATGGCGGGTGATGTGGACTTCATTCCAAAACAGGCAGGCCCGAGAAAAGAGAAATCCAACCCAGCTCTAGGTTTGGCCAGTAACAACGTAGCTAAAATCAAGGACAAACGAAATCTTGAGATGTTCAGCGAGTTGACCAACAACATGCTGAAACACCCTGAACGCTTTCAGGATGTCCATGAACTAATGAACGCGGCTGTTCAATGCATAAAATACGGACTCAGCTTGGATCGGGCATCGGCCTCACTTATTAACAGTTCCGGCACTAAGTTGGTCACTTACTATACCGCTGGTATGATGGATACCCCTAAACTGGCGGACTTGGTTATTGATCTGACGAAACCGGGCTTATTCCAAAAACTGGCCCAAAAACCGCTGGGAGCCTGGATCAATCAAACCAACTTCCCCAAAATGCGAGCTATGATCCCAGGTGCACTGGTCAATGCATCCCAGTCTCATCATTTCTTTGTTCAATCCATTTTCGCTAAGAACAAGCCTGTTGCGATTGTCTATGCCGATAGCGGTGCACGAGGGGCAAATCTCACAGAAGAAGACTACAAATACTTCAAGGTCTTATGCCGTGCGTTAGGGCATTGTGTTGAGCACTTTTCAGACCGGAAAGCGACGCTTAAAAAAAGCCAGCAAATTCCGACCTAGTCGCCATCTGCAACGAATAGCCATGACAACCCCTTTCCTCAGATCCGTTTTTCGTTAGAATAAAGATCAAATATCTTGCATCAACGAACACATGGACTAAGTACTGTGGCCGACGCACAACCGTTATTACCCCTTATCCTTGATCCCAAGGATTTAAATGAAGCGATACAAACACCAGCGCTTGCAAGCAAGCTCATCATTGTTGACCTTTCCACTCAGGAGCTATACGACCTAGGGCATATTCCCGGCGCCGTGTACATTGATCACAAGCGCTTAACCTGCGCTCAACCACCAGCTCCCGGACGACTGCCAAGCCTCGAGCAACTTTCTCAACTGATGTCAGACATTGGTCTGACAGACGAGAGTCATGTCGTTGTGTACGATCATGAAGGCGGACCTTGGGCTGGTCGTTTTATCTGGACATTGGATTTATTGGGCCACCCTAACAGCTCTTTCCTAAACGGTGGCCGTGATGCATGGATGGCCGAAAAATTTGATCTGAGCAATGACACACCAGACACTACCCCATCAAATTACACTGCTGAATTAGTCAATCCTGACTGCCGCGCGACTAAAGAAGAAATTCTGTCTGAGCTGGATAATATTCCAAACAGCTGGGCCATCTGGGATGCCCGCTCACAGGATGAACACAACGGCACTAAAGTCCTCGCTGCTCGTGGCGGACACATTCCTAATGCCACCCATCTTGAATGGACAGACACTCTAAATAAGAGCGATAACAACAAACTACTCCCTCTTCCAGAATTAGAAAAACTTCTGAACAAAAAGGGACTAACCAAAGACAAAACCATTGTTTCCCACTGTCAAACCCATCGTCGATCAGGGCTGACTTACCTTGTGGCAAAAGCATTAGGTTACCAGAACAATAAAGCGTATGATGGCTCCTGGTCGGAATGGGGCAATGATCCGGACACCCCGATTGAGCCTGCATAAACCCAACAAGACATCGATAATTTAGGGTTTATACGCCTTATTGAACCATGAATGACTGCCTTGATTTTCGAAGCAGTCATGATTCAGTCATAGCCTTAGGTCAAACTCCTGAAGCACAGCACATTAATGAGTAAGTGATACCCAACATGAAAGACCGTTTATTTGCGCTTTCCCAACACTTTATGCCTCAACACGCACTCTCTCGTTTAACACGATTGGTTGCAGAATCTCAGGCAAGCACAATCAAAACGCCTTTTATTAATACCTTTATCAAGCAATATGGTATTGATATGTCGGAAGCGGCGAACCCTGATCCTGCCAGCTACGCCAGCTTTAACGATTTTTTCACTCGCGCTCTTAAGCCAGGAGCACGCACCATTGCAGAAGGTGAAAAAACTGTAGCATGTCCAGCCGATGGCGCTGTCAGTCAATTAGGCGACATCCAGTCTGGCCGTATCTTTCAAGCGAAAGGCCATGACTTTGGACTGAAAGAGCTTTTGGGTGGCGATTCGTCCTTAGAGGATGAATTCCAACAGGGGAAATTCTCAACTATTTACCTGTCACCCAAAGATTACCATCGCGTTCACATGCCATTTACCGGCACATTACGCTCCATGACGTATATTCCAGGCAAGCTTTTCTCGGTAAACCCTGCAACGGTAAACAATGTGGATAACCTGTTCGCCCGAAATGAACGAGTTTCCTGCATTTTTGATACTGAATTTGGCCCTATGGCGGTAGTTATGGTGGGCGCTATGATCGTAGCCAGCATTGAAACTGTGTGGGCCGGCTTGGTTACGCCTCCTAGAGGGAAGCTAACAACCTGGACCTACCCAAGTGAAGGCGAGAAGGCGATTCACCTGAACAAAGGTGATGAGCTGGGCCGATTCAAGCTAGGGTCTACCGTTATTCTGTGTTTTCCGAAAGACAGTATTGAATGGGAAGCCTCATTGAAAGAAGGGTCTACCACCCGAATGGGGCAATTAATCGCTGATTACAGCTAACCCACTCGCGACAATGAAGGATTTCCTTCTTCATTCCGTTTGATGCCTCAACCCCAGAGGCATCAATCACAAGAAGCATCAACTTCTGTCATACGGGAACGCAAGAACATCCGCAATGTTCTTATAACCGTATCGCACCATCAATAACCGCTCGATTCCCAGCGCCACACCGCAACATGCTGGCAATCCTGCAGCTAAAGCAGCCACCAGTTTTCGATCCCACGGTAATTCAGGCTTTCCATACACCGCCCGTTTGACATTATCAGACTCAAAGCGTTGTTGCTGCTCATCGGCGTCCAACAACTCATCGTAGCCGTTGGCTATTTCAGCACCAGAAACATACAACTCAAAACGTTTCGCCACCAGAACTCCATCCACTTCAGCCACTTTAGACAGCGCCGCTTGCCCAGCAGGGAAGTCATAGACAAAGGTTAATTCACCTTGTCCAAGGGAAGGTTCAATAGCATGGCTCATCAAAAGATCCAGGCAGGACTCAAGAGACTCTCTATCCATATCGCAACCGGTTTGTTGCTTACAACACTGCCGAAGCTGTTCCAGAGATGAAGTGAACGGATCTAGCCCCAAATACTGTTGAAAGAGTGTTCGATAAGAGTGAAAACTCACCGCCTCAACAGACAACAATGGGCCCACAAGTGCCGCCACTTCATCCATTAATTGCTGAAGAGTGAACCCCGGCCGATACCATTCCAGCATGGTAAATTCAGGATTATGACGAGAACCCGCCTCACCGTTTCGAAATGCTTTGGCAATTTGATAGATGCTTTTGCGGTGCGTAGCCAGTAAACGCTTCAAAGCAAATTCGGGAGACGTTTGAAAATATAAAGTCTCACGCTGCCCCATAACATCAACTTCGGCAGAAATTGAGTCCAAGTACAAATCTGTCGTCGCACCCCGCATCAAAACTGGGGTATCAACCTCCAACACATTTCTGTCAGCAAAAAACTGCCGAATTTCAGATAAGGTTTTCGCTCTTTGCTGCAACCCCTCCCAAGAGGCGCTCGCCTGCCATGTATTTTCGACCATTGTTTGTTCCAAACTTTCATCCTGTAGAAACAAAAAAGGCGGCCTAAGCCGCCTTCTCTGGATCAAGATGTAAAACTACATCTCATAACCCCAAACTATGCACGTGAAACGTATTCGCCAGTTCGAGTATCAACTTTTAGCTTATCGCCAATATTTACAAATAGCGGGACTTTAACCACGGCACCGGTGGTCAGGGTCGCAGGCTTGCTACCACCTTCAGCGGTATTACCCTTCAAACCAGGATCAGTTTCAGTCACTTCAAGCTCAACAAAGTTTGGTGGCGACACGTTCAATGGCTCACCGTTGTACAAAGTCACCGTGTAGATGTCCTGCTCTTTTAACCATTTGATGGTTTCACCTACGGCTTTTTCGTCAGCGGCATGCTGCTCAAAGGAACCATCGGTCAACATGAAGTGCCAGAACTCACCGTCGGTGTACAGATATTCCATATCGATATCCATTACATCCGCAGCTTCCAGAGACTCACCTGATTTAAAGGTACGTTCCCATACGCGACCAGTTTTTAGGTTACGAAGCTTAACTCGGTTGAAAGCCTGACCTTTACCCGGCTTTACGTATTCGTTGTCAAGGACAGCACATGGATCGCCATCCAACATTACTTTAAGACCCGAACGAAAATCATTGGTAGAATAAGACGCCATACTTACTCGCTCTTTTAATTGTATTTGGTTGTAACAATGAAACTGATCCAATCGGAATTTGACCCTCGTCCTCAATGGAAACACGAATTATCCAATGCGATCGAGTCTGTTCATCAATTGCTGCATATTCTAGAGTTAGATCCGGCGAAATTAAACCTCAGTGACGCAGCAAATCGTCAATTTCCGTTAAGAGTGCCACAATCCTTCGTAGATAGAATGCAGAAAGGTGTCGCTAATGACCCACTTTTGTTGCAAGTTTTACCCATCACCGAAGAAGAAACACTGAGTCCCGAGTATTCACAAGACCCTCTCGAAGAAAGGAATGCTAACCCCGTTCCCGGACTTATCCACAAATACCACAACCGAGTACTGTTGATTGGCGCTCAAACCTGTGCGATCAATTGTAGATACTGCTTCAGACGCCATTTTCCCTATCAAGAGAACCGCTTGAGCTCCCAGCAACTGTCTGACATCGAGCATTACCTCCATGCACACCCCGAAGTAGACGAAGTAATCCTGAGTGGCGGCGACCCATTAGCCAACAATGACCAACAGCTAGCAAAACTCATTACGCGGTTGAATAACATTCCGCACCTTGAACGCTTGAGAGTACACACCCGCTTGCCCGTGGTGATTCCATCCAGAATTAACGATGCCTTGCTGGACTGGGTCAACCAGAGCCGCCTGCCCATCACCTTTGTGTTGCACATCAACCACCCGAATGAAATCAATGATGAGCTTAAAGACGCCGTTGCTCGATTAAAGAGCACATCCAGCATCCTTCTGAATCAGGCCGTGCTCCTTAAAGGGATTAATGATGATGCGGATACCTTGCTGGCACTGAGCAAGAAACTGTTCAACGCTGGAATACTTCCCTATTACTTAAATCTGTTGGATAAAGTACAAGGCAGCCAGCACTTTGAGGTTTCAGAAGAAGAGGCACGGGAACTCTACCAAGCACTGATGAAGCGTACTTCAGGGTATCTTGTACCTAAGTTGGTTCGAGAACTGCCCGATGTTCCCTATAAGAAGCCAATAAAGTAGTTCCCAGAAGCCTCAGCAAAGTCGTTTAACTAGTTGATATTCCTAGCTCTTAGGGTATTATCGGAAGCTACTAATAACAATAATTCACAGAGATTCGAGCAACTTGGCACGAATTTAAGTATTTTTCTGCATTTACTTTGAAATATTTAAGCCAAGGTAAATTATAAAACTATACTTAGGTTTCCAGTTGAGCGAATACTTGGTTCTTAGGCATGAGTGCACCGAAATCTATCAAGCTAAATATCCCTGAACAGGATTTAACCCGCCTGACATTCTGCGATGCGAATGTTCGAAGCCTACAGGCTTGGGTTGATGGATTGCCAATGACCAACATTGGAGAAACCTCTAAGCGCCTATACCATGCGATTATTGAACTCAACCGGTTACATCTGACACCACAAGTTCGTTATCAACTCCTTGAGCTACTCAGGCCCGCGATTTACTTCATCAGTCGAGCCCTAGGCAAACACTATCTTCAACAACCCGTGGTCATGCCGGAAAAGCCACTCAAGATTGCAAATCTTGCTCAGGCACTTCAAGCGCATTTAGCCGCAGGTTATAAAATTGCTATCGCTCAAGGGCTGGAGTTATCGAACAACGAAAAACACCGTAAATTATTGGCGTTCTGCTCACATAGAGCGATCTCTGATCTTGGTAGAACCATTCTTCGAGCTTATCAACTGTATCGACCGACTCCCGCAAATACCTGGTCTGAAATTCATCAACTCTATATGCTCGCGGAAAATCGAAACCTGCTGGACTACCGGGTCATCGACAAACCGAACTGTAAGCGTGATCACACTACAATCACGGATGCCTATCTTCGAATATGTTTATTAGGTACCGCAAAGCCGAACCAGATTCGCCAACAAGAATTAACCAAGACCTATGATGCTCTGGAAAACTGGGTTGATTATGTAAAGGTCTGTTCTCCAGAAGAAAAACATGCCCTGTTTGTGGCTCAACTAACCAATGATGCGCCACCGATTTATCGCATCAAAGCCACCAGCGCCAGTAAAGATTTACAACGAGGGATTGAAACCCAGCACTTAGTTGATCTGCTAAACCAGCAAAGCAACTTACCAGAAAAGAGTGACGAGTTTTTCATTCAAATCCCTCAGGATATCGGCCCTAACTTGCTTCAGCACCTCACCATTGCCTGGGGGCGAATGACTGAGCGAGGATTTGCACGCGCACCAGCTCATGGGTCGATGGAATTACTGATCGGTCTAGCCTCTGTGCACTTTCATCTTGCAGGCGAGCGCACTCTACATGAGCAACTAGGCCAGGACATCGAAACCGTGGTCTTAGGAGGAAGCGACAATCCCTTCCTTCAATCCAAAGTTGGACGTTCGAATGTCGGTAATGGTACCGATGCGTGGTCCAACGCCTTCGATGCAGGTGGTGGCGCCATGCCAAACATGGACGGCATCTCCATGGACAGCATCAACTTCATGCCAAACCAGCTGGCCGATGAAGAACGGGAAAGAATCAAAAAACACCAGGCGCCTATCCATATCATTGACA
This sequence comes from Litoribrevibacter albus, assembly GCF_030159995.1. NCBI lineage: Bacteria > Pseudomonadati > Pseudomonadota > Gammaproteobacteria > Oceanospirillales > Oceanospirillaceae > Litoribrevibacter > Litoribrevibacter albus. The sequence goes on along the minus strand of NZ_BSNM01000006.1, from coordinate 169,369 downwards.
CCCTGGATACCAGTCCTGGAGGCTACTGTTTACGCTGGAGTTCTGATGTGCCACTCAAGGCACAATCAGGAGAGATCATTGCGTTAAGAGAGAACCAACATCAAGGTTGGAGTATCGCAGTTGTGCGCTGGATCCGACATATCAATCAAAAAGGCACTATGATGGGCGTCGAACTATTAGCCCCCTCAGCATCACCTTGTGCAATCAGATTGATACAAAAAAGTGGAACGATGTCTGAGTTTTTACATGCGCTATTGTTGCCTGAGTTGGCTGCAATAGGTAAACCCATGTCAATCATTGCCCCACGACTTCCGTTTAAAGTCGGCAATAAAGTGATGGTAAACCTGGCAGGAAAAACTTCACAATATCAATTAAATAAAAGACTTACAGCCACTGCGAGTTTTAACCAGTTTCAGTTAAAATCAGCAAGCTCAAACATAAACATTACAGAAAAATCCAAAACTGAAAAGCCTTCTTCTTCCTTAGGAGACGACTTTGACTCTCTTTGGCCTAATCTTTAATTGTTTCATCGCCTGCTCATTTACTACCACCAAGAGCTAGCGTCGCCAAAGAGACTACAAGGAAATAGTTGTACATTACATGCGTGAAATAAAGTTTGATCAGACCATTAAGTTGTTACTTCTGGACCATTCTCAAAATGATGCAGAATTGATGGTTAGCTACCTCAGGAACTCGGGCCATGCCACCCGAGCAGAGTACGTAGACTCTTTAGAAACCTTTTCAGAGCTTATCAAATCAGGACACTGGGATCTGATGATTGCTCGTTATGAAGCAGAAAACCTGCCGTATAACGAAGCGATCGATGAAATTCTAAAACAAGACAAGGACATTCCAAGCGTCATTGTCTGTGATAACTTCACGCCTGAGCTCGTTGTAGAAACCATGATCAACGGTGCATCTGCGTTAGCCCCAAGAGATGATGCAGACCATCTTTTGCCAGTCATTAAAAAAGAATTACTCAGTCTGGCGTATCGCAGAGAATTAAGAAGCACCTACATTAATCTGCGAGAAGCAGAAAAACGCTGTAATTTACTTTTGGCTAACTCAAAAGATGCCATCGCCTATGTGCATGAAGGCATGCACATCTACAGCAACGATGCCTATATGAGTCTCTTCGGATATGACGACCCAGATGAGTTGGCTTGCATTCCGATCATCGACCTTGTTTCATCCGACAATCAAGACGATTTCAAACAGTTCCTGAAAGATTACCGAACGGATCCATCCAAAAAAGAATTCTCATGCTTGGTCAGTCGAGCCGATGACAGTGATGTTAAAGTCATCATGGAATTTACCGACGCCACTTATGATAACGAACAGTGCACCCAGGTAATTATTCGTCCAGACCAAGACAGTGAAAAGCTGGAAGCAAAACTGAAAGAAATCAGCAGCCAGGATTTGTTAACCGGCCTGTTCAATAGAAACCATTTACTGGAACAACTTGAAACGGCGTGTTCGCATGCCATCCAACACAACAAACCAAGTTCCTTCATGTACATCGAAATCGATGACTTCACTACCGCCAATATAGGCGTCAGTGTTTCTGATCTCGATATCATTCTGACTGACATTGCTCAATTGGTTCAGACACAACTGGGCGAGAAAGGTTTATGTGCGCGAGTAGGCGATGATGACTTTGGAGTCCTGTTCCCGCATTCTGACATTGAAGGCTGTAAACAACTTGGCGAAGAATTAAGACAACTGATCGAAGACCACTTATCTGAAGTAAACAGTCGCACGATTCAGGTGACAGCCAGCCTATCTTTGGTTCCAATCAACGAGACCACTACCAGTGCGAATGAAATTCTGACCCGCGCTACGGACACAGTCGCAAAAGGCAGGGAAAATAGCGAAAACAAAGGCAACTTCGTTCTCTTATACGTTCCTGAAAAGCCGAAATTGAGCGGCGAAAGCGCCATGGCAGAAGAACTCAAACAAGCGATAGAAGATAATCGCCTGAAAGTGCTCTTCCAACCAATCATTAGCCTTCGAGGTGATTCAAGAGAGATCTATGAAGCTCTGATTCGAATGGTGGATGAAGATGGCAAAGAAATCGAACCAAGCGACTTCCTGAAAGCCGCAAATCTTCACGGCATGTCGCTGGCGATGGACAAATGGGTCATCATCAACAGCATTAAACTGTTAAGCGCCCATTTATCCAAAGGGCATAATACCGTTCTCTTCATCAATATCACTGCTGCTAGCTTGTTAGAACCAACATTGCCGTCCTGGATCAGCAAAGCCCTAAGAGCTGCACGATTGCCAAATGATGCAATCGTCTTCCAGATTGCAGAAGAAGATGCCATTACGCATTTGAAACAGGCAAAAGAGTTCACTCAAAAACTGGCCGAGTTGAAATGTAAAGCGTCCATAAGCCACTTTGGTTGCGCTACTAACCCTTACAACACGCTGAAGCATCTGGTTGTGGAATACATCAAAATTGATGGTTCCTACACATCTCAGATTGAAAAGAGTGATGAAGGCTACGACGAGCTCACAGATATGATCAACGCGATTCAGGGCCAGGGAAAACTGTCTATTGTCCCTATGATTGAAAGCGCCTCAACCTTAGCTCAACTCTGGCAGACAGGTGTTAACTACATTCAGGGATACTTCCTGCAAGCGCCATCCAATACGATGGATTACGATTTTGGCGGAGATATCTAAGAAATTCAGCAATACACCACCATTAAAAAAGGCACCTTAAGGTGCCTTTTTTAATTCATCCTAATGACAATCATAAATCAAAGATGACTCTCGTCCCGATCTCTCATGCCAATTAGATAAAGAATTGCATCCAAGCCTAGATTTGAGATAGCGTGTTTTGCGGTTTTTCGAACTAATGGTTTTGCACGGAAAGCAACCCCCAAACCTGCCACACTCAACATCGGCAAGTCATTGGCACCGTCACCGACAGCAATTACCTGATCGAGAACAATACCTTCACGCTCAGCAATCTCCTTCAACAACTCGGCCTTTCTCTCACCATTTACAATGGTGCCCACCACGTCACCCGTAACCTTACCGTCCTGAATATCCAGCTCGTTTGCATGAACATAATCAATATTCAGTTTTTTCTGTAAATGCCGTGCAAAATAGGTAAAGCCACCCGATAAGATTGCAGTTTTATAACCCAAGGTATTCAGGGTTTTCAGTAACTGTTCGGCACCTTCTGTAAGTTTCAGCCGATCAGCAATGGAAGCCAGCACAGACTCATCAAGTCCTTTTAACAAGGCGACTCGACGACGGAAACTTTCATCAAAGTCGATCTCCCCTTGCATGGCTAATTCGGTAATTTCAGAGACCTGCTCACCCACACCCGCTTCTTTTGCCAGCTCGTCAATAACTTCAGCTTCAATTAAGGTTGAGTCCATATCAAAGCATACTAAACGACGGGTACGACGATACATATCGTCCTTCTGAACCGCGATATCCAACTCTAATTCAGCAGATACCTCCAGGAACTTAGCTTTCAATTCCGTCACATTATCAGAATCACCACGCACCGATAGTTCAACACAGGCTTTCTCTCGCTCGCGAGAATCATTCAACCCGATCCGACCAGACAAACGACTGATGTTATCAATGTTCAATTCAAACTCAGCAATAATGCTGGAGACTCTGGCAATGTGTTCAGCGGTAATTTTACGAGATAACAAGGTTACTATATGACGATCTTTCCCCTTATCGGATACCCATTCCTGATAACTTTCAGGCGAAACCGGAGAGAACCGAGACTGCAACCCCATATCATTAATACGGAACAGTACCTCCTTTAAAGCAGGCCACGAATCAGATCCTGAAAACTCTGCCAAAATTCCCAATGCCAACGTGTTGTGAATAACAGCTTGGCCTACATCTAAAATATTTACATTATGTTTTGCGAGAATGGCGGTTACTGAAGAGGTGACCCCTTGTTTATCAGGGCCTGAGATATTAATCAGAATTATTTCTTTCACTACGAAACCTGCATGAGACTCTGTCGTTAGGGTTGGAAAGCGTACGGCGCAAATGGTAACAGACTCGATTACAAAATAAGAGACTCTTGTTCTATTTAATCAACGTGCAAGATATACTTATTTTTTCATCTCTAAGTTATGCAAATCTAATTTTTCGAGCAACAATTATAACTATAGCTCCTCATTGAATGTGTACTCTATCGTGAAACAGTATTTCCTCGCAGTCGTTTCTAATTTTCGCTCATTGCATGCAGTTTTTGTGTGTTTGTTTACCGTGCTCTTATGCATTTCCAGTTGGTTAATATGGAACCAGTTGGATATACACGTTCGCTCCGATCTGATCCATCAATACAAGTCCATTGTTAAAACAACAACGGAACAAGCTGCACAGACCGCAAAGCCACTGATTCAAGCCAACGACCGCCTTAGTCTTCAGGTTTATGCAAAAGAAAGCATTGAGAAAAGACAACTCGACAGCATTACTTTTTACAGTCCATCCCAGGAAATTTTGGCGTATGCCAACCGCAAGAATGCTGCGCACATTTCTCAACGCGTGACCAGCTCAACGCAAATCACGTCAGACGATGTAACGCTTGGGAGTGTTACTGTGGTTCTTTCAACCGAACCAATTGAAAGTGTCCTGAACCAAACTACCAATCAGATTATTCTCATCTCTTTGGCGGTCTGGATCCTTGGAATCATTTTGTTGCGATCCCTGTTCCATGTGTACGATGTAAAAGTATCCTCTTTGGCACAGCGAATTAAGAATCCACAAAAATCGACACCTGAAGCCTCTGGGTTTCTTGAGCTTAAACCGCTTGAAGTTGAGCTCCATGAATTTGAGCAGAAAATTCTCGATCAACAGGAATTATCCAGCAACTTAAATCAACTACTGAACAACCAAGCACTTCAACAAGTATCCAAAGAATCAGAAAACCCTGAACTCTCAGTTCAAACCCGTACATCTTCCATTCTCTACGTTAAGGCGATGGGCCTAGACACCATGAGCCTTACCCTTTCAAAGAAAGAAAGTGCACGCTTGATCTCTGAGTACGTAAATCTATTGCAGCAAGCAGCGAAGCTGTATAACGGTTTTGTTCAGGTACAAGCCAATGGTCTGACGGTAATCTTTGGTGCACCTCAAACCATGAATGACCACTGTCTTCATGCGGTGTGTGCCGCCAGCTTCCTTTACCGACTATTAAATAATTACAATCAACAGCGCCATACTCAATCCAAGCCGCTTCTTAAATTCCAGATAGCGATTCACAGCGGAGATGTACATTGTTTTAACACGCCCGAACAAGCATCTATGGCGATTTTTGGCGATGCGATTTTCGAAGCAGCACAGCTGGCAAGCATGGCAAGGCCAGGACAAATCCTTCTTAGTGAAGAAGCCAGAAAGCAACCGGATTTAGAAAATAAGGTAGTTTGTAAAGGACCTTACAACTTGGGCAATCAGCAAGGGTTGCTGGTTTATCAGGTAAGCAGTTTGGAAGAAAACTATGACCAACTGATCGAACGTCAGGTGAAACATATCTCGTCGTTAAGACAGCCTGCCTAGTATTAACTAGGCAGCTTTACAGAGTCTCAGACTTGGCAACAATTACCAATCTGCATCGATGGTTTCAACAATCTCACCATCAGAATCATCCGCTTCAAATTCCTGACTCAGAAACTTCTTGCTGAATCGCTCATCGTCATCAGTGACTACACCCAAACGCATGTCGGTAATTTCAGTATCAGAGGTATCACGACTGATTAAAGAAGTACTACTAAATACCTCAACCGATTCTGCAGGCGACTCCCCTAACATATAAGCATCACACGCTTCGATATAGTTAATACAGATTCGCTGCCCATAAGGGTTAGTCTGCTCAACTCGGGCATACTCTCGCGCCTCTCTTTCAGCCTGTTCGATGGCATCATCGAAAGAATCTGCACGAAGAAGAACGATTCGCTCTTCCAGCATATCTAAATCTTCACGATAATCCGCATCAGGGTTTTCCACAAAACCATCAGTGAAGGTGCGATATAGCGTTTTAACAGCGTACCAATTCATGTTGAGCTCCTAAGTTAGATACTCGCATTGTAGTAAATTTGGCTTAGCTTACAATGGCTTTCTTCGAACTCCTTTGAGTTCAGTCTAAGTTTGGTGAGTCATCCGCACCAATAACACGATTTCGCCCTGCTTCTTTTGCCTTATACAAAGCCTCATCGGCCAGTTTTATCAATTCTTCATACCGGCCAACTTCTTTCGGCTTGGTCGCCACGAAACCGATACTCATAGACAGTGGTACTCGCTTACCTTCAAACGTCATTTCCAGCGACATAATATTAAGACGAATCATCTCTGCTAAGTATCGGGCTTTCTCTTTGGATGCCCCAGGAAGAATGGCAACAAACTCCTCACCACCGTATCTGGCAATGGTATCGGACGTTCGCTGCACGTTATCACTTAGAACTTTGGCCGTCGCTACAAGGCAAGTATCACCAAATAAATGACCATACTTGTCATTGATCTGTTTAAAGTTATCCAGATCCATCACCAACACAGCCAGTGAATTTCTATCCCGCTGAGCGCGCTTATATTCTTCCTCGGCTTTTGTGTCTAAATACCGTCGGTTATATAAGCCGGTCAAACTATCACGAATAGTTAATTCCTGAAGCTTATCGTTCAATGCTTCTAATTCAGCGGTTCGCTCCTGCACTCGCTGCTCCAAACGTTCGTTATCCTGTCGTTGTAGAGCCAATGCATGTTCTTGTGCTTCACGAGCCAGCCGCTCCTGAACAATAGCTCTCTGCTGAGCAGCAAAGCGCTTTTTCCGTTCCATATTAATCTGTTCAACCAACGCCATGGACAAAAGAATAATCTGCAATGCAGATCCATAGAGAGAAGCATTTTCCGTAAATAAGTTTCTTGGTAAAACACCAAATTTATTGAGCGCCAGAATCAAGCCACCCGCAAATAGGAACAACCAAGCCAAGGTAAAATACTGGATTGACCTACCAATAGAACGCCACAGATATAAGCCACCAGCCATTGCACAAAGACAAATCACTGTGCTCGAAAAGACCATTACACGAATCATAAGGTCATACGACAGGACGAAAGATAGAACGATGCACACGACACCCAACCAGGTTGCCCCTCGATAAAATAATTCCAACCGAGGTGAGCTCAATCTTAGGTCAAGATAAGAACGTATAAAGATGGTACCGAACACCAGCGACAAAGCCAGACTGACCAAAATACTCTGATCATTCCAATGAACGCCGGACGGCCAAATATATTGATACGCCAAACCAATCAAAGACGCCTGAAAAAAGCCATAGCTGACGACATAAAACACATAGTAAAGATTACTGCGCTGCCGCACTGTCAAATAAATCAGGCCATTGTACAAAGCCATCACTAGCAACAAGCCGAAATATACGCCAATAATCAGAATATCAATCTGATCATATTTCATCAGACCGCCATAACTCCACAGCCTGACAGGTACCTGGACAGCACTGCTGGTCTTCACCCGAATAAAGATATCTACCTCATCTAATGGCGATAACGTTACCGGAATGCGGAAATTTCGATGTTCAAATACACGGTTTGAAAAAGGCTGTTTATCCCCTAATTTGTAGAAGCTCTGTACATCGCCCTTCTTAACGACATACAGATCAACAAAGTCCAGAACAGGATAAGCAACTTCCACTACCCAGTCTGAGCTGAAGTGAGCAGCATTTAGTAGTGGCAGATGAAACCAATAAACAGAATGGGAGTAGCCAAAGTTTGGAGGGTTATGTTTGACACGATGCCAGACTCCGGAAGAACTCTCTTCCGACAAATCATTCAATGAGGAACTTCGATTCCGAGTTTGCCACTCTAAAGAAGAGAGTAATACTTCCTCTAAACTGGCCTGCCCTTCGACATCCTCATAAACGTACAGGTTATCAGATATTTCTTGATCTGAGACCTGATCAATACCCGCCAGATCCAACCTAGGGAAAAACTCTTCAGATGCAAAAGATGAGCTGGAAACAACAGATAACAGCGCAACAAGAACAGCCCAACGCCTAAAAAACAACAGTAAATATCGGAAGAGCTGACTCAAGAGAAAACCGTTTTCATTATTATCATAAGTAGGAAAAATACTGAGCGTAACCATAGAGCTTTAAGCCTAGAATCTCAAGTCATAGCTAGGGACAAACAAAGCATAGTAGTAGTGATACTAATAGGCACATCAGTAGAGCTTTTGACCTAAAAAATGAACATAACGCCCCATTGAACAATAAGGGCTACGAACACCAAAATAAGACTCTTTTTCCAAAATATCTTCCTGAGAGTGGCCTTTTGTTAGATGCTTATTTAAATAATCATCTAACACTCGAATGCCGGTCTGCTTGATCACCTGGCAATTTAACTCACTCAACCAGGTTTCCACTGTATCCGGCAGCAAAGGCCCCGGTGGGGTTAAACTTCGACCTTTAATCATCGTCAGAGCGGGATCAGCATTGGGGTCATCCATCTGCTCCATCCAACGATCCACCCAACGAAAATTACCTTTCAGTAAATTCCGGAAATAGACAGCCCCTTTGTTATAAACCGTCAGCGAGAAATACCCACCCGGCTTTACAAACTTTATCACGTGTGTGAGAACGTCTTTGGGATCGATCACCCATTCCAGAACCGCATGACACATCACAAAATCAAATGAGGAACCCGGCAAATGATCTGAAAGTGCCTGAATAGGAGAATGAACGTACTGATACTCTCCCAATAGCTCAGAATTGGATAACTCGCTTAAGTGTGTTCGTTGTGCCAAATTCAACATTTCCTTTGAAATGTCAGAGAGCACCGCATTGTGGCCTAATTGTGCCAACTCAAAACTGAGCTGCCCAAATCCACCACCAGCATCTAGAACAGACAGTTTGTCACCGGAAAACAGCTCGGGGAGGAAATTCTGAAAGTCCGTCCACAACCGGGCAAGACGAATATAGCCTTTTTGACTGCCGTATATTTTAGTAAGAAAGTGCTCAGCTATATCATCAAAATTTCTGTCTTGCTTACTCATTGATATCAACGCACATAATGAAAAGTAACTCGATTCGTTAATCCGGTAAGCAGTACATAACCGATGGTATCGCAACAAGCAGCGACCTGTTCAACAGGCACATGCTCGCCCCATAACTCAACCTGATCGCCCAACTTAACCCCTGGCACATCAGTCACATCAATGGTCAACATGTCCATAGATACACGCCCAACCAACTCAGTCATAACACCATTTATATAGCACGGTGTCCCTGTGGCAGCCGAACGAGGATACCCATCACCGTATCCCAAAGAGACAGTTGCAATCAGACGATCACTTTGACATTGATAGGTCGCGCCATAACCGATCCAATCTCCGGCACTGACGCTCTTTAATGCAATAACAGACGCTTTAAGCGTCATCACAGGGCATAAGTCATCAATCAACTGTTCGCTACCAAATGGAGATACACCATAAAGCATGATACCCGGGCGCACCCAATTACGATGCAAATCAGGCCTAGATAGAATCGCAGCAGAATTAGCAATGGACTGAGCAAAAGGTTCACCATCCACAATCTGCTCAAATACACTTAATTGGTTTCTGTTTTGTACATGCTCAATTTCATCAGCACAGGCCAAGTGAGTCATAACAACGATATCGATATACTGTTCTATTTGGGAAATCAAAGGTCTCGCTTCTAACCACTCAGACGGTGAAAAGCCTAATCGATGCATTCCGGTATCAAGTTTTACCCATACCCTCGAAATACCTTCCACACCCTCTTCAATAAGCTCACGCAGCTGTACCAAATTGTGGATAACAAGGTCTAGCTTATGCTCCTTCGCAACCGCTAATTCATGAGCGAAATTAAAGCCCTCTAGCAATACAATTGGAGCTACAATCCCGACACTGCGTAACGAAGCAGCCTCATCCAAGGTGGCCACACCAAATCCGCCCACCTGCGACTCTATAACTCGAGCCACCTCATTCGCCCCATGCCCATAGGCATCTGCCTTGACCATCGCAAGCACCGAGCTTTCTGGAGCCAAACTACGAATAATGTTTAAGTTATGAGAAATTGCGGCTAAATTTATCGTCGCAGATACACGAGAAGACATAAGTATTTCATACTAAAAACTATAAGAAACAGGCCGATAAGTTTACCAGATAAAAGTGCCAAAATATTAAAACAGTCAGATAAAAAATTTGCACTCGATCACATTCAACAAACCAACATATAAACAACCACTTATCGGCATAACATAAAGTAACTTATTTTTTTTAGTTTCTAACTCGACAAATAGAAATCAGTGACTACACTACGAAATTAATAAATGGGTAACATACGCACCAATTATTGACATATCGCAGTAAGTAAGTGTTAATTACTGGTGCAGTTATCTTAATAATAATTTTCAGGACGCCCACAATCTTAGGGATAAGAATTGGCACAAAGTCTGCTTTACTTACCCCACAAGATTATAGGCACAACCAATAACGGTTGACTTGGATATTTAACGTAAGTAAAAGGAAAACACTATGGCACAATTTACACGTCTTGCAGCAGCAATCGCAGCAGCTTCTCTTGCAGGTGCGGTTCACGCAGGTGATGTTGAAGTAACTATCGGCGGTGAAGTAGACTTCGCTTTTGAATACCACGATAACGATACCACCAACAGCAGCTCTTCTGTATACTTGGACACAGCTGAGATTTCTATTGAAGCTACAGATGGTACAACAACTGCTGGCCTAACAGCTGAATACCAAGGCGACAAAAATGACGTCACTGGCGCTGACAAAAAAGATACTCTAGGTATCGATAACGCCTTCCTAGAACACAAACTAAACGACAATTACTCTCTATTCGCTGAATACGACGACACTGTAATCGGTCTACAAGGCGAATCAATGATGTGGAACGACTCTTTCCACAAAAACGCAATTTATGATTACACCGACACCATGGCTGGTGTAAAAATCAAAGGCGGTCCTATCTCTTCTACCATTTACGTAGCTCAAGGCCGCTCTGGTGACGACGATCTACAAGAGTTCGGTACGTCTGTTGACTACTCTGCAGACATGTTCACTGCACACTTCGGTTATGTAAGTGACGCAGTCGATAGCGTTGGCAGCCCTGTAGGCGCATTCTCTTTCGGCGGTACTGCAAACGTTAACAACATTGTTTTGATCGCAGAATACGTAATGCTTTCTGATGAAGTGAACGACGAAGACCCTACTTTCCTTCAGCTAGAAGCTAACTACGAGATGAATGGTTACACCTTAGGTGCAGCTTACTTCACTTCTGACGAAGCTGAAGCATTTGGAGAGCCAGAAGATCGTATCGCTCTTTCTGTAGCTAAAGACATCTCTGACATGCTTTGGGTTCAAGCAGAAGTTGATTTCGACAGCGCTTATAATGACAACGATGACAACTCTCTATGGCTAGTTGCTGGCGCTTCTTTCTAAGCTGAAGCCCGATACTAGTATCGAGTAAAAAGGCACCCTAGGGTGCCTTTTTTATTTCCACGAAGATATTAAATGAACTTCAAAGCGATTATTTCTGCCCCTCTGTTACTATCTCTAACTTAATTTCGCCAACACAGATTCAGGGACCGCTTTCATCAACTGACTAACTACACTCCAGGGCTTTTTAGGGACAGTAGATACCTTTACTCCCTTCTGAATTAAGCTCAACATTTCTTTTGCACCTTGCTCTGCAGAGATCAGAAATGGACGACTCGCCATATGCTTATTAATGTCAGTATCAATATACCCAGGAAACAAGGTGGTCGTTAGAACCTTAGACCCTATTAACTCCATTGAGAGAGATTCCATATAGCTCTTTACTGCCACTTTCGATGCACAATACGAGGAATGATTTGGCAACCCCCGAAATGCAGCCACAGATGAAATAGCAACAAACTGCCCTGCGTTTCGTTCTTTAAAAAAGGGAAGGATGGCCTCTGCTGTAGCCATAAGACCTAAAACATTAGTTTCAATTACAGATTTATGAGCTTCAAAGCCACCCACACCTACAGGTTTACTCACACTGATACCTGCATTAGCAATGACTATGTCAAGACCACCTAACGACTGATCAGCGACACTAATAACATCAAATACACTTGGGTAATCAGTCACATCTAAAACATAGATTTCAACGTGCGCACTGGGATTCACACTTACAATCTCTTCCCGAACTTCTGCAAGTTGCTCTTGATTACGCCCGGTTAAAGCCAACAAATATCCGTGTTTAGCCATCTCAACAGCCAACGCCCGACCAATCCCCCTTGCGGCACCAGTAATCAAACACGTCTTTGACATATGCTCCTCCTTTTGTTGTAAGAATGAGCATACCCCACATCACGCTATGCTGAAACTTAATCCTACGATCTACTCCAAGCGAACACGATACGCCTCATCCAACGAAATCACACCTTCTCGGGCCAGTTTCAACGCACACTCAGTAAGAGGCGTCATTCCTTCTTTTCTAGCTAATTCTTCCAGCTGAACAGGATTCGGATTGGACACGATCAGTCGGCGCATCTCCGGCCCAACCTGAAGTAATTCATATACTGCCCGACGCCCCATAACACCAGTTTGCATGCAATCCACGCAGCCCTCGCCTTTATGAAACACCTCATCAGCCGATACTCCCACCAACTCACACATACCGGCATCCGGTTGGTATTCGTGAGAGCAATGCGGACAGTTCAAACGAACCAACCTCTGAGCGATCACCGCAATTAAACTGGAATTGATCATATAGGGCTCAATGCCCATTTCCAGAAGGCGACTAATGGATAAACTCGCGCTGTTTGTATGCAGAGTAGAAAGCACCACATGCCCGGTTAACGCACTTTCTGAAGCGATCGTCGCCGTTTCTTTATCCCGAATCTCACCCACCATAATGACATCAGGGTCATGCCGAAGCATCTGTCTAAGCACTCTTGCAAAGGTCATATCAATCTTTGACTTCACTTGAACCTGAAGCACATCAGGCATGTGATATTCCACAGGATCTTCTACGGTAATGACATTCACATTCCGTTTCACAATCTCATTCAGCGCAGCATAGAGCGTGGTACTTTTCCCCGACCCCGTTGGCCCGGTAACTAAAATCATCCCTGAAGAGCGATTGATTAAGTGTGTAAACTTCTCTCTATCCGTCTCGGAAAAGCCAATTTCATCAATACCTTTCAAGCCCGCTGACGTATCAAGAATACGCATAACCACGCTTTCGCCGTAGACACTGGGCAAGATTGAAATCCTCAAATCCACGGCCTTTCCGGAATGTTTCAAATGCGTACGACCATCTTGCGGTAAACGGTGCTCTGCAACGTTCATTCGGCCAATAATCTTGATTCGACTAACCAAAGAAGACAGCATCGACCTAGAGAATCTTTTTATTGGAATTAACGAACCATTAACCCGAAAGATCAGATCAACGTGTTTTTCTTGAGGTCGAATATGAATATCTGATGCTTTCTTATTAATTGCATCCGAGAGAATGTTAGCCACCAAACGAACGGTAGGTCGATCAGAACCGTCAGATTCACTGGTTACCTCTTCAGCCTGATCGTAGAGCTTTTCATCCCCATTATTCGATGACGCCTCCGCCTGAATAAAAATTTCGTCGGAGGAGAGAGGGCTATAGAGATTATCAATTGCGTGTCTCAGTGCCCGCTGATTAGTGACTACCGGTTCAATGTCTTTACCCACCAAAAAGCGTAGTTGTGTCATTACGCCATAGTCAGCAGGATTCGTCATCGCAACGACGACACGATCCTTATGAAACATAATGGGGAAGATATTCAAATTTCTCGCTGTAACTTCATCAAAGAGCGCAATGGCCTTTTGATCCGGCTCGATCATATCGACCTCAACATATGGCAACCCCAGACATTGAGCACGGGCGAGCTGAATATCACCCTCCCGATATATTCCCGTTGCCAATAGATGCTGAATTACATCAGAATCTTTCTTCTTATCCTGTAACTCCATTGTAAGGCTTCTGAATTCGTCTTCAGAAAGGTGATCATTAAACCTTAATTGCTCCAGAATCGACTTCCGGGTAGGTAACAAACCGGTGCGTAACATCTCCCCTAACTGCGCCCGAGAAGTGATCTTCAAATCAACGCTCTGCAACTTGCTCTCGGATTCCACTTTCAGAGATGTTTTCACATGATATTGCAGAAGATGCGCCCTCGGTATCAACACCCGATACACATTGTTATCGTGCACTCGAAATACGTGCAACAAAGCAGGCGTTTCCACAATAGCTACAGCTCGACTGACAAACACCTCTTTATCACTGAAAACAAATTCGTAGCACTGGGCATCCTGCTCAATATCAGCATCAACATCCAATAAGGGATCAGAAAAAACGATGGCTCGATACTCAGACAACAGATCGGTTCGCTTGCAACCATTCTCAAATAAGGTCAAGGTTCCATCTTTTACATCGTAACGAAGTAAGGTTGCAGAGCCCCCTTTTTGATCACAGCGAAAGTACGAGACCGTAGGTTGCTCCAAGGTCATGTCTTTACCGTAGCCATCAGGCGGATTACACCAAGAATCAGATTCAGCGAGCATAAAATTATTTCCCTATAGACACACATTGAGTATATGCCAAGAAACAGGAAACGAAGGGGAAAATGCTCAGGAATTAATCAGAAGACAGCGGTAACGCCATCTCCTGAAAAGAGGATCAAACCGTAACAGATTGAAATGTAAAAGTTTGATCTAGGGACAAGGACAGCGTTTGTCCTGGAAGAATTTGCCCAACCCCTTTTGGAGTTCCGGTCAGAACAACATCCCCCGGCATTAAGCTGAAGAATTGAGAGGTATAACGCAATAACTGCAAAATAGGGGTCAGCATATCGCTGGAGTTGCCAGATTGTACTCTATTGCCATCAATATCCAGTGACACATCCAGGTCAGACAGATCACTTAACTCTGAAGGCTTCACAAATCCACCAATTGGGCATGAACCATCAAACGCTTTGGCTTTTTCCCAAGGCTGACCTTTTTCTTTTAATTGAGACTGCAAGTCTCTCAAGGTCAGATCCAGCGCACCCGCCACGCCAAGAATGGCTTTTTCACAATCAGCCAATGACGGTAACTCACCGTCCTGCGCAATAATGGGCTCACCAATCAAGATGGCTATCTCAGTTTCGTAATGAACCTCACCAAACCCTTGAGGCACTTTGACAGGCTGAGAAAAATCCACCAAAGACGTGGCTGGTTTCATAAACAATAATGGTTCAGTAGGAATCGGGTTATTCAGTTCTTTGGCATGTTCCGCGTAGTTGCGTCCCACACACACGACCTTACCCACAGGAAGAGGAATTTCCTCCCCTCCCTGCCACTGATGTTTGTAAGCAACACGTTGAGTCTTAGACATCCAAGATTTTCCCAGGATTCATAATATTGTTTGGATCGAACGCCAGTTTAAGCGCCTTCATATACTCAATCTCAGCTTCACTGCGAGTATAAGTCAGTGCATGTTTCTTGGTCATACCTACACCATGCTCAGCAGACACAGAGCCCTGGTATTTTTCAACAATCTCAAACACCCAACGACTTACATCCTTACACTTGGCAAAAAAGTCTTCTTTAGGAAGATTTTCTGGTTTCAGGATATTTAAGTGCAGGTTGCCATCGCCGATGTGACCAAACCAAATAATTTCGAAATCAGGGTAATGCTCAGTAACAATCGCTTCAATTTCATTCAGGAACGGAGGAACCTTAGACACAACCACTGAGATGTCATTCTTGTACGGTGTCCACTCTGAAATGGTTTCAGAGATGTCTTCACGCAGACGCCATAGGTTTTTGGCCTGAGTTTCACTCTGACTCATCACACCATCCAGAACCCAACCCTGCTCCATACATTCTTCAAACAGAGTCATGGCAACATCTGCGGTCTCATCGGATAGATTTTCAAATTCAAGCAGCGCGTAATATTCTGCTTCGGTATCGAACGGACGAGGTACATCACCACGAGCAATCACTTTCTGCATCGCTTTCTCAGAGAAGAACTCAAATGCAGTAAGATCCATCTTAGATTGGAAGGTATTAAGTACACTCATGATCGCTTCAAATTCAGGCACACCTAACACAAGCACCGTAAGAGGCAATGGCTGACGAGCCAAACGCATGGTTGCTTCGGTAATCAAGCCCAGAGTGCCTTCACCACCGATAAACAACTGACGCATGTCGTAACCTGTGTTGTTTTTCACCAAGTCTTTATTGAGCTCTAGAACATCACCCTTACCGGTAACAACTTTAAGCCCTGCAACCCAGTCACGTGTCATGCCGTAACGGATCACCTTAATCCCTCCGGCATTGGTAGAAATGTTACCACCGATCTGACTAGAACCGGCCGACGCAAAATCTACCGGATAAAACAATCCATTATCTTCAGCAAACTGCTGTAATTGCTCGGTAATTACACCAGAACCACAAACAACCGTACGGTCTACTGCATTGAAATCACGAATCTCGTTCATGTAATCCATTGCAACCACAATTTCACCATTGGCTGCGACAGCACCAGCACTTAAGCCAGTGCGACCACCGGATGGAACAATCGCCACTTGCTGTTCATTCGCTAGCTTTACAATCTCCTGAACCTGTTCGGTGGTTTTCGGAAAAACGATCGCCAATGGCTTTGGCTCGTAGATTTTTGTCCAGTCTTTGCCGAACTGCTCTAAAGAATCCTGATCGGTTCTAACCTTATCAGCGCCCACAATTGACTGTAATTGTTCGATAATTTGTTCTGAACTCACGGTACTCATGCCCTTCTAAACGCTCTCGCTTATCAAAATAATGCAGCAAATTGCCACAAGCCACTACCATTGACGGGCGCCTATGGTAACATAAGTGCCCTCAAAATTGAGCGTCTCGTATAATACGGGATTTCTCGGGAAAGATTGACAAATTATGTAAGGTCAACGAAACATGTCCAAGACATCTCTTGATAAAAGCAAGATCAAATTTCTTCTTTTAGAAGGTGTTCACCAATCCGCGCTGGACACTCTGGAACAGGCTGGATACACCAACATTGAATATCTTAAAACGGCACTACCTCAGGAAGAGCTGAAAGAAAAAATCAAAGATGCTCACTTCGTTGGCATTCGCTCCCGTACTCAATTGACCAAAGAAATCTTTGATTCGGCAGAGAAATTAATTGCAGTTGGCTGCTTCTGTATTGGTACTAACCAAGTAGATTTGAGTGCAGCAACAGAGAAAGGCGTTGTAGTTTTCAATGCACCTTACTCAAACACTCGCTCTGTAGCAGAACTAGTGATCGCAGAAGCGATCATGCTACTTCGTGGCATTCCTGAGAAGAATGCCGTTTGCCACCGTGGCGGTTGGTTGAAGAGCGCTGCTGATTCCTATGAAATTCGTGGCAAAAATCTGGGTATCATTGGTTACGGCAGCATCGGTGCACAGGTATCGGTTCTTGCTGAATCGTTAGGCATGAAAGTGTTCTTCTACGACACGATTACAAAACTGCCTTTGGGTAACGCCACTCAGGTTCGTGACTTAAACGAACTACTAGGCATGTCAGATATCGTTACTCTGCACGTTCCTGAAACACCAGAAACCAAAAACATGTTCGGCAAAGCTGAATTCGATGCAATGAAAGACAAGAGCATCCTTTTGAATGCGTCTCGCGGTACTGTTGTTGATATCGATGCATTGGCAGCTGCGCTAGCAAGCAAGAAGCTACTAGGTACAGCCATTGACGTATTCCCGGTTGAACCACGTGGCAACGATGACGAGTTTGTCTCTCCTCTACGTGAATTCGACAACGCCATCCTGACACCACACATCGGTGGTAGCACTCAGGAAGCCCAAGAAAACATTGGTCTTGAAGTAGCAGAGAAACTGGTTAAGTACTCAGACACTGGTACGTCAATTTCTTCTGTAAACTTCCCAGAAGTAGCACTTCCAGCCCACCCAGGCCAACACCGTATTCTTCACATCCACCAGAATGTTCCTGGTGTATTAACTGAAATAAATACAGTGTTCTCTCAGAACAACATCAACATCAGCGGTCAGTACCTGCAAACCAATGAGAAAGTGGGTTATGTAGTAATTGATGTTGAGGCTGATTTCAGCCAATTGGCTTTGGAAAAACTACAACAAGTGAATGGAACCATCAGAATTCGTCGCTTGTTCTAAGAAGCCCTTTTTAAGAAACCGTACTAAAGTGTTTCTTATTGAAAAAGCCTGCAGTTAGTTACTATACCCTGCGGGCTTTTTTGTATTAGACTTATCACATTCAGTGCATCAAAGGACACTGATTTATTGAAATCAGTATTATCACTTTAACGGAGAAAGTTAAATGAAGAAACTACTACCACTGGGTGCAGCTCTTGCAGTGACTGTTGCGCTTACTGGCTGTGAAACTCAACAGCCTCAACCTGTTGCAGCAGCGCCGGTTTACGATTGTGTTTTCCCTGACGCACCTAATACACCAGCTCCAGGCTGGATTTGCGATGAGCCTGTAGAAGGTGTTGAAGTTTCAGCAGTAGGCTCCTCTCAGCATTCTGCAGCTGGTCATTCGCACATGAAACAAATGGCTGCAACGGATGCTCGTGTTCAGCTAGCTCAACGCATGAAAGTACATGTTCAGAACATGGTAAAACAGTACGTTGAAACTACTGGCGCTGGCGACACAGAAACTGTAGACCGCGTAATGACCTCTGTAACCAAGCAGATCACTGACGAATCTTTGGTTGGTAGCCGCGTATACAAAAGCCGTAAGAGCCCGAATGGCACGCTTTACGTTCTTGTTGGCCTAGACGATATGCAAGCTGAAGAAGCAGCGAAAGAAGCACTTAAAACGTCTATGAAAAACGAACGTGCTTTATGGCAGCAATTCAAAGCCCAAAAAGGCCATGAAGAGCTAGCTGATGAAATTGCTAAATACCGTGAAATGAACAAGTAATCACGAGTTTAGCGGCAGTCGAACATATCGACGGCCATAAAAAAACCGGGCAATGCCCGGTTTTTTGTCACTGATAAATGGCTAGAGATACTCAAACAAGCCTTTAACCAGATCACCACCCATCTTATCCGAGATCTTCTTCATCGCCCTCTGGCGAGCCAGGTCTTGATCATAGGCACCACCTTTAGCATCAACACCATACGCCTTAAGGATCTGCCCCTTGTCATCCTTCACTT
The DNA here is from genome assembly GCF_030159995.1 of Litoribrevibacter albus. Lineage (NCBI taxonomy): Bacteria > Pseudomonadati > Pseudomonadota > Gammaproteobacteria > Oceanospirillales > Oceanospirillaceae > Litoribrevibacter > Litoribrevibacter albus. The sequence continues at coordinate 150,156 of NZ_BSNM01000006.1, read as the reverse complement.
TCATATTGCCTTGCAACAACACGAACTGAGTTCCCTGGTTTTGTTTTTCGATCTTCGACAGATTAAAACTAACCACTAACTCGGAAGCACCATGAGACACCACCTTAACTCCCTGCCCGGTTAGCTGTTCAGCCAATTCGATGGCCATTGAACGGGCAAGTTCATTCTCTGGGTACAAACGGACTCGAATGCGTCCCAACATATCGTAAATTCGCTGCTGCAACCCCGACGGATCGTAATTCAAGGTACTGGCCGATTTATCATTTGCGGCTAACAACTTCAATTTATCAGCGTTTAACTGATACGAACGAATCTTTGGTAACGCCGGCAAGAAGAACTTAATGTCGTCCATCAAATTGCCGGATTCGCTACGATTTTCAAACTGAGATAAATCCAGCTCCATCGTTTGTAAATCCTGACGCAATGATGAGATAGCGCGTACTCGATCCAAACGAACTAATGCATAAACAGATCGGGCAACCGTATCCTCAAATGAATCCAGGCGCTCGATACCGGACATTTCAGTCTCAGGCACACGACTCTTAACAATAACTTCCGCCGTTCTCGAAACCACAGAGTCATTGACATTGGTCGTCGATGTCAGACTTTGGGAAACATTCACCTTTAACTGCTTGATCAGATCACCACGAGCCACGTCTTCCGCTTGCTGTAAGGCTCTGATTTTGTCGCCATAGACTTCTGCACTGCCGACTCCGTAAAGATATTGAGAATCGTGTGGCGGTGTCATCACCCACTCAGGCGCACCTTGGCTTTCTAATCGTTGCTCACTGGATGCCGGCGTAATCACATGAGACGACTTACACCCCACAAGAGCAACAACCAACCCAATCCCTAGCGCTCGAATTAATGTCATTTTCTCTTCCTTAAACGAACAATGCCGAGAGTTCTCACCCCCGGCATCTTTATCCACTAGCCCGGATTAAAAACCAAAGCTGCTTTTTTCTTGGAATTTCTGGATCTTTTTAGTGCCATTCCACACTTCGCGATTGGTCAGCATGTCGATCAACTTTAAGTCCACTTGATAAGAAGTTACGCGATCGCCATCCAGAGAATCCACAAAGGAGTTAATGGAGCCGGATAGAGCAAACCGTGCACCAGTCTCTTCACCCATAGCTACCTGGGTATCGGTACGCGCATTAAACTCCTGATCTCGACGCTCTGAACGCACATCATCACGCTCCGAACCACCAGCAACGAAGTCTGCACGACCACTGCGAATCACCGCGCGCTTCAAATCGTTTGAGAAGGTCTCTACCGCAATGTGTTCATGAGACTTATTGCGAATACGCTGAATAATGACTGTCGGACGCGTACCCGGGTTCTGACGCTCGTAATCCGCCGCCCAAGGGAATGACAACATATCAGAGATCATTTCTTCTGATACCAAGCGTGAATCGGTCGCATTCCAGCGATCGGTCAACGCCACTTCCGTGTTGGTATCAACGCGAGATACTTTAGTCGTCTGACATCCTGCAACTGCAGTCAGTGCAGCTACCGTCATAATAGAAAGGGCGGTCTTTTTAAATGCGTTAGTCATTTTTTCTTCCTTGCCACAAATTTTTATTAAATCACTATGTTTAAAATTCTAACAGATCTGACCTGTACGAACGAAAATTAGTTCAAATACTTCCCAAACGCCGAAAATGCGTTGGACTCAGGTTCACTCTCTTCCTGAATCAGCGTCTGTTGCTCAACATGACTCAGCTGAGGGAAAGAACGCTGGCGCCACACATGAATCTGGCCTTTCTCTAACTTCACCATCTGGTCAGCAGAAACGATTCCTCGACCTCGGGAAAAGGTATTTGAAAGCGATAAATTATATTCACCCGCCACCATAGGCACCCGAACGACGTGAACTTCCGCAGGTAAGGTTAACCAGGTTCGGGTATCCGCCCGAGCCGTGGTAGCGGTCAACGCTTTCAAACCATAATTAATCAAGGCGTTGTCTTCACCAAGCGCACTGCTGGCAGACTCAACCAACAAGGTATTCTTGAGAGTCTCACGAGCCAACGCCTCATACAAATCGGTACGCGCTTTCAGAATTTGCTCATTCAAAGCCAAGCGAGCCAACGATTCAGCTTTCACCAGTGGATACTCTAAGCCATTAACCGACAATATATTTTGATCCGTCACAGAACGAACTGGTGGATAGTAAGGTACAGCCACACGTACACCTCCGTCTCTCAGAGCCGTATCTATGTTCAGGCTCTCTACCAAATCCCAGGCAGGCCCTAGAATTACACGCTTATTTATTAACGTGCGAACCACATTATCCAAACCACCGTTGGAATAACGCTCCACCACATCCAAAATACCTTTGTCGGCGTACATCATCCAAAACCAGGCGTACTTGTCTGAACTCTCTTGCCCAGCCCCGGTTAATAACGGTGTTAGTACCATCTCTTGCCGAGACGGCTCGACGTACATAACGAAGTTCAACTCTTTCTTCTGTGGAACAAAATCCAGATGATTCAGAACAACCAACTCTGCATCGGAATTCTTATACTCACGAAGCTTGTCGCGTAAGTCATCATCGAGCTTTTCCCACTTTAATTTACTGATGCTTGAATCCCAACCACCCGCTTTCTGCATCATGCGAATGGTATCCAGCCAAGCTTGCCCGACCATGTCATCGCCGACACCCACTTGCTTGGCGTAGCCTTTTTCATAGAGTTCCGCAGCTTTCTGATAGGAAATACGAGCATCGTCCCATTCTTTTTGTTGCTCATAGAGCAAGCCGGACAAGTAATGGGAATAAGCGTTCTCACGGAAGATCAGCTTGTCTTCATCAATGTAGTTGCCTAACAACTTCTCAAATAAAGATAAAATTTGTGTGAAGGTTTGCTCTTCTTTGTCTTCAGCATCCTGATAAGAGCCGCGCTCATTTTTCAATTTCGTCAATTTATTATCCAGACGACGAGCCTCAACCAATGCACTGTCTAATAGCTCTGAGCGCTGAATACGGCCACTCGCCTGCTCTGCCAAGAACAAATAATTCAACGCCTTATAATAATTGATATAGACATCTTCAAACACCTGGCCTTTGTAATCAGCAATAGTTGGGTTGCTCATAGCGACCATCAAAGCTTCACTGACACTTTGCGTATAAAACTCCTCAACGAGTCGCTCAGCTTCTTCCAATAAGCGATTGCTCTGCTCATACTCGCCATTCAGATGTTTGAGCACACCTAATTCCATGTAATAAAGAAGTCGATCTGAACCGTCTGGTTGAACGACTTTTTCAAATTCTTGAGCGGCCTTATCGGGCTGACCAGATTGAGCGTAGGTTAATGCCGTTTGAATATCATTCCCGTAGGTGGCACAGCCACTGGCAAACACCACAAACCACAAGATAATGAAATGTCGATACATTCAAGTTTCCCTTTGATCTTTTTTTGTTCTATGTCGACGAAGGTCGGAATTTGATTAGTCTATAATACTTAACGCTCTACGCAAGTGTGCAAATACCTTCTCACGGTATTCAAGACTTTCACACACCAGATGATGACGACCGTCTTCGATAGTGTATAAAGCCACTTCGGAGAACAATCGCTGAAGCACCTTAGTATTATGACGCCAATCTACCGTTTGGTCGTCCGTCCCCTGAATAATGGAAATGGCCATATTAACTGTAGGGCGTTTTTCAACATCGGGAATCCAACGTTCGAGAGCTGAAACCCAATCCACTTCCAATCGATGATGTTGTAACGGGTCTGAGGTACGAATAAATTTCAGGAAGGCCTGATCATGACTGTTCTCAGAAAAAGAACGAACGATGCTGTCTACAAACGGACGCAGTATTGTCAGCATGACTCGGGCTTTAAACCAGCTCACAGGACGAACCAAAGGTGCAAGCAGCACCACATTCGCAAACGGGCAAGAATTTCGATCAAACCCATGCTGAGTCAGATAATCGACCAACACCGCACAACCGGTACTCTGTCCGATTACACTCCAGCGATGTTCTGAATTGATGCCGACATGCTCCATCACGGCGGTTAAGGCATCCTGATAACTTTCGAAAGAATCAATGGTGGCCCGTTCACCGGTGGACAACCCATGACCTGGTAAATCAAAGGCGGTGACAGAAAATCCGAGTTCGAGGCATTCACGTATTAAATACTTATATAAGCCCACATGGTCGTAATAACCATGCAGCACCAACACCTTGCCCAACTCATTCTTGGCTTTAAATTCCTGAACACAAATATCGTAGTTATGAGACTTAACCAGCCAAGCGGTTTGTGTGGCTAAGCCAAGAGAATAGAAATCCAGCCCGTAGAACTGCCAATAGGATTTCATGATAGGAATCACATCATCACTGTTGGTAATCCTATGATGAACCCCTACAGTATGTTGTTTCTGGCGAAGTTCAGAAAGCCCTGATCTGATATCGTCAGCTGACCAATCCATGTCTCAATTCTACGTCTATTAATGGAGTCCCTAGATTAGTTGTCAGCGCCCTAAATGAAAAGCGCTTTTTCAGGTCGCCCCTGAAATAACAGGGCTCTTCTAGTTCAAATGACCCGCGTGGCTATCGGCCATTTCCATGTGATTCAAGCTATTTATCAGGGATTGATCAATCTCCTCATAGCGCTTTAGCTCCCCACCAAAGTGATCAGCAAACTGTTGTGCCGCCGATTTGCTAGAAAACGCTGCTAAGGTTGGTCCCATTGCACCCAGCTGTTGATGACCGATCACATAATAAGCCGACTTTGCATCTACATATGTGGCGTTACTCATATCTTCCCAGCTGGCAGACGATACATCCTGAACGAAGACATTCTGGATTCGATGGCTGTGCTCAGGCTGTAACGCATAAGCAAAGAGATCGCGCGTTGAGCAAAACGCTAACGGTCGGTCACTGCCACGGGTAAATAACTGCCCTTTTGGCCCTGGGAATTGATTGATGATCATCCCGCAGAGGTCACATTCCTGTCCGTTATGAATATGCACAGGAACTTGTTCAACCTGTGCCACCGGCTCTTTTTCGCCACAGCCAAACAACCCGAACACCAACACCAAGCTAAAAACCGAACCAACAACTGATCTAGTCAGTGAGAACGCACTCATTACGATAACTCCTTGCGTTTTAGGATCCATGCAGACAAGAGTAATGGCAGCGCCACCCAGCTCAACATCACAACACTCAAATGAACAATACCGTTTGAACCCTGATCGGCAATGCTTAACACGCCGGTCAAATTAGTACTTCCAACAATCATATAGACAAAAATACGAAACACATCGGTTGGATTGAACCACAACAGATAAGGTACCCAGGTTTGATTGATATCGCCCTCACTGGCCACCAGCAACGCCATCAACATCAAATCAAACACCAAGACAAACAAGAACCAAACCACTAATGCCAAGCCAGCCGCTTTCGACTTTTCCGCCACACACAAGCTGATCACATAGGCCAAGGCAATAAATACCCAGCCAAGAACACTTGCCGCAACAATAAAGGCGCTAAAGGCCAACAGCACTTCAGCGACGTTCACATCACTCATGATTGAAATCACCACCGCCGGAATACCAAACCCGACCAATGCCGCCGCACTGAGAATCGCCGCCTGCCCCATAAATTTGCCTAACAACAATTGGTTATGACTGAGCGGATAGGTCAGCAATAACAGCAAAGTACCCTGCTCCAACTCCCCCACAAAACTGTTATAAGCCAACATCAATGCAATCAAAGGCACTAACATCACACACAGGCTACCAAGACTCACCAGCGTTGATTCCAAGGAAGAAAAACCTAGCACCCCAGCGGTTGCCGAACCGAAATAGGCCAAGCCCAAAGAAAGCAACACAAACACCACTGCAATGGAGATCGCCCAGCGATTGCGAATGCCATCTCGAAATTCTTTTTGAGCCACAATCAATATCTTATTCATCGCTCAACCTCCGCCATAGCTACGTCAGATGTCATACCAGCCACCCCACCCGATAAGTAGAAATGATACAAATCTTCCAACGACGGTTGTTTGAGTTGCAGATCCTGCACTTGCTCCTGGGCCAATAGACGCTTCATCACATCCAGTTTATGGTCTGCGGTTACAGTAAAACGCTCTCTGCCCTCTGAATCCGCCAACCAGGTAGAATCCTTGAGATGGCCATTCAACAAACTTTTAATTTCACTCTGAGACACGCCGGAAACCATCACTTCCGTCGGAAGCGCCGCTTCCGCTCTCAGCTCATCCAGTGTTCCCAAAGCCAATTTGCGTCCTTTGCTGAGAATCATCGCCCGGTCGATATGCCCTTCGATGCCAGGCAGTACGTGCGAACAAAGAATGACTGCACAGCCCGAGGTCTTGAGGCGATCCACCGTTTGATAGAACTCACGCGTTGCCACCGGATCAAGCCCCACCGTTGGCTCATCCAATATCAATAACTTTGGACTGCCCAGAAACGCTTGCGCCAAACCTAACCGCTGACGCATCCCTTTCGAATAGGTTTTCACCTGACGATCAGCAGCGTGAGCCAGATTCACTTCGTCCAACAAGCTGTCGGCATGACCCTTGGTATGACCTTTCAACTTGGCAAAATAATGAAGCACTTCCCGACCGGTTAACTGATCGTAGAAGCTGACATTTTCCGGTAAGTAACCAAACTGGCGACGATATTCGTGTGCGCCATTGGAGCGAGGACAATGTCCCAACGCCAAAACCTGACCCGAAGTCGGGGCTAACACACCAAGAATCAGTTTCATCAAGGTACTTTTACCGGCGCCGTTATGACCAAATAGCCCTAAGGCTTCACCAGCAGGTAAAGAAAAGGTCAACGGATGTAAGGCCTGCACGCTACGGTAGTACTTACTTACCTGTTGAAGTTCTACGACTGCATCGTTCATCGATGATCTCCTGCCAGTAAGTTATTCGTCTCTGTTTTAAACACCGTAGGGTCATTCCCCGGTGACATCATAGGAAAGGAATCTTTCACGCCGGTGGATTTCAACACGGGAAACTGCTGCTGCACCCAACGCAACAACAACACTGCGGGGCTGTCCATCAACATCTTGGCTTCCGGGTACTTCCAGAATAACTTATCGACACTGTCATTGGGCTCAAAGGCCACGTCACCATAGCCATTACCATCCATGTCCCACCCGCGATAATTACTCCAGTAATTGCCTTTACCATCCTGACTCCATTCCTGTGTCCGATTCGAGACATATTTCACCTGAACCGGATTTTCAATAAAGCTATTTCCGAAGACTTTGACATTCTCAGAACCCGCAGTGAGATGAATACCAATCTCTGCGCGTTCGATGTAGTTATTGCTGATGGTGTTATAGCCTGAGTTGTAGATGAACAAAGCTTTGCCATCTCGCCCAAGGACTTTGTTCTCAGGCTTGGTCCAGACGTTCTTAATGACATTACCATCGATGGTGGAATAAATGATGTAGTTCATCAAGAAACCATAGTCCTCACTGTTCTCAGTGATGTTGCCACGGATTTCTAGGTATCGGGAATTCATCATCGCGTACCCGGCTCGGGTACTGTACGCATAATTGTTAAGAATTTTGTTGCTGTAGGAATACATGTAGTGAATGCCATAGCGCAAATCGTGCATCACATTTTTTTCTAACACATTCCCCTGGCTGTTGATGACATACAGCCCATCACGGGTTTTACTGACTTCATTGCCCGTAACCTGACTGTCTTTCATGCTCGACAACTGAATGCCATTGCCTCTGTCGGCAGATCGCAACGCTGTATTACCTACGACTCTGTTATTAATGACTTTACTGCCACTGCCTCTTTGCAGCCAAATGCCAAAACCACTGCCTTCCAGATAATTATTTTCAATCACCAGCCCGTTGGAGTCCCGCTCTGAATAAATACCGGAATTTTGCTCGGTTAAATCATCACCCCAATTTTTGATGGTTAAGTTTTTAAGCGTGACATTTTCCGCCAGCACCAACACAGCATGACCCTGTCCTTGCGCATCAATAACGGCTTCGCCAGAACCTTCTAACGCAATACTGGTCGAGATCGTATAATTCCCTAAATAGAGACCGTCTTCGAGTAGTACCCTGTCTTCGTTCTGCGCTTGATCCAGAACGGCTTGCAGATTTTGTGCAGGCGTGACATTCCAGTCTTTAGCCTGCAGTGGTGAGACCACAAACCATAAAGACAACATCATCAGATGGAATACTAACCGCATTGCACGCTGCATAAGCTGCTCGATAAATCCTAAAAAATAGACCCTTTAAACGTAAAACAAGCATAGCGCTATTCACACTATGCTTGCTTGAGCCAGATCAGGTCGAACCTATTCAGGTCGAACCTATTCAGGTCGAACCTATTCAGGTCGAACCTATTCAGGCCGAACCTATTCAGGCCGAACCGTTCAAGTTTTACGCTTCTACCAGCATCCGCCCACGCATCTCCATATGAAGCGCATGGCAGAACCAGTTACAGTAGTACCACTGAACCCCTGGTTTATCGGCAATGAAGGTCACAGAAGAAGTCGCCTGAGGCCCGATTTCCATTTGTACACCATGGTTGGTCATACAGAAACCGTGCGTTACGTCTTCCACCTGATCCAGGTTAGTTACCACAACGGTCACTTCATCACCCAGCTTCACCTTAAACTCGGTCATACCATAGTTAGGTGCGATGGATGTCATGTAGACACGAACCTTATTACCGTCTCGAATAACCTTGTTGTCCACTTCCAGGTTGACGCCATCGGCCTTCGCCATTTCCACGGTCTCAGCAAAAATCGGATCATCTCGAGTCCATAGTTTCTTAGGCTTCAACTTACTGCGGTGTACGATCATACAATCGTGTGGTTCCGCATAAGTTGGACCATCGTGCACCAGCTTCATTTCGTCGCCGGAAATATCGATCAACTGATCGTTCTCTGGACGTAATGGACCCACAGGCAAGAAGCGGTCTTTTGAGAACTTACAAAGTGAGATCAACCATTTACCATCGGCATCACGGGTTTCACCGGCAGACGTGTGGTTATGACCCGGCTGATAATGCACATCCAGTTTTTGACGGATGTAATTTACTTTCTCACCTTTATACGCACGGATCGCATCTTCTACGTTCCACTTAGCAATCTGGCTGTCAAGGAACAAGGTGGTGTAAGCATTACCTTTATTATCGAACGCTGTATGCAAAGGCCCTAAGCCCAATTCTGGCTCAGCCACGATAGTGTCACGTGGTTTGATCTTATCGGCAAAGAGAGCATCCAACTTATCAATCGCAATCACAGATACGGTTGGAGACAACTTACCATTTGCCACAAAGTACTTACCACTTGGAGAAGTGTTCATACCGTGTGGAGATTTAGGCACAGGGATATAACGAGTCAGATCAGACCCTTTGGTACCATCCAATACAGGAACATTATTACCGTTATAGGTTTTGAACTTACCTGCTTTCACTGCCGCTTCACAGCGCGCCAGGTTGAATACCACCACATGGTCACGTTCACTGGCGATCATTTCACCCAGGTTCATACCCATTTCAGAGTTATAGCAGGTAGAAGCAAAATACTTACCATCGTAATCGGCATCAGTGTTATCCAGGTTACCGTCTACCATCACCTGGAATGCCACTTCCATGTTCTCTGCATCAATCACATTGAACAAAGAACGATACTGCGACACATCTTCCAGAGACGCCTTACCGTCGTTAACGATAGGCACCTCAAACTCACCATTACAGATCACATACTTAGTGTATGGCACTTTCTGTACGCGCAAACCGTGAATCGCCTGACAGTTTGGAACAGTGATCATCTTGTCGGTTTTCATCACATCACAACGGATACGGGCAACACGTGTATTCGCTTTATCGTTGATGAACACATACTTACCGTTGTAGCGACCATCCGTCATCGACATGTGAGGGTGGTGAGAGTCGCCAGCCAACAAGTGCGCGCTTTCACCTTTAATGCGTTTACTTTCGTTGGTCAGTCCCCAACCGGTTGCACTGTCTACGTTAAACACAGGAATACGCATTAATTCACGCATGGACGGGATACCCATGATGCGTACTTCACCAGAGTGACCACCACTCCAGAAACCGTAGTACTCATCCAAATCACCTGGATGCACGAAAGGTGAGTTCTTGATCTCAGCCGCTTGCGCTTTTGCGGTTGCTGCAAACATAGCGGCCGTCATTGGCGCGGCTACAGCCCCTGCTGCACCGGCTAGGGCACCGGCCCCCAGAAAACTACGACGGCTCATGCCCTCTTTTGATGGCTCTTCATGTTGAGCGCCATTTGTTACTTCACTTTGATGCTTATCCATAGTGATGCTCCTGACTTGCTTATTTATTGACCGTTAGTACGGTTATTTTTTTGGTTTTAATGTTTGGTTTTAATTAATTGTGAAAACACATCAATTAGGCTCAATGATCCTGACTGGCTCTGCTTTCACGGTATTCGGATCTACATTGGTTACCGCGCTGGTGTTTGCCGATGCGGATTTCTTCATGCGTTTACGTTTCTTGTTCACCAATGGCGGACATTTATCGTCATTCCAGTACGTCACCTGACAATCCAGACAGTGGTGACATTCACGCAAGTTAATTTCACCGTTCTTCTCAATGGCGCCGATCTCACATTCCACGGCACACAACTGACATGGCTGACCGCAATCTTTGCGACGCTTCAACCAGTCGAACAAACGCACACCGGATGGAATGGCTAATGCCGCTCCCAGTGGGCAAATATAACGACAGTAGACTTTGCGACTGAACAGAGAAATCACGAGTAAAATTAAGGCGTAGGTTATGAACGGCCAGTCACGATCGAAACGCAGCAAGAAGACGGTTTTGAACGGTTCCACTTCGGCGTACTGTTCAGCCGTTTGAAGAGACTCTAACGACAGACCAAACAGTGCCAACAAGATCAGATACTTCACCGCCCACAAGCGTTCGTGCAACGCAAACGGCACCACGTATTGAGGAATTTTCAGTTTCTCGGCCAACTCACCTGCCAGCTCCTGAAGCGCGCCGAACGGACACATCCAGCCACAGAAGATGCCACGCCCCCACAACAGAATGGTCACCGCGACAAACACCCACATGCAGAAGATCACCGGATCAAGCAGGAAGGTCTCCCAGTGGAAATCGCCCATCAGTGATTGAGTGAAAGTAAAGACATTCACCACCGAGATCTGCCCCATAGAGTACCAACCGATAAAGCCCACGGTATAAATCAGGAACACTCGACGGAATTGGTGTAGGAAATTCGGGAAACGAACCAGCCAGTCCTGGAAGAAAATCACCAAGGTCAACAACACCATGCTGGTAATCAAAATGATCACGGACGTTTCTTTCTCGGCCCAGACTTGTTTCCAAAGCGGTTGATCTTCAAGGCTTTCTTCCGCGATCGGTTCAGGACGGTCTACATACTTATCCAATGGCAAGTAATCGGCTTTAAAGCTGCTGAATAAGCTGTCCACCGGCCCGGTCTGACGGCGCACCAACAGCTCGACCTGCCAATCGGCACCAGGATTAAAGTCATGATGCTCGCGAACGATGAAGATCGACATTTCCTTAAAGTAAGGGGTGCCCTCAGCGTAGAGATCGTTGATTCGATAGTGGTCCAGATCCCGGAAACTAAAGACATTATCGCCCTGGTGAATCTGAATGCGATCAAAGATACCGCCACGAACATAGCCAGAGCCTTTGAAGGAAAAACCATTCCCCATCAAACCAATGGCATGCTCACCCGGCTTCAAAGTATCAACCAGCCACTGGAATTCACTGTCGCCCAACAAGGAACGGCCAATGGTCGGAATATCCAGTAAGGTGTAATAAAGATCAATAAAGGACGCATTCGCCTCCTCTGGAGACAAAGCTGTGTCATTCGCAGCCTCGGTGCCTGCAAACGAATCTTCTACCTGCTGATTGTTCAACGCCAAACGACGAATAGACCCGTCGCCGGTCAAAGTTACCCAATCGCTTTGCTGATAGATGTCTTGTTTGATGGTGGCCATTGCTGTCGCAGAGGCTTCATCAAAATCAATGATGCCTTTCGCTTTGGCGACTTTCTTCGCTGCACGCATGATCGCCAGGTTTTCAACCATCACAGTAACGGTTGCGCCGGACAAACCATCAACATGAACGACATTATCTTCCTGCAGGCCACCGATTTTGACCGTATCGGAAACGGCGAGTCCTTGATATTGATCGGTGAAGATCTGAAGTTTTTGCTCTGGAATCCCCACCAACAAGATAGGCTCATGATGCTCAAGTACTTTGGCCGAAATGATCTTCCCTTCCGGGTCAATCATCACCAACACATTAACAGGCTCGCCAGAATAGGCAGGAATAGGCGCGATGTCGTTGGTTTCGAAGGCATACCCCAAAACATCATCATTTTGTTTGATGGTCCAGGCGAGAGGCTCACCTGCCTTGACTCCGTAATCCGTAGCATTCGGAAAGGTTTCTTTAATGAACGGCTCGGGCGGTTTGGCAGGGCTGACAGTCAAACCTCCGGCCCAACCCGAGGACGCAATCAGGGCGAAAAAAAGACCACATAACAGCATCCAAAAAGATGCACTGCCTGAATTTACTTTCCCGTTACTCATACAACCGACTCACAATTTAGACACTAAAAACAACCGTGGATTTGAGTATCTATAGGGTGCGTCAAATTGTCACACCAAGAATCAGGCTCTGTTGATGTACGTCAAACGATCAGAAAAAGTTTTGCAATGAGTCAAAAATTGGCAAGCCACCGGAGTGGAAAATAAGGACAAAACCCTACACAGAACAAGGGTTTATAGACATAAAAAAGGCGGTCTTCTATGACCAGAAAGACCGCCTTTTTATAAAGATCAGATTATTAATCGTTCGGGATGAATGATTAACCAATCTTAGGAGCAAGCTCGCCTGCTTCGTATTTAACGAACATATCATCCAAAGAGATTGGCTTGATCTTAGAGGCATTACCTGCGGTACCGAACGCTTCATAACGCGCGATACAGATATCTGACATCGCTTCAACAGACACAGCCAAATACTTACGAGGATCAAACTCGCTGGTGTTGTTCGCTAGGAAACGACGAATTGCACCAGTTGATGCCAAACGCAAGTCTGTATCAATGTTTACTTTACGAACACCGTGCTTGATACCTTCAACGATCTGCTCAACCGGCACACCGTAAGTTTCAGGAATCTCGCCACCGAATTCGTTAATCACAGCCAACCACTCTTGTGGTACCGAAGACGAACCGTGCATTACCAAGTGAGTATCAGGAATACGCTTGTGAATTTCTTTAATACGGTCGATCGCCAAAATGTCACCGGTCGGTGGACGAGTAAACTTGTAGGCACCGTGTGATGTACCACAAGCAATAGCCAATGCATCTACCCCGGTTTTCTTAACAAAGTCTGCCGCTTCTTCTGGGTCAGTCAGCATCTGATCGTGCGTCAGTTTACCTACTGCACCGATACCGTCTTCTTCACCCGCTTCACCCGTTTCCAAAGAACCCAGGCAGCCCAACTCACCTTCAACCGATACACCGCACGCATGCGCCATATCAACGGTGCGCTTAGTCACATCAACATTGTACTCGTAAGAAGTTGGTGTCTTACCGTCTTCGCCCAAAGAACCGTCCATCATTACTGATGAGAAGCCCAACTGGATAGAACGCTGACATACTGCTGGCGAAGTACCGTGATCCTGGTGCATACACACAGGAATGTGAGGAAACTCTTCAATTGCCGCCAAGATCAAGTGACGTAAGAAAGGCGCACCCGCGTACTTACGGGCACCCGCAGACGCCTGAACGATTACAGGAGAATCGGTCTTGTCTGCCGCTATCATAATCGCGCGCATTTGCTCAAGGTTGTTTACGTTAAATGCAGGAACGCCATAACCAAATTCGGCTGCGTGATCCAACATTTGGCGCATTGAAATAAGTGCCATGTGTTTTTCCTCTGTTTATATTTTGCTTAACGCTGGACGGAAAACGGAAACAGCTAAAACATCCAATCCAGCATTCTATTCAATTCGTTTTATTTAGCGCGCTCTTCTAAAATCGCTACCGCAGGAAGTGTCTTACCTTCAACAAACTCAAGGAAAGCACCACCACCGGTTGAGATATAAGACACCTTGTCTGCAATCTCATACTTATCCACAGCCGCCAAGGTGTCACCGCCACCAGCAATAGAGAAACCTTCGGAATCAGCAATCGCAAGAGAAAGCGCTTTCGTACCTTCACCAAACTGATCAAACTCGAATACGCCTACAGGGCCGTTCCAGATGATGGTTTTTGCTTCTTTCAACGCCTCAGCCAATGCCGCAGCAGAATCCGGACCAATGTCGAAGATCATATCGTCGTCCTGAACCTCTTCCGCCGCTTTCAAAGTCGCTTCTGCAGATTCAGAGAATTCTTTACCACACACCACATCGGTTGGTACCGGAATAGCTACTTTTTCCATCAAAGCTTTCGCGTTTGATACCAAGTCTGCTTCATACAGAGACTTACCAACCGGCTTCCCTGCAGCTGCCAGGAAAGTGTTGGCAATACCACCACCCACGATGATTTGGTCACAGATATCAGACAAGCTTTCAAGTACTTCCAGCTTAGTCGACACTTTTGAACCGCCCACGATAGCAATCAAAGGACGAGCAGGATTATCCAATGCTTTGCCCAGCGCATCCAATTCTGCAGAAAGAAGCGGACCAGCACAGGCCACAGGTGCAAACTTGGCAACACCATGAGTCGATGCTTGTGCACGGTGCGCGGTACCAAACGCGTCCATCACGAAGATATCACACAAAGATGCATAGGCTTTCGACAGCTCATCTTCGTCTTTCTTCTCGCCTTTGTTGAAACGAACGTTTTCAAGAAGCACCAACTCACCGTCGTTCAACTCAATACCGTTGTTGAAATCTTTAACGACAGGTACATCACGACCCAGCAATTCAGCCAAGTAGTTAGCCACTGGCTGCATAGAAAACTCTTCAGCGTACTCACCTTCGGTCGGACGACCCAAATGAGACATCACGATGACTTTTGCACCTGCGTTAAGGGCATGTTCAATGGTTGGCAACGAAGCACGGATACGCGCATCTGAAGTTACTTTACCGTCTTTTACAGGAACGTTTAGATCTTCACGAATAAGAACTCGCTTACCCGCCAAGTCCAAATCAGTCATACGAATTACAGACATCTTTCTATCTCATCTATTAGTTAAAAAGTTTTTAACAACTTAGGGATCAACACCTGCTGCCAGCTCTTATGGAGCCATCACCAGTGCTGTATCCAACATTCTATTGGCAAACGCCCATTCATTATCAAACCAGACCACCAGCTTCACCATCGAGCAGTCCTTTTGGGTATCTAGTGTAGTCTGATTTTCAGAAGACTCAGTGCCTCCGGTCACAGCATCAACCGCAGCGCCAACAACATGAGTTTGAGTCCCGTCTACGATGCCTGAACGAACATCGTGGTTAAAATCAATCGACGCATGAGGTTCTTCGGTATAGCCCAATACGCCCGACAAGCCATTTTCGGAGGCTTTTTTTAACAACTGATTTACCTCATCAGCCGTCACTTTATGATTCAACTCTAAGGTTAAATCCATCAAGGATACATTCTGAGTCGGCACACGCATGTGCAACGCGACAAAGGCATCTTTGAATTTCGGCAGCACACGTTCAATCCCGGCAGCTAACCCCGTATCAACAGGAATAATCGACTGCCCGGCACTGCGCGTTCGACGTAAATCGCTGTGGTAAGCATCAATCACAGGCTGATCATTCATCGCAGAATGAATGGTAGTAATAGTGCCACGCTTGATACCGTAGGCATTGTCTAATACCGACAACACAGGAATTACGCAATTGGTCGTACAGGAAGCGTTAGAAACGATCACTTCCTCGCCCGTCAGAGTCTGATGATTGACACCGTAAACGATGGTGGCATCCACATCCGACGACGCCGGTTGCGAGAACAATACCTGCTTCGCACCGTTTTCAATATGTTGCTCAGCGGTAGCACGATCTGAAAAGGCTCCGGTACATTCCAGTACCAAATCCACATTCAACTCAGACCAGTTGAGTTCGGCCACATCCGGTTGATTAAATACCCGAATATCCTGACCCGCAATGGACAACCAGTCTTTACCATCGTCTGAACGACAACTGACTTGCGCCGGGAAACGCCCGTGAGTGCTGTCGTATCGGGTCAGATAACAAACGGTTTCCAGATCCGCCAGCTCGTTAATTGCGACTAACTGAATTCGATCTGTGTAGCCATTTTCGAACAAAGCACGTACGACGCCCCGTCCTATTCGACCATAACCATTTACCGCAATTCTTAGCATTAACGTGCTCGACTCAAACTTCCGTGATAAAGCAATATCGTGATAAACCAATGTCCTGATCAATCAATATATCGATAAACAAATACCCTGAGGAACATATACCCTGAGGAACAAGTGTATCGTCAATCGACATAATAAAGGGCTTCTATTAAGAAGCCCTTTATTGATCGGCTGTACTAGCCCGCAACTTTTTCCGCAACAGCAACAACGTTGTCCACGGTAAAGCCAAACTCTTTCATCAGATCATCAATTGGCGCAGACTCACCGAAAGTACTCATACCCACGATGTCACCGTTCAGACCAACCCACTTGTACCAGTAATCTTTGTGTGATGCTTCAATGGCAACACGAGCCGTAACAGAAGATGGCAATACAGATTCACGGTAATCCGCTGATTGCTCAGCAAAGATTTCAGCACATGGCATAGAGACAACACGAACCGCTTTGCCTTTTGCAGTCAACGCTTCTGCTGCTTCACGAGCAAGCTCAACTTCAGAACCGGTTGCAAGAAGGATGACGTCTGGCGTACCCGCACAATCAACCAAGGTGTACGCACCTTTTTCAATATTCGCGATTTGCTCATCAGTACGTGTTTGGTGAGGCAAGCCTTGACGAGAGAACGCCATCGCCGTTGGACCGTCTTTACGCTCAATCGCAGATTTCCAAGCAACCGCAGATTCTACTGCGTCACATGGGCGCCAAGCGTGCATGTTTGGTGTACCGCGCAAACTTGGAAGTTGCTCGATAGGTTGGTGCGTAGGGCCATCTTCACCCAGACCGATAGAATCGTGCGTGTAAACATGAATGACAGGCTGCTTCATCAACGCCGACATACGAACAGCGTTACGCGCGTACTCCATGAAAATCAGGAAGGTTGCACCGTAAGGACGGAAACCACCATGAAGGCTCAGACCGTTCATGATCGCAGTCATACCGAACTCACGTACACCGTAGAATACGTAGTTACCAGAGGCATCTTTCGCCTCAACGCCTTTTGAACCACTCCAAAGAGTCAGGTTAGAACCAGCCAAGTCCGCAGAACCGCCCAACAATTCAGGCAATAGTTTTGCATACGCTTCAATACTGTTTTGAGACGCTTTACGAGACGCTACTTTTTCAGCCTTGTCGTTTACTTCTTTAACGTAAGCGGCCGCCTTCTCAGAGAAGTCCGCTGGCAATTCACCGGCCACACGACGCTTAAGCTCAGCGGCTAATTCAGGGTACGCTGCTTCATACGCTGCGAACTTCTCGTTCCAAGCTGCTTCGGCTGCTGTCCCTTTTTCACGAGCATTCCACTCACCTGCGATCTCAGATGGCACTTCGAATGGACCGTGAGTCCAGCCCAAACGCTCGCGAGTTAGTTTAATTTCGTCGTCACCCAGAGGTGCACCATGACACTCTTCTTTACCTTCTTTGTTTGGCGAACCAAAACCGATGATGGTTTTACAACAAATCAAAGTAGGTTGATCAGCATTGGCTTTTGCTGCTTTGATTGCAGCTTCAATGGCTTCCGGGTTATGACCATCAACCGCAGGAATCACTTGCCAACCGTAAGATTCAAAACGTTTCACTGTATCGTCGGTGAACCAACCTTCTACTTCACCATCGATAGAAATGCCGTTGTCGTCATAGAACGCAACCAGCTTGCCAAGACCTAGCGTGCCTGCCAAAGAACATACTTCGTGAGAAATACCTTCCATCATGCAGCCATCGCCAAGGAAAGCATACGTGAAGTGGTCAACCACCTCGTGGTTGTCACGGTTGAATTGATCGGCAAGAATCTTTTCAGCCAATGCCATACCAACCGCGTTTGCAATACCCTGACCTAGTGGGCCAGTGGTCGTTTCAACACCTGCGGTATACCCATACTCTGGGTGACCAGGCGTTCTTGAATGCAACTGACGGAAGTTTTTCAGGTCGTCGATCGACACATCGTAACCGGTAAGGTGCAGCAAAGAATAAATCAACATAGAACCATGACCGTTTGAAAGCACAAAACGATCGCGGTTCATCCACTCTGGATTCGCGGGGTTATGCGAAAGAAAATCGTTCCAAAGAACTTCAGCAATATCTGCCATGCCCATTGGGGCACCTGGATGACCTGATTTAGCTTTTTGAACTGCGTCCATGCTTAATGCGCGAATTGCATTAGCGCGTTCGGTACGAGTTGCCATTAAGAGACTCCTGAACAGTGTATGTTCACGTAAGGATAGATGACTTAGCCAAAGCCATAATCCACTGGGTTAATTTAAGAACCAAAAAATGCGCGTATTTTCGCTTTTTTGTATCGAGACATCAATGGTTATCCCGCAACAGTTTTAGTAGTTTGCGTAAATTGATTTGAAACTCGCCCCTATGCCCAATGGCCTCTTTGTTTTATCATTCCACTGCGCGAGCTATTTAAGAAAAATTAATGACGCGCACTTATGGAAAACTAACAACTTGAAGGATCAAGAATGTCTAAACTTAACTGGATACTCATACCGCTTTTCGCGCTGTTTTTGAGCGCTTGTCAAACCCAACCTACCAGCCTGCCGGACTGGATCACCAACCCACTGCAAGACAGTGAATACATCAGTGCCATTGGCGAAGGCGCTTCTTTGAAAGAAGCCAGAATGAATGCCAAGCAAGCATTGGCAGCACAATTACTCAGCCACGTGAGTGACGAATTATCCGTATTATCAATTGAAGATGGAGAGTTTCATCGTACTTATACTGAACGCGCCAGCTCGGTAAAATTCCACGAGATTCCTCTTCCTGCAACGCGTTACAATCAAGCCACCCGTTTTGACGGTACCTATTTCGCTCAAATCCAGGTCAACAGACAGACACTCCAAGCGTTCCTCCAGACCAACCTCGAAACACTGACTGAGGAAAACAAAACCTTGCTCAGCAACATCAAGTCACTAAACAATCCTTTCGAGCAGTGGTGGAACTACGAAACACAGACACAGAACATCAATGCATTGATAGATCAGACGCTGATCTACAACAGCTACTTCACACCAAAGAATGAAAGCGCCTCAGAACTTGTGAAAGAGTTTAACAGTGCTTACAACCAAGCCAGAAACGGCTTGATCCTGGCGATTAATGATGACACGCCAATACCAGGGCTAACAAAAGCATTGGAAAGCCAGCTCAACGAACATGGCATTCTTTCCAAAAAAGTCCGTCAGTTCAGTTCTCGCCCGGAGCTTCACGCCACGCTTAAAAGCAAGACTGAGCGTTTACAAGGTGATCATTACGCGACCTCAACACTGACACTGGACCTGAAATCCCACAAAGGTCAGACCATCCGCAGCATCAGCATTGATGCAAAAGGCGTATCGGTTGCCTCCACCAGCGATGCCAAACAAAAGAGCTATGAAAAGCTGATTACTCAGCTCAACAACGAAAATATTATCGAACGACTCAAAGGCGCGTAATCACGCGCCTCACCCAGGAGAACCATTCTCGTGATGTTTAGAAGTATGAAATACGCTCTTGTGATGCCCCTGATGTTATTGGCAGGCTGCCTGCCATCCACTCAAGGCCAATACGATCACCTCATCAAACTGGGCGAGCGTCCACTTCAAACCGCACAACATATCCCTACCGATGCAGAGCTGGCCGGAGATCCAACTAACGTCTGGGTATACATCGAAAGCAATCGTAAAACCGATAAGCTGGATATAGAAAACGAGATCCTGAGTCGCTGGGCCGAAGCCATGAGAAAAAGTGGCGTCACCCTACATAGCCCGCCCACTGATTCTTTGGGCTATTTAGGACAAATTTACGGTAAACGTTCACCCAGCCAAAACACGCTTAAAGAGTTAATCCAACAAGCGGGTTACAGCAGCTCCGGTGAATACCTGGGTCGTCAAACCGTCGACTATGTAGTCGAAGTAAAAGTAAATCGTTCTACCTTTCTGGATACTTACTCAGACCCAACCTACGTTCCTTTCATGGACCCGAAACGTCCAGGCAGCTGTGACTATGAAATGGAAGCGCATCTGGACATCAACATCAAACCGCTACCTCAATACAGGACATTAAAATCCTACTGGCTGGAGTCTAGCGAGTCGGATGACATTGAAGGTTATAAATGCCCGCACAGCAGCGATCACAAAGCCAAAAACCTTTACAAACAAATGCGTAAAGAAATCCTTGAGGAGATTGGCGACTGTGGCGGCGTCGCCCTTCAAAAGTTCCTTACCCCCAAAGGCTACATCCTCAATTACTTCAGCGATGGCAAAGAACACATTTTTGAAATTTCCGGCGGAACCGCCGCTGGTTTTCACTCAGGACAAAGCCTGAACATCTTCCGTATTGGTAGCTTGGGTAAACACAACGGCGACCTTCTGGGTGAAGCAACAGTGGAAGAAGTAAAACCCAAACGCAGCTTAATTAAAGTCAGTGATCCTGCGTTGATAGAACAGATCAAAAAATACGATTTGGTGAAAGTAGAGAATGGCAACTTACTGAGCAACACCTACAACACGGTAAGTTGTTCGGGGAATATTACGGAGTTGTGAAGCCAACACCTACGCATCCTGAAACCAGAAAGCCGACTTGGTCAGTGAATACATCTGCCGCGTCATCAACCACTCAGCTAAAACAGAGATGCAGATTGCCTCACCAAAAGACAAGCAATCCATAAACTCATTCCCTTTTAGTGACGTCAACTTCATTAGCGATAAAGACTTACCTGCAATACAAATATCAAGATATGAAGAAGCACAAAAGCGTATGTTTGTACATTTTCAAGAACTTCTTTTCTTTTTGGTATATACAAAACGAATTTAAACGTTATCCTTCCCGCAAAAATTAAGAAGTAAAAAAGGAGCTTACAATGAAAGGACTACAAATCCTCACAGCGATGATTCTTACCGTTTTTATAACGGGCTGTGCGACAGAAAGCCATCGAGCAGTTGAAATACAAAAAGTTGCCACTTACGGCACTACATATACAGGAAAACGTAGCACACTTGTGGTGGGAGGCTTTTCGAACAAGTCGAACTACATGCAAGGGTTATTTTCCTCAAACATAGACCGCTTAGGCGGCCAAGCGAAAACCATTCTCAAAACTCACCTACAACAATCCAACCGTTTTAATCTTATGGATAGAGACAACATGGATGAGTTGAAACGAGAAGCTGAACTCTCAGGTGTAAAACAGAAAATTGCGGGTTCTCGTTATGTACTTACCGGCCATGTAACTGAGTTTGGCCGTAAGGTAACGGGTGATAGACAACTCTTTGGCATTTTAGGCCGAGGTAAAGAGCAAATTGCTTATGCAAAAGTAACGTTGCAATTGCTCGACACCCACACCAGCGCCATTATTTATTCTACCCAAGGAGCTGGTGAATATTCTTTAAGTAATCGAGAAGTTATTGGCTTTGGCGGGACTGCAGGTTACGACGCGACGCTTAATGGCAAAGTTTTGAACTTCGCTATCACTGAAGCCGTGAATGCTTTCGTTCGCGATATAGATGCACACGTAATCGAGCTGTAATTCGTCCAAATAGAAATATCACAGAAGAAATATTAATGATCGGGAAGTGCGCCCGATCACCTTCTAAAAATAACTATAAGCGCACTAATACTACACATATTTAACAAAAAAGACTAAATAGCATTTAGGACTAACTAATGAAAAAAAATCTTTGGCTGCCGGCAATCGCCCTGGCATTCATGACTGGCTGTACAACTAGTCATAAAACTCTTTATCACTGGGGAGAGTATGAAACCATTCTACTGAATATGTATACCGATCCAGGTGAAGCAGATAACTACACGCAAATCACCAAAATCAATGAAAGTATTGCTTATGCAGAAAACAAAGGCTTAAAAGTAGCCCCAGGTATCTATGCTCACCTAGGTATGATTTATGCGAAGAATGGCGATATGCCTAATGCCATTTCGGCATTCGAAAATGAAAAGAAACACTATCCAGAATCTGCCACATTTATTGATGGTATGTTAAGCAGAGCGAGTGCCAACTAATGACTAATTTATATCACACTAAATGTGCCTCTTTGCTTAAAGCTCTTATCATCAGCCTAACAGTTCTGGCAACAGGCTGTGCTGTTCAGCAACCGTATGACTATACGGCGCTTAGAGCAAGTAATCCTAAATCTATTCTGGTAATACCGCCAGCAAACCAAACCGTTGAAGTGAGTGCGCCATATATCTTTCTTTCTACGATCACCTTTCCACTAGCAGAAAGAGGGTACTATGTTTACCCGGTTGCAGTAGTGGATCAGCTCTTAAAAGATAACGGCTTACCTACTCCAGCGGAAATGAACAGCATTCCGTTGGATAAAATTGATGAAATTATTAACCCTGATGCCGTACTTTACATCACTATCGATAACTGGGGACAAAGCTATCAGTTGATTCAATCAGTAGCGACTGTTTCCTCATCATGGAAACTCGTCGACACCAAAACGGGTCAGACGTTATGGGAAGGTAAAGCCTATGCCCAACAAAAATCTGGCGACGGTGGTGGCGGCATCATTGGTATGCTTGTGGCCGCAGCAGTAGAGCAAGTAGCCAGCGCTATGGACGATAAGACACCTCGTTTATCTCGCTTTGCTAACTCTGCAGCGGTCTACAACTCTCACAATGGTTTATTACCAGGTCCGTACGCTCCAAAGCCTGAACCTAAAGAATCAGCTACACCTCAGTAAACCATGTAAAAATAGTTTCCAAGAACTCCACAAAAAACGCATCACTCTCGATGCGTTTTTTGTATAAGATTTTACATTCTTATTAATCCGACTCCCAACGACTTAGCCCTAACGAAGTTTTAAGAAAATCAAAAACGTAACAGACTTAGCTTGATTTTCTTTGCCTGCCCGAACATAAAAAGTTAACAATATAGGCATCAATATTTACTCCAACTAGCTTACAATACTATTTTACATGGTAAAAACTTCAACCAAGCACATTTCAAGCAAGGAGAATGTATGGCGTTTGATTACGGGTCGATAGATCTGGGATTAAAGAATCCTTTTAAAGCAGAAGGTTACGTCACAGCAGTACGCGGACTGATACAAAGTGGTTTAGGTATCTTTCTACTGATATTAGCCGCAGGCAAAGTCAAAGAAGATGCAACCAGCGGCTGGATTTTAATGCTTTTCGGGGTAGTGACATTAGGCTTAGGCATTAAATCGCTTTCAACCGGAATTTATGCAACCTTACGCTATTTTGTAGGCCGTAATCATCCGACGTCACTTGCGCTGAACTACAGCAAATCTGAAAGTTCAACAGCGGCAGAAGAGAAACCATACGTTGCTTATACCGCCAAAGAACTGGAAGAAATGTTAGTTGGCCGTAAGAACACGACCTTTGTTGAGCCTCAAGGCTTCCTTGCTCGCCTGCTGCATAGCCTTCTACCAAAATTGCTTTTCATGCCCTACCCGATCCGAAACATGGCGCAAAGACTGTTTGGTGCATGGATCAGTACGCTGGTTGCATTGTGTGCCTATGGTCTGGTTGCCTTCATATCACTGGCAGGGTTTGCAGGCAGCATTGGTGAGTTGATCTTCCCTGTCTATTCCACCCTACTAATGGTTTACATGCTCTTAACCTGGCGCTCAGCGGGCAAAGCCATTTCCCGCAAAGCGGAAACAGAGATTGAATCGTTAGGAAGCGGCGCACTGGTAAAAATCATCAGTATGTCATTGATTCTGCCGGCCGTTATTGGTGTGTCTGCTTCTTGGTTGATAAACCAAATTCATCTGTCTCCCGAAGAAATTTCTCACTGGCTAGAGATCATCCCAAGCTTCTATGTAGGTGCCTACTTAATCGGCATTCTGGCCGTTGCCGCATTGTGTAGTAGCGTTTTATTGATCATGTTGAAGAAACGCTTAAACGCAATTATCAGTAACGCAGAAGTGTCTGAATTGAGAGAAAACTGGCAAGAATCTGTTCATCCTAATGAAATTTTTATCAATCTCGACAACTTGGTGATGGCAAATCGTCGTTACAAAGAAGTACCTAACCGAGTCTACCGCGAACTTGATCCGGAGCTTCATGAGCAAGTGGACGGAAAAGGCGGCTTTAAAGGAGAGATGATTCAAGAAGTCCAGCCCAAAGTTAAACCACTTGAACTGGGCAACATGTTCAGTAAAACCCGCCTGATTGCATTAGTATCAGGCAACGCACTGTATGTCATCGCCTCCATTTTTTCGGTATTTTTTGCGTTTTCTTTGATCGATGTTTATCAGCAAGGATCTGCCCTGAGCGGAGCACTGAAAAACCTTTCTCTCCCTCAAATACAGACCATGCTGGACATCACAGCCGTCTCGTTACACTTGTTTGTCATTGGTATCCTGATTCGTTCATTTGCAGGCCTGCTTAGCAATACAGCACATCTCTTCTTTGCTGAAATGCAGTTCGAATCCATGCTTATCTACTTTAAATGCGAAGGCACCTTCACTGAGTCCAAGATCTCCACCGGCACAGGTATCCACGACAGTACTCGCTCCGAAAATGTGTTGGTGCGAAGCAGCATTACTCCTTGGGTCATTGTCTCTCGCATTGTCTCTACTACCTTTGCATCAACCGGTATGAGAAACCTGGAATTTCCTCGATACATTCTGGAAATGCACAAAGATGAGCAAGAGCTGCAAGACATCAAAAAAGACGTTATCAGCTTCCTGAAAGACAGAGAATCCATTGCCGCGATTACCAGTGAGCGAGACTTAGGAAATGCCTCTCAGATTCATCAGCTCAACCAGCAAACCCGCGCAATTCCTACCGAGCAACGTCTGGCCCATGATGAAGAAGCAGCTGGTTTCCTTGAGAAGCAAGCGGAGATAGAAGCCGAAGGCGCTGAGTTGTCCAAAGATAAAGATTAAAGACACCCTTCTTTAATCTTTTGATCCTCTCACTTCCTTACATCAATACCTATATCAAAAAATTTCGATATAGGTATTGACCTCAAATTTTATAGTGCTAGTCTAGTTCACCATGAACATGATTAGCCCATCTACAGAAGCGCCACAAAAAGCTTCTATCGACACAGCCAAACTTGCCCAACTCTGCAAAGCAAGTGCAGACCCTTTGCGCCTGGATATTTTACGTACTCTGCGCGATGGTTCGTTTGGTGTAATGGAGCTATGCAAGATCTTTGATGCGAAGCAATCAGGCATGAGTCACCACTTAAAAGTGATGGCGACCGCAGGCTTGGTGGAAACACGCAAAGAAGGCAATTCGATTTTTTATCGCCGCACGACCAATCTGGAACAACATGCACTGAAGCCGTTGATCGACGCCCTGTTTGTGTCCGTAGATCAAACGGTACTGCCTGAAAGCATCCAACAACGCTTAACCGAAACCTATGAAGAACGGGCTCAGCTCTCTCGCCAATTTTTTGAGAAGAATGCTCAACGTTTCAGAGAGCAGCAGGATCTTATTGCCAGCTGGAAAGACTATGGCCCATTTGCTTCCGACCTGATCCGGGACCTTACCCCTCAGGGGGATCAGCTAGCCATTGAGTTTGGCCCTGGCACCGGTGAAATGTTGGTGGAATTGGCAGAGAGCTTTGATCAGGTAGTCGGTATCGATACCTCTGAAGAAATGCTTGCTCAGGCTCGGACAACCGTGGCTGATATCCACAACATTGATCTGTTACACGCCGATGCCAGTAACTCGCAAAACGCCGATCAAGCATCATTTCAGACACAAGCCAATCTGGTTATCAGCAACATGGTATTGCACCACGTACCTGCACCCGAACAGCTAATTGAATCAGCAGCTCACGCCTTAACAGAAAATGGCTATCTGCTGATTACTGAACTGTGCGCTCACGACCAAAAATGGACGCAGGAGCACTGCGGAGATTTATGGCTGGGCTTTGAGCAAAGCGACATCGATCGCTGGGCCAATCATTTTGGATTAATTCCTGAGAGTCAGCAGTTTCTGGCCCTGAGGAATGGATTTCAAATTCAAGTACTGATTTACCGAAAAGGGTAAATCAGTAAGCAATTAACTTGGATCGTCACGCGGTTGTAGGTTTATTCAAAACGCACACCGATCCCTAACAATAAAAAGGAAAGCGGAATGAGTGAATACAGCATTTTTACTTCTGAATCAGTATCAGAAGGTCATCCGGATAAAGTAGCCGACCAGATCTCTGATGCGGTTCTTGATGCCATCATTGCTCGTGACCCATATGCACGTGTAGCCGTTGAAACTCTGGTTAAAACAGGGATGGCAATCGTAGCAGGTGAAGTAACGACGTCTTGCTATGTTGATCTTGAAGACATCGTTCGTGACGTGATCACAGGCATTGGCTATAACAGCTCTGACGTAGGCTTCGACGGTGCAACCTGTGCGGTACTGAACGGCATTGGTAAGCAATCTGTCGACATCAACCAAGGTGTTGACCGTGCCAAGCCTGAAGATCAAGGCGCTGGTGACCAAGGTCTAATGTTCGGTTATGCAACCAACGAAACTCCAAGCCTGATGCCTGCGCCTGTGTACTACGCGCATCGTTTGGTTGAGCGTCAGTCTGAACTTCGCACTAACGGCACACTGCCTTGGTTGCGCCCGGACGCGAAATCTCAGGTCACTATTAACTGGGAAGGCGACACACCTAAGATTGATGCCGTAGTTCTGTCTACACAGCACGATCCAAGCATTTCTTTGGAAGATCTACGTGAAGCAGTGCTTGAGAACATCATCAAGCCGGTACTTCCAAAAGAGTGGCTAACCTCTGATACCCTTTACCACATTAACCCAACCGGTAACTTCGTAATCGGTGGCCCAGTGGGTGACGCAGGTCTAACCGGTCGTAAGATCATCGTTGATACCTACGGTGGTATGGCTCGTCACGGTGGTGGTGCTTTCTCTGGTAAAGATCCATCAAAAGTAGACCGTTCTGCGGCGTACATGGGTCGTTATGTAGCTAAGAATATTGTGGCTGCTGGCCTAGCAGACAAGTGTGAAATCCAGGTGTCTTATGCAATCGGTGTGGCAGAGCCAACTTCAATCTCTGTAAATACCTTCGGCACAGGCAAGCTGTCTGACATCGAATTGGCGAAAGTGATTCGTGAAGTATTTGACCTTCGTCCTTACGCGATTCAAAACCAGCTAGAGCTGTTGAACCCTATGTATCAGATCACAGCAGCATATGGTCACTTCGGTCGCGAGCCGTTTGAGCACACATACACCTACACCGAGAATGGCGAAGAGAAGTCTAAGACCTTCACTGCCTTTACTTGGGAACGTACCGATAAAGTTGATGAGCTTAAAAAAGCGGCTGGTCTGTAAGAGACCAGCTGTAATCGCTGAGCCTTTAGAACATATACATAACATTTATTACTGATTTGAATGCTATTCAGATCATAAAAGGAAAAGAACATGTCATTCACAGACTACAAAGTTGCAGACATTGCATTGGCCGATTGGGGCCGTAAAGAAATTCAAATCGCTGAAGGTGAAATGCCTGCGCTAATGGCGCTTCGTCGTAAGTACAAGGAATCTCAACCGCTTGCGGGTGCGAAGATCATGGGTTGTATCCACATGACCATTCAAACTGCGGTTTTGATCGAAACTTTGGTTGACCTGGGTGCGGACGTTCGCTGGTCTTCTTGTAACATCTTCTCAACTCAGGATCACGCAGCCGCAGCAATTGCAGCCGCTGGCATTCCTGTGTTCGCATGGAAAGGTGAAACAGAAGAAGAATTCCTATGGTGTATCGAGCAAACCATCCTTTCTGAAAAAGATGGCAGTGACGTTTGGGATGCGAACATGATCCTGGATGACGGCGGTGACCTGACTGAAATGGTTCACAACAAGTATCCAGCGCTTCTAAACGACATCCACGGTATCTCTGAAGAGACAACGACTGGTGTTCACCGTTTGCTTGAAATGATGGAAAAAGGCGAACTGAAAGTTCCTGCGATCAACGTAAACGATTCAGTGACCAAGTCTAAGAACGACAACAAGTATGGCTGCCGTCACTCATTGAATGACGCCATCAAGCGCGGTACTGACCACCTGCTTTCAGGTAAGAAAGCTCTTGTTATCGGTTACGGTGACGTAGGTAAAGGATCTGCAGCCTCTCTTCGTCAGGAAGGCATGATCGTTAAAGTAACTGAAATCGACCCTATCTGTGCAATGCAAGCCTGCATGGACGGTTTCGAAGTGGTTTCTCCGTACATCAACGGCATCAACACAGGCAAACTGGATGGAATCGATAAAGACCTACTAGGTAAAACAGACTTGATCGTAACCACTACCGGTAACGTTAACGTATGTGACGCCAACATGCTTCAAGCCCTTAAGAGTGGTGCAGTGGTATGTAACATCGGTCACTTCGACAACGAAATCGACACCGCTTACATGCGTAAAAACTGGGAGTGGGATGAAGTTAAACCACAGGTTCACAAAGTATATCGTGACAAAGCCAACGATGATCATTTGATTCTTCTTTCAGAAGGCCGCTTGGTTAACCTAGGTAACGCAACAGGCCACCCAAGCCGTATCATGGATGGTTCTTTCGCGAACCAGGTATTGGCTCAGATTTACCTTTACGAGCGTAAGTTTGCAGACCTTATGGATGCAGAGAAGAAAGAAAGCATCTACGTGAAAGTTCTTCCTAAGAAACTGGACGAAGAAGTAGCAAAAGACATGGTTGAAGGTTTTGGTGGTGTGATCACTCAGTTGACCACAGACCAAGCAGCGTACATCAATGTGGACGTTGATGGGCCGTACAAGCCAGAGTCTTACAAATACTAATTGTTGAGCCTACTGCGCTTGTAGATTCTTTGTTAAAAACTTCTTTGGTTTGCTCACTTACATAAAGTAAGCTCCGCCACCAAAGAAGTTTTTGCCTCGAATCTAAGTCGCTCGCTACCGCTCTTTCCAAAGCCGACTGCGAGCGAAACTCTAGAATGATTGAATGACAGATTGAGAAAAATTATGAGCGATTTCAGATTAAGTTTTGAGTTCTTCCCTACGAAGACTGACGAAGGCCACAAAAAACTGTTAGCCACCCGCGATATGCTGGCGACTGAAATGCCTGAGTTTTTCTCAGTGACTTACGGTGCCGGCGGTTCAACGCGTGATCGTACTCTCAGCATCGTAACTGAAATGAACAGCATGGGCATTCCTGCAGCCCCTCACCTATCGTGTGTGGGTGATACCAAAGCAGAAATCCGTGATCTTTTAAACATTTATAAAGAGAACGGCATTAATCGCATTGTTGCACTGCGCGGTGATTTGCCATCCGGTATGAAAGCATCGTCTGGTGAATTACGTTACGCCAACGAATTGGTTGAGTTCATTCGTGAAGAAACCGGTGATCATTTCCAGTTGGAAGTAGCGGCCTACCCTGAAATGCACCCTCAAGCTCAGAACTACGAGCAAGACCTGGACAACTTTGTACGTAAAGTCCAAGCCGGTGCAAACTCGGCGATTACTCAGTACTTCTACAACATTGATTCTTTCTATTACTTTGTAGATCGCGTTCAGGCAAAAGGCATTCAGATTCCAATCGTGCCAGGCATTATGCCAATCACCAACTACAGTAAGCTGGCTCGCTTCTCTGACGCATGCGGTGCAGAAATCCCTCGTTGGATTCGTAAGCAACTTGAAGCGTACGGTGACGACATCGAGAGCATTCAGAAGTTTGGTGAAGAAGTAGTGACGGACATGTGCCAAGAGTTAGTCGATCAAGGTGTACCGGGTCTTCATTTCTACACATTGAACCAAGCAGCACCTAATTTAGCGGTATGGCGCAATCTTGACTTAGGCGAAGAGTCGTAAGTCTAACAGAACAGATTCATTTTCCGTTTCACAGTTTATTTTGCGATCCACAAATAAACTGTCTTTTCAGGCAGAGCTGGCGATCCCGGTCTCTGCCTTTTTTATGCTTCTTATCTTTAAAAACATTGTGTAGAGTAAAGGCTTCAATCAAATTACCGGAAAGCGCGAGCGGTTATGAAGCTGACAATTAAAGGAAGTGTAGGCGACTCAAAAGTAGACCTCGAAGTTGAGTTACAGGATTCAGACGTTCGACAAGCCCTCGCTCTTCTTAAAGACGCCAAAATAACCACCGACGCTCCCGTGACAACGGATACCCCTGTCTCTGAAGCTCCTCTGGTGAGAAGCCGCCCCGAAGCAAAGTCGTCTGAATTGGCGCTTTCGCTCCAATACATCGAGAACAAAGGCGAAGTAACTCAATACCAGTTGATCGATCACCTTGCCGATGAAGGCCACCGAGATGCAAACATCAAACGAGCCATTATGTGGTTAAAACATCACGCAGATGTAAAAGTCGATACAGTCTCTCGCGGCGAGCACAGTCAGTATTACGTCTTCCGTTGGTTACCTCACAACGGCTAACCTGCTACTACCCTTAAGTATCCGGAGCTATGTGCTTTGGAAGCATAAGAATGGCAATTCGACGTGCTAATGAATAGATATGCCGAGCCTGCTCACAAAACGCCATTTCTACCCGAAATACCATCACACGATTAGACTCACGCTTTAATTTCATAGCCTGACGATCCAGCACCCGACTGATTACGGACTCGATATCATCCGCCAGCAAAAGAACATCCTGCGCGGCTTTTTGATCTTCTGAGGCGACGGCCCTCATGGCGTAAGCAAAAGCCGTTTCCAGCTTTGCAAACAGCAATTGAAAATCCTCTCTCGTCTCCTCACTAACCTCTACATCAAACTCCACGAACTTTCTGGCAACACGTGCAAGCCCCACCGAAATATCGTCCCCCACATGCTCTATATGATCGATGGTTGCCATCAACTGAACTACCTCTTGCATCTGGGCATTAGTCAAACTAGTGCGCTTAATTGACCCCAAATAACTCAGTAATTTATCCTGAAGTACGTCCACCTGATCATCGATTTTACTAACCTCATTTACTTTTTTGAGTTCATTCGACCCAATCACCTGTTCAAACCGCGCAATCATACTCAACACCAAACTGCCCATATGGGCAACCTCCAGTCGCACGCGCGCCAATGCCAACGCAGGAGACTCAATCAACTCGGAGTCCAGATATTTCGCAACAATGATGTCCTTCTCTGTCCCCTTGCGATCAGGAAAAAACCAACACGCCAGCCGCCCTAAGGTATGAGCAAACGGTAAAAAAAGTAAGGTATTAATGACATTAAATAACGTATTAGCGTTGGCAATCTGCCTCGGGGCATCTTTGGCCATCTGTTCTACACCCGATAAATGAACGGTTTCAGGAGAAATCATAATACTGAGAGACGCCAACACAGAGATCAGCGGTAACCAAATCATCACCCCTAAAATATTAAAGAGCACATGAATCATCGCAGCCCTTCGTGCTTCTATGGTTTTGCCTATGGAAGCCAGCACAGCGGTTGTTATACAAGTGCCGACATTCGCCCCCAATGCGAGAGCAATCCCCGTTTCTAATGTAATGAATCCCTGACCCGCCATCACGACCACAATCGCGGTGGTTGCCGACGATGACTGAACTAAGGTGGTAAATAATGTCCCGATCAAAATAGATAACACAGGGTTGGACATCGTCATCAGGAGTTCAAGAAAGGGCGGATAATCCTTTAGCGGCTCCATAGCCTCGCTCATAATATTCATGCCCAGAAACAGCATGCCCAACCCAAGAATGATGCTGCCATAGGCTTTGATTTTTTCTTGTTTTCCAAAGAACCAACAACTGAAGCCAATCGCCACTATCAAAAGAGAGATTTTGGTCACTTTAAAGGCAACAATCTGAGCTGTTACTGTGGTACCGATGTTCGCGCCCATGATCACGCCAATGGACTGCGTCATACTCAGCAAGCCAGCGGAAACGAAGCCTACCACCAGCACCGTCGTCACCGAAGACGACTGAATAACCGCTGTCACCGAGGCGCCGGAAATGGCACCCAGCCAGCGATTTTTTGTCACCGACGCCAACCAACTTTTTAAACGCTTACCCGACACCTCCTGCAGCGAGTCACACATTTTGCCAATGCCATAGAGAAACAGAGCTAACCCACCAAACAGCCCCATAAACATAGATAGCCATTGAATATCGTCATTCACAACATCCACTCCTAAACACATTGATAGAAATAGAATCATTCCGACATGGATAAACGCATGGCGACTATTTACAATTAATCCATCTTGGCCCTTACAGTCCTGTTTGAAAGGTAGACCTCATGTCGTCGATGACCGACCAGACGAACCATCAGCAGTAAGCCAACACCGTAAACACAGAACAACAAATACAGAACAGCAGACAAACAAAATGCGTATACCCCGTATATATACCAAAGCACTAGATCAGGCTCTTGACAACTTATGGCTGGATGCAGACACCAGTCACTACTTAGGTCGTGTGCTCCGCATGAAGCCCGAACAACAGCTGTATTTGTTTGATGGTCAGGGGTATGAAGTACTGGCTCGTATTATCCAGTTCGAAGGGAAACAAAAGACCCAGGTTGAAGTCTTGGAGATCATTGACAATAACACCGAGTCACCGGTCAGAATTCATCTGGGTCAGAGTATCTCCAAAGGCGATCGCATGGAGTTTACCATTCAGAAATCCGTAGAACTGGGGGTTGCCGAAATCACCCCGCTATGGGCAGATCGCTGTGAGGTAAAATTGAAGGGAGAACGCCTGCAAAAGAAAGTGGAACATTGGCAATCCATCGCAGTCTCCGCCTGTGAACAATCCGGCCGAAGTGTTGTACCACGAATCAATATGCCGAGCACCGTGAATGAATGGGTCACAAGTTGTTCAGAGAAAACCAAGATCACACTGCATCACAGAGCAACGACCAGTCTGAAATCCATTGAAGCACCAGACAGTGCTGCACTATTGATTGGTCCCGAAGGTGGGCTGACAGAACAGGAAATCGAAACCAGCGAGGCGGCCGGTTTTGAATCGATTGCGATGGGGCCGAGAGTACTTCGTACAGAGACAGCCAGTTTGGCGGCTCTGTCGTTAATGCAGTACGAGTGGGGAGACTTTTAATCTCCCCTAAAAAGACGAGCTTTTAAGCCAGCTCATTGACCATAATTTCGAGCTTCTCCAGATCAGGAATTACAACCACCTGCTGCTCTAGTTGAGCCAAGCTCAATTCCGATGCCTGAGTAGTACCGTCCTCAGGCTTCAGGTCTTCTTCATGCACCCGCACCAAGGTCGGTAAGTCTTTAATCAACACAGCAAAAAACTCGAACTTCGCTGAGTCAGATAACCGATTGATCACCGCCAATCGAGTTCGCTCATTAACGTCTAATTCCGCCTCTCCATTAACCAGTTCCATAGAAACCACGGGGACTTTTGTGTTTCTCCAGGTGAAGAACCCTTTAAACCATTCTGGCCCACTGTCTTTCAATGGCGCTTTATAAGGAATCACCTCAGCGACAGAAACGTTAGGCAATAACAAGTTATTGGGATCTTTTGGAATCCGTAAGCACGCCACCTGATTCGTTTGTTCTGCCATGAAGTTTTTCCTATTAGATAACCAAGTTTATTTAGAAAGGGTAAATGGGGTCATCAATTGAGACATCATCACCATGCTCATCAATTCTCAACGCGTCCTGATGACGGGATGCGATAATCTGAACCAGCTTTTCCGCCAACTCTTCCGGTGTTCCCTGAAAACTGCTTCGGCCCGTGCCAATTACAGCTTCCGGCATTGATGCGCTGGCACAGGTATTCAGTCTTTGTACCCAAACTTCTGCTCCCGCATCCGACATAGCCATTGCACCATCGGAGGCATCATCGCCCATCCCACTAAAAATAATTGCCCCTGTATCCGGGCCATAACAACTCGCGAACTCTCTCATTACATGAGAGATATTCGGACTATATAATCCCTGCCACGGACGATTGTGAACAAAAATGATGCCATCACTTTTCGAGCTTTGAATTTGATGATTTACAGGCACAATATGTACTTCACCAATGCCGACTTTACGCTTATGCCCGCACTGGCGCATATCAAACACCGAATGGCGGCCCAGAACTTGATGCAAAACGGGCAAAAAGTTGTTATCGATATGCTGAGCATATACAAAGCCAACAGGAAGCCCCTCAGGCAACACATCCAGGAAACGCTTCACCGCACCCGGACCACCTAACGATGCTCCTAAAACCCAAACGTATGGAGCAGGACTGCCCTTTTGCCAGTTCCCGGTAATGTTGGCAGGTAAAGATATTCGAGCTCTTGGCTTCTCCGGTGCCATGCCTGAAACCATAGACTCCGAATCATCTGCTGCATTCTTATTTGGCAGTTTGATTTCGGGAATTTCAGGGATCTCAATTTCTGGTATGGAAATCGTTTCAGATGGGCTCAACAGAGATGT
The DNA here is from genome assembly GCF_030159995.1 of Litoribrevibacter albus. Classification (NCBI taxonomy): domain Bacteria; kingdom Pseudomonadati; phylum Pseudomonadota; class Gammaproteobacteria; order Oceanospirillales; family Oceanospirillaceae; genus Litoribrevibacter; species Litoribrevibacter albus. The sequence continues at coordinate 115,512 of NZ_BSNM01000006.1, read as the reverse complement.
CACTTTTTTATTGAAGCGACGCTGCCAACGGATAAATTCGTCACTGTTAAAAGCGGGAACTTCACCCTCACCAAACAACAACGGGGCAGTCGCCAGATCTAATAGGTCGTCCAAAAAGTCAGACCAACGATCTTCATCCGCTAAATCGATCACCCAAGCAGAAATATTCTCATCGCTTATTTCTTCTTTCGTCACACGATCAGGAGACGTATTGAGAGCCACTACTAAGCCAAGCTCATTGAGAGCCTTGCTTAGCGTGCTTTTACTTAATGGTTGATCCGATACAATCGCAACCTTTCTACCTTCAATAGTCAACCCAATACCTATTTATTTACCAACCAACAACTCAATGGTTTCTAACAGTGCCGCTTCCTGGAACGGTTTACCCATATAGTGATTCACACCAATCGACATTGCTCGATCTCTGTGTTTTTCACCCGTTCGGGATGTAATCATAATTATAGGAAGATCTTTAATTTGTTCATTGTGACGAACATGCGATGCCACCTCAAAGCCATCCATTCGAGGCATCTCAATATCCAGAAGCATAATATCAGGACGCTCATCCTGTAATTTAGCAATGGCATCCACGCCGTCTTTGGCCGTGAACACTTCATAGCCCTGACGCTGAAGAACACGTGACGTTACCTTACGAACTGTCACCGAATCATCCACCACCATCACTTTCAATGGTCGATCGGACACAGCAACCTTTTCCGTCGCCACATGATCTTGGTTGGCTTGCTCCACAAAACGAGCATGCTCAGCCCTGATTAGTGCAGCCAAATCCAAAATGATAACTACGCTACCATCACCAAGAATAGTCGCTCCAGAAACACCTTCAACAGTACTGAACTGAGCGCCAAGTGATTTCACAACCACCTCACGGCTACCCATCAGGCTGTCTACCTGCAATGCAATCGGATGCTCTGCACCACGCACCAGAAGTACTGGCAACGGCAGAACTTGTCCTTGCAGCTTCGGCGTATGACCAGATTGCAGCAGCGTCCCCATATATTCCATACGATATTCTTTACCCGCATAGATATAAGGCAAATCAGAGCCTTCTTTGTAGAACTCTTCCAGTTCATACGGACTGACACGCACAATACCTTCAATGGTATTCAACGGAACGGCATAAAGATCATCACCCACCTTCACCATCAAGGCACGGTTAACCGATACTGTAAACGGAAGACGAATTTCAAACTCAGACCCTGAACCGTATTCAGAATCAATAGCAATGTTACCACCTAGCTGCTTGATTTCGCTGTTCACAACGTCCATACCAACGCCACGACCAGAGATTTGAGTCACTTTCTGAGCAGTGGAGAAGCCTGGACTAAAGATAAACTGCATGATTTCGTGATCGGTTAAATCCGCATCAGGCTTCATCAAGTTTCGTTCGATGGCCTTATTACGAACGGCTTCCAGGTTAACTCCGTTACCATCATCTTTCAGGCGAAGCACAACATCACCGCCCTCACGACTGACCGTCAGCTCGATCGTACCTTTGGCTTTTTTACCCGCTTTCTTACGGACGTCAGGCATTTCAACACCGTGGTCAACCGCATTACGAAGCATATGTTCAAGAGGCGCAACCATGCGCTCCATCACCGTACGATCCATTTCACCTTCAGCGTTCTCGACTTTAAAGTCGACCTGCTTACCCAGCTCCTGTGCTACCTGACGAACAATTCGACGAAGACGAGGTACCAAACGGCTGAACGGCACCATTCGAGTTTTCATCAAGCCTTCTTGTAGCTCGGTATTAATGCGTGACTGCTGGAGCAGTAATGTTTCAGAATCTTTTACCTTGTTTTCCAAGGTTGTGCGCAGATCAAGAATATCCGTCACCGATTCCAATAAAGCACGAGACAACTGCTGCATGTTGGTATAACGATCCATCTCCAAAGGATCAAAGTCGTCATAATCATGCGTCTGTTGCATCTCTGTCCGGTAAGAGATCTGAGCTTGCGTTTCAATATCCAGACGCTTCAACTGTTCTCTCAGTCGGCTTACCGTCATATCCATATCTTCAAGGGTGAAGCCGATATCGGATACTTCAGTTTCCAATCGACCACGGGTAATGGATGTCTCACCCGCAAGGTTCACAAGATTCTCAAGCAGGTCAGCCGAAACCTTAACGGCTTCTTGCCCCACTTTAGAACCTTGATCCACTAAAGCTTCACGAATTGACGGACCAAACTCAGGTGCTGGAATTTTCTCAATTTCAACTTCGTCACCCAGAATCAATTCATCCGGTGCGTCTTCGTCATCATCAAGTAACGATATTTCTTCAAGTAAATCTTCGTCTGATAATTCAAAAGAAGGTAATTCAGCCGTGTCAGTGTCCGACATAGCGTCATCCAATGACGACAGATCCAGCTCTGACGACAAATCGGAATCAAATGACTGCTCCACCATTGCTTCGAGAGCATCGCTGATAGAGTCACTCTCAACAGATTTTGGAGAAGCACCCGCTTCATCTGAACCTTCAATTAACTGACCGATTTGATCGATACGCTCTACCAGGCCAGCAAAGAAACCTTCAGTGAGTTCACCCGTATACTGTTCAATATGGCTCTCTAACTCATGTGTGGCTTGGGCTAGTGGGTCCAGTTTGGCTAGCCTTGCCCCCCCTTTCAGGGTATGAAGCAAACGCAGAACTTCTGCTTTCGGTCCATTGGCATTAGGATCTTGTGACCAAGCATAACAGGCGTTATCTAATTGCTCCGACAGCTCAGAAGCCTCTTCCAGGAAGATATCCGATACTTCCATCGCTGCTGCATCAAGTGCAGACAATCCAAAGGCGCTAAGATCAATATCATCATCGAGAGCAGACTCATCTTCCTTGGCTGCCTCTGCATCCAAAGCCAGCTCAGTTAAAGCATCGTCAAAATCGGCCTGATCAAAATCAGCTGCCAGCTCTTCTGTCTCAGCTAACCCATCAAGATCCAAGCCACCCTCAAGATCCAAGGCACCATCGAGATCTGAAGCGTCTTCAGCGTCTATGGCTTCTACATCTGTAACTTCGACATCTGTAGCTTCAATAACCTCTGTAATTTCTTCTAGATCAGGTAGTTCCTCAACTTCGGGTAACTCATCAACGCTTGCCTGAACTTCAGGTTCTTCAGTTGAGTCAACCTGTTCTTGGACTTCAGTCTCTTCTTCAAGTACATCTGCAAGAGCTATAGAAACGTCTTCTTCAGTGGATTGATCCAGTTCAGACAAGTCAATCTCGTCTTCCGCTTCAACTTCAAGCTCAGGCAATTGTTCAAACTGATCAACAACATCACTGTCTTCGGCGTCGTCTAACTCCGACAAATCCGTATCGAATGCGTCTTCGTTTTCACTATTGTGTTCATCAGGATGAGCAACGTCTGCAGTTTGCGGAGCACTGTAAGCTAATACAGACTCATCATACGCGCCTGTCTTACAGTACTCAGAAATAGCTTCGATTAAATCATTCGCAGCAAATGGCATTTGCTGGTTTTGAACCGCGTCCGTCATATCCGTTAAACGGTCATGACAAGCGCGAAGCAGATCAATAAGAGCATCAGAACTGGCAAACATTCCATTGACCAGCCCTTCATAAAGATTTTCTAATTCATGCCCCAAGTCACCAATTGGAGCCAGCTCGGCCATTCGTGCGCCACCCTTCAAAGTATGAAGTTCCCTTTGAAGCTCGGCTACTGGCGTTAAATCGTCCTGTTGATCGGCCCATTGTTCCAAGTGCTCAGTAATGCTATCGAGCAGCTCTTCCGCTTCTTCCAGGAAGATTTCAACCAACTCTGGGTCCACATTGCTGCTCAGAGGCTGAGGCACTGACTGAGACAGTTCTTGGTCAGCTTGAGCTGTTAGCTCAGTGATTTCTTCTGACTCGGAATAAGACGGGGTAGGAGTCTCCGAAGACAGCTCAGCAATGATGCGCTGTTCTAGCTCCGGATAGGCCACAGGTTCTTTGTTTTCATGAATGTCAGAAACCTGAGTAGCAATAGCATCATGACAATCTTGTAACAGATCTAATAGCGGCTCGTTGTATTTTAAACGACCTTCTGATAATCCTTCGTACAGATTTTCTAGCTCATGGCACAAATCACCGATTGGCTTAATTTCAGCCAAACGCGCACCACCTTTTAAGGTGTGAATCGCGCGCTGCAATTCCTGAATCGGCTCTTCATTATCTAATTGACCGCGCCATTGCTGAAGATTCTCATCCAGGTGCGAAACAATGTCATCGGCCTCTTCCAAGAAAATACTGACCAATTCACTGTCTTCATCGGTATCATCGTCAATGGCTTCCGGTTCTTCTAGCTCCACAGCTTCTGAAGCTTCAGCAGGCGTACCACCAAACTCATCAAATTCGTCAACCAATGCGGCTAGATCATCATCCGACGCCAATTCTTCAAGGGTAAAATCATCACCCGAATCAGGCAGATCCAAATCATCCAAGGACGCAATTTCTTCCATGGCCATGGACACTTCAGCATCATCCAGTGCTACATCGCCCAAGGCATCGAAGGTTTGTTCTTCACTTTGCTCGTCTTCTGGATAAACCTCCAATTCAGAGAATTCTTCCAGATCAACATCTTGAAGAGGGTCAACCAGAGAGGCTTTGTCCAGAGACATAATTTGTGCAATCTGATCAGCCGTTGAAGAAATAGCCTGACCAGCTGCCAGGAGATCCATCAAGGAAACAAGAGACTCGTATCCCATATCCAATGCATCGAAGAATGCGCTGTTTGGCACTCCATCCATAGCCGTGATGTCTGTAACAAAACGGTCTAACGTGTCGGCCATATTACCAAACGCAATCAATCTTGCCATACGAGCCGCTTTGGCAAGCGTCTCACATTCCGCACCAAGGTCATTGGCCAGCTGTGTATTCAATGGCGATGAGCGCCATTGCTGAATGATTAATTCAATATCCCCCAAGATATCCATACCTTCCATCAGGAAGATATTCATCATTTGATGATCAGGAGATACATCAGTATCAACAACAGCACCACCCTCTTGCTGTACTGCAAGTTCGCTAGGAAGACGCGTAAATGAGGAAGACAGGGATTCAAGCCAATCAGGATCTACCGTTAAATCTACCTGTCCTTGCGCATCAATGTGAGCAATCGCATCGCGAATCCAACCAGCTGCATCCGACAACTGAGAAATCAGTTGCTGATCTGCCATCAAATGCGCCGCGCGAACTTCTTTAACGACTCGTTCACAGGTACCTGCAAACTCAGCAATTGGTGTCACAGAAGCCATGTGAGCACTACCTTTCAAGGTATGCAAGGCTCGTTGTACATCGTCCGTCAGTAGCGCGGAATCCTTATAAAGATTCTCTTGCGTATAGCTATCCAACACATCCAAATGCGTTAGTGCTTCACTCTTGAAGATTTCTAACAGATCCGACGTCTCATCACCGTCCAACTGAATTTCTTCAAGGGTATCTTGATCTTCTGCTTCGTGCTCAGAAAGAGTGCCATCGGTAAAGTCATTCTCTTCAAGATCAAAGGCATCCAGCTCAGAAGCGGCTAAATCTTCGTCATCCGAATCGCCTAGAGACAGTGACTCAGTCAGCTGAGCAGCGATATCGTCAGGGGCTAAATCGAAGGAATCACTCTGATCTTCCTCACTCTCAAGTTGTGAGAATTGATCCAGATTGTCCGTTTCAAACGCTTCACGTGAAGAATCATCAATGTCATCGATCTCTGCTTCTTCGAATTCTTCAACGCCATTGTCTGAGATTTCAAGCTCAGCGCTTTCAAGTGCTGAGCTATCTAATGCCAGTTCATCAGTATCTGAAGTCAGAGACTCGCTGTCGCTTGCTTCATCTTCAGCATCCGATGATGGAATGTCAGTCTCAACAGCCTCTTCCGAGGTCGCAACCGATAGAGATGATGCAGCACCGGATTGATATCCTTTACCGTCAATCAAAGCATCAGCCGCATCCATTAGCGGTTGAGTATCGATGCCGGAAGGTTGCCCTTTCGAAAAAGAGGCCACTAGAGTTGGCAATACCGCACACACATCGTCTATCAAATCAAACAAATCCGGCGATGCCTGAATTGTCTGATCAATCACGCGATTGAGCATGTTTTCTACTTTCCAAGCAAGTTCACCCACTTGCTCAGCACCGACAAGGCGACCACTGCCTTTTAAGGTATGGAATGCTCGTCTGACTTCCGTTTGAGCATCTGTGTTCTCATAGTTCGCTTTATATGCAGGAAGGAACTCGGCTATGGTTTCTTGAACTTCTTCTGCTTCTTCAACAAAAATCTCGATGATTTCATCATCAATCATATCGTCAGAAGCATCCGATTCAGCCTCGTCCGACGAGGCTTCATCAGACGTACTGTCCGTAATTTCTTCTTGAGCAATCTCGGAAGCTTCAGTGACTTGAGGAACTTCCAAAACAGACTCGAGAGAACTGTCACCTAATATAGAAGCTAAGTCTTCATCAGAGGCCAAACCAAGTTCTAGATCTAGCCCATCATCAATGGAATCCAGCTCAGCTAAAACAGGATCTGACTCCAGCTCAGCTTCCTCTTCCACATCCAAAACCGGAATCGAAGGTTCCTCAGGCAGTTCAGAGAACTCCAAACCTAGTTCATCTTCGACCGGAACAACAACGGTTTCTGCCTCAAGGTCTGCGGCTTCAACGGAAGATGTATCTGGCTCAGCTGAATCCGTCACTTCCTCATCCAAGACAGGAAGGTCTATTTCTAGCACGTCATCAACTGACTCTGATTCCGCCATAGGAGCTGATTCTGCAACAAGCTCAGAATCCTCCACAAACTCAGTCGCTTCAGCGAGTTCGCTTACCGTGTCAGACGGCAACTCCAGAGGTTCAAGATCTAAGGTATCGTCAATAGCGACTATGTCGTCATTGCCATCATCTAAATCAATGTCTTCAATCGGTGTAAATGACGAATCTTCCGGTAACGATGTACCTGTAATGGCTGCGATACTCTCAGCAGCAACCTGAAGGACTGACCCTCCTTCTTCCTGGCTGTTTTCTGCTACACGCTCAAGATAATAATCAACACCGGCGACAGCATCCGCAAGGCTGTCCATCATTTCCCAAGTTGGTTGTTCTGGCGGCTCAGCTAATAAGCGTTCTTCAATGATACCCCGTGTTTGCGTAAGTATTTCCGAGGCTTGAAGCAACTGAGGCACCATAGCCAATGCGCCTTCAACACTTTTAAGAAGCTCTGGCACATGTTGAATTTCAGTCACGCTCCACTGCGATGCGATATAACCGATGATGGCATCTTTTACTTGTTCTAAACCGTTACGACACTCTTTAACTACCGCAGTTTGCGCCGTATTCAACGCATCCACCGGGATGTCAGAAGTCGATTCAGATTTATTGTTAGAAGCAACGGCATTGTTCAAACCGACTTCTAACATCAGTAATTCACTGGCAATCGACATCAATTCAGATTGCTCAGGTTTTTCCTGAACTTCAATCCAATGATTAATACGATCAATTTGATCCAATAAGGCTTTTCGTTGAGGACCTAATCCAAGAACAGCCAAAGTATCCGCGATTTGTTTAAAGCTTGCGCCTAATTCACCCAACTTAGCAAAGTCGTAATCAGCAGAACGAGTAAAGAGATCAAACTGCTCTTTCAGGTTTGCCAGCTCTTCAGTCAGTGCAGTTACCACCGAGCCCATGGCTGACTTGTATGAACCATGAAATGCCTGATTCTGTTCTTCAGGAAGTGCTGCATTTAAGCCAAAGACTTGTTTGATACTGCGTACAGCGGGCGTTTCCGAATGGGATTTAGCAATGTAGTACAGCAGATTTTTGGCTAACTCTTCTGGCACAGGTGCATTTAATGCAGCGTCGCCATCGGAGATGAGTCTCACAATCTCTTTTTCCAATTGCCTTAACAGCCCTTTCAGGGAAAAGCTGCTCTCGATGGAGTTATTGGACATCCCCTCAACAATCGCACCTGCAATCCACCATAAACGAGCCATTGGAGCTTCACCACAGAGCTGCTCCAAATGCATACAGGCTTTCGCCAGTGCTGCAAAACTTTTATCAAGCCCTTGGTTTCGGATAACACCGAGCAGACCCAGCTTATAAGCTTCTCTTAAACGGCTAAGCTTTTCAGCAGCACCGGCAGAAACAAATTGAAATTCCCCTTCAGAACGAAGCGGCAACAGATTCGGGCTGAATAATGATGTCTCGGTAAGAAGACTTTCACCACATGCAGAGCGAAGATCGTTCAATAGAGGCAGTAAAGTTACAGGTATGTCGTCCTTGCCCGATTGAAGATGTTCAAGATAGCCTGGCAATTGAAGAATTGCCTGCATCAACACTTCCTGAGCTTCTCTGACTTCACGAACCTTGTTATTGATGATTGCCTGAGCAACCTTCTCCATCTCTTCAGCGAGAAGTGCAGCCCCGTAAAACTCCACCATCTGCAAAGTACCATGCACCTGATGGATATAGGTCAAACAGAAACGCATGCGAGTTCCGTCTTCAGGAGACTCAACATAAGCTTCAAGCGCCTGTTCCGCTTGCTTCAGGGTTTCTTCAATTTCACCTTTTACCCACTCTAGGGCAACATAGTCGCGGTGCTCAGTCATAATGACTCCAATCTCACCTATATGTCCTGTAGCTTGTTCATTTCAAAGATCTAAGCTTTGAAACGTTCAAACGCTAATACGTCTCTACTATCTACTTGTCTTAATTTGGGGTGGCTCCAGTCAGTAACCTCACCCAAGCCTAATACCAAAATACCGCCAACTTTCAAACGTTCAGACAGTCGATTTACGACTTCTTTCCGGCGCCATTTTCTAAGGTATATCAACAAATTCTGACAAAAGATGATATCCATATCGCGTATTGGAACACGATCAAGATCCAGAATATTAACTCGCGCAAAGCACACTCGGTCTGCAATGCGTTGTTTAATTTTTATTGTGTTGTCCAGCCTGTCAAAGCAGTGATGATAATGGTCAGGAATCCAATCGGCTTTTCTGGCTTTGTAGATTCTAAGTTTGGCACTGCTGATGGCAGATAAACTAATATCCGTTCCTATCACACCGTAGCTAGCCATGTGTTCACTCTCTGTTAACACTTTCTCGGCCAACATCGCCAAACTGTAACTCTCTTCGCCACTCGAACATCCCACACTCCACATCTCTATTGACCTTGTTCGTTCTGACGAATCAACAAGCTCTTTAAGATAGGTTTCGATAAAGGAGTATGAATCAAGATGTCGAAAGAACTGGGTTTCCTGAACCGTTAAGGTATCGATTAATTCTGACCATTCCTTAATGCCATTTCGTTCATTAGTCACATACTCCAGATACTGTTCATAATCATGAATATTATGCAGTTTCATTCGGCGATTCAGACCGCCCTGAAGATATGTTCTTAAATGGTCAGCTAATTGAAGCCCTGTTCTCTGCTCGATAAGCGCACGCCATTGCTCATAGCTTTGGTCATCAAACTGACCAAACATCGTATTCTGAAGCCCATTACCTCTATCGGCTTCGTCTTTACTAGACATGCGCGATTGCCATTCCTCTTATTGCCAGACAACAAACCCAGGTTAAACCTGGGCGTGTTCTTCCTCGACAGTCGGAACCAACTCAGAATCTGGAAGCTTAAAGCCTGCCACTGATTCACGAAGGTGGTTCGCCAATTCAGCCAAGTTACCAATAGACTTCGCGGTTGCAGTTGTACCAGACGAGGTCTGAGAAGTAATTTCCTGAATCACGTTCATCGTGTTTGAGATATGACCAGCAGATGACGCCTGCTGACGAGCAGCATTCGAAATGTTCTGAATCAAGTCTGCAAGGTTCTTAGATACTGTCTCAATTTCTTCCAGTGCCACACCCGCGTCTTGTGCCAAGCGAGCTCCGGTCACCACCTCAGAAGTGGTTTGTTCCATTGAGATAACAGCCTCGTTGGTATCGCTCTGAATCGCTTTTACCAAAGATTCGATCTGTTTGGTTGCCGCTGCAGAACGTTCCGCAAGACGTTGAACCTCGTCCGCAACCACCGCGAAGCCTCGACCGGCTTCACCAGCCATCGATGCCTGAATCGCAGCGTTAAGAGATAGAATGTTGGTTTGGTCAGCAATGTCGTTAATCAGAGATACGATATCACCAATTTCTTGTGAAGATTCACCCAGACGTTTGATACGTTTCGATGTTTCCTGAATCTGCTCACGAATCGTATCCATACCATTAATGGTATTTTGTACCACTTCAGCACCTTTGTTCGCGATCGCAACCGATCGCTCCGCCACCGCAGATGACTCCGCAGCGTTCGCTGATACCTGGTCAATGGACACCGCCATTTCGTTAATCGCCGCCGATGCACCCGCAATTTCCTGAGCCTGGTGCTCAGAAGCTTCCGCCAAATGCATTGCCGTTGCCTGTGTTTCTTGAGCAGCTGCCGATACCTGTACCGCAGTCTCGTTAATCGCAGATACCAGACCACGCATCTGGTCGACAGCGAAGTTGATGGAGTCTGCAATTGCCCCGGTGAAGTCTTCAGTTACCGTTGCCTGAGTGGTTAAGTCACCATCTGCAAGGTCAGCAATTTCATCCAGTAGACGTAAAATAGCGGTTTGGTTCTGCTCATTACTTTCAGCTTCTTCCATACGCTCTTTTTCAGATTCTTTATATACAACGTAACCATATCCTGCACCACCAACGAACAGTGCAATCAAACAGATGTATACACCCATTGCTGTTTTGAAGAATGGACGATCATCAGAAAGAGTTTGGAAACGTAACGCCAGTTCTGAAGTAGATTTCAACAAATCTTGGGAGTCGATAAAGATTGAATTTGCTGCTTCACGAACGTGGAATAAGTCAGGAGAGTTATCAAGAATTTCGTCAACGCTACCGCTTACGAATTCAAACAGGTCAGAAATTTCTTCAAGGCTGTAAACCGCTTCTTCATCTTCAACCTGGGAAATGTTCATTGCAACATTGCCTTCCAGCATGCCACTTAGCACACGACCAAATAGGCTGGCATCACGACCGAAGTTATCTGCAGCAAGTACCGCATCATCACCACCAGCAAGTACCTTGTTCACACTACGAACGATACGTTCTGCTAACAGCGATTGTTTCTGAGCGATTACAACCTGCTCTGCCGGTGCATCTACTTCCAGCAAGATCTCAACAACTTCTTCGTATTCGATCTGTAATTGCGGAATGGTTTCGTTCAATGTCGCGGCTACTTCATGAAGCGTCAATACAACTTCTTGCGAATCAAGGATTTGGTCAGCGTTATCACGAACACGCCCCCAAACTGATTTCAACGCATCCATTTCAGCCTGCACTGAATCGGGGCTAGGAGGTAAATCCACCTCAGGATTCCCCTGAAGCAGGTTATTCCAGTGACGCTCAAACGCTTGACGGGTCATTTGCAGCTGTGTAAACGCATCTTCCTTACCGCCCGCAGCTTCCGTTGAGTTCTTTGCAATCGCCTGGGAAAGTACTCGTAACTCACCCGCGTTTGCAATGTATTCTTTATCTCGAGCGCCTTCTACCGTTTGAATCCATGAGGTAACAAATAGACCAATGACCGCTAAGATCATTAGGACCACAGATCCCCCCATTAATGGATTTTCGAACAGCTTATTGGCATTAATACCACCTGCTACTTTCATGCTTCGGACTCCCAGCCGCATTTCTTATTCTTACAAGTTAGTATCCAAGCTGCTAAACAGCCACTTGAACAAATTCCTGATCCTGAGCCAGCTTAAATAAACTTATTACTGTCCACAGTCGATCGTCCCTCGGAAACTCCCCCAAAACGTATGGGCGAACCTCATCTATAATCTCTGTCGTCGATTTTTGAAACTCATCCGATGCGAAGTGCTGCATCCCCATCACTTCATCAACAATCAGTCCGGCCAATATGCCTTTGTAGTCAACAACCAATACTTTTCTTGCCCGCATCAATTTATTGGAGGTCATTCCCAAATACGACGCAAAATCCATAATAGGCAGCAAACGTCCCCGTACATTTGCAATCCCTTTAACCCAAGGTTTTACACCTGGAATTTGAGTAAAACGAGGTACATCCAATACCTCGACTACTTCACCTAAGGGAGAAAGGAAACGTCCACCTGCAATTCGAAAAGCCACACCGCTCCATGTTTTCACGGCTGCTTCTTGCGCAGGCAAACCCGCTGCATGGTTTCGACTCTTTGCAGCAAGTTCCTGTAAGATTTTAAATGGATTCATTATATGTCAGGTTATTGTTGTTCTATGATGTGAAATTAATCGTCTAAAGGCTCACCAGCTAACGCTTTATTTACAGTCGTCATTAGCAAGTCTTCTTGCACTGGTTTCACTAGGTAACCTTTAGCGCCTTGACGTTTGCCCCACACTCGATCCGTTTCCTGATCTTTAGTGGTTACAATAATTACCGGGATATGAGCGGTCTCACCACCTTTTGACAATTGACGTGTAGCCTGAAAGCCATTTAGGCCAGGCATAACAATATCCATCAAAACTAAATCCGGTTGTTCTTGTCTTGCCAGTGCCACACCATCGGCACCGTTTTCAGCATTTAATACTTCATGACCATGCTTTTCTAAAATTGTTGTAAAAGCATAAGTTTCGGTTGGCGAATCATCAACGATCAATATGCGCGCCATTCTATTCTCCAGTTCTATAAAGACAATTCAGTTCTTACTAGTCTTTCTTGAGATGTGCTTTAATCGCACCAAGCAGTTCGTCTTTACTGAACGGCTTGGTTAGATACTCATCAGACCCCACGATGCGGCCTTTCGCCTTGTCAAATAGGCCATCTTTACTCGATAACATGATGACAGGGGTTGATTTAAATGCGCTGTTGTTTTTAATCAGAGCACACGTCTGATAGCCATCAAGACGAGGCATCATGATATCCACAAAAATAATATCAGGGTGGGTATCAGCAATTTTTGCCAGAGCATCAAACCCATCTGTTGCAGTCACAACAGTACATCCAACTTTTTTAAGTAGAGTTTCAGCAGTGCGACGAATGGTTTTACTATCGTCGATTACCATTACTTTCAAACTCTCAAAGTTTTCATCCATAATTCGGCCTTTTCTACCGTTCGCAATAATTCTTGTTTTAGCCGCGAAAAGGCTCCCTTTTTTATCAGCGAGCCAAGAAACACTAACTGGTCAGTTGTAACATAGAACTAAAGTTTAAATCCATATTAATTAAAGCTCTAATCCTCAGAATTACAAAAAAACACATCTATGCTGAAATTAAAACGAACAAAAACTCCAACTATTTACTCTAAGTTCAAGATTATTTTAGCTATTTAGTCACCTAATCATAGGCGATAAAGGTTATATTTAAAGGCGCTATAAAACAGTACAATAGCCCGCACTAAACTTTTAAGGCACAGTATCCAAATGACTATCAAACTCGGCATCGTAATGGACCCGATTCAGTCCATCCACTACAAAAAAGACACCTCCCTTGCCATGTTATGGGCAGCTCAAGATCGCAACTGGGAACTTTTTTATATGGAGCCTCAAGATTTGTATCTTGAAGATGGCCATGCCAGAGCAACAGTCAAATCGCTAACTGTATTCCGATCCGATCAGAAATGGTTCGAATTCAACAGCACTCAGGACATAGAACTATCCGAACTGGACGTCATCCTGATGCGTAAAGACCCGCCTTTTGATAATGAATTCATCTATGCGACCTATTTATTAGAGCGAGCAGAACAGCAAGGCACACTGATCGTTAACAAGCCTTCAAGCCTACGGGACTGCAACGAGAAGATGTACGCTACGGCATTCCCTCAGTGCACACCTCCGCATCTGGTTTCCAAAGATGCCCAACGATTAAAAGCCTTCCACCAAAAACATCAGGACACCATCTACAAACCCCTTGATGGTATGGGCGGTTCATCTATTTTCCATGTAAAAGAAAAAGACACGAATCTGTCTGTAATCATCGAGACACTAACCAACCACGGACAACAACAAATCATGGCACAAAAATACCTGCCTGAAATTGTCCAGGGCGATAAACGAATTCTGATGATTAACGGTGAGCCTGTTCCTTATTGCCTCGCTCGAATTCCGGCAGCAGGTGAAAGCAGAGGCAATCTTGCCGCTGGCGGAAGCGGTGAAGTGAGACCACTAAGTGATCGTGACCGTTGGATTTGCAACCAAGTCTCCGATGAACTTAAACGCCGTAAGCTATACTTTGTAGGATTAGATGTTATTGGCGATTACCTGACAGAAATTAACGTCACCAGTCCGACCTGTTTGCGTGAAATCAGTAATGAGACGGGTATAGATATCGCAGGACAACTCATGGACGTTATTGAAGCCGAACTTGATTCGAGAAAATAACATTCTTAGGCCAGCCGCTATTTCACAGCGGTTGGTCACGACTTCAGTTATTGACGGAAAAGTTGTCGATTAGTGTCACAATTCAGCCAGAACTCCTTGCTCGATGCGTCTAAGCACGTTAACTTTACCCCTTTATCATTAAGCAGTTAAAGTTTTATCACGATGCATGCGGGTTCATTAAACAGCAACGGGTTACCATCTGATCATTCGACAAATAATCAGCCTCAGACACCCCAGCAAATAACACCTAAGATTTCGTCTTCCGATCGTCTTGGTTTTACCGTGTTCATGGCCATTGCGTTACACCTCATCGTGATCATGGGCATCGGTTTCGAAGCATTAAAAACCACCAACAAGCCCACCACTATCGAAGTCACCCTAGCCAAGTTCGAACACCATAAAGAGCCAGACGATGCAGACTTTCTAGCTCAGATGAATCAGCTGGGCAGCGGCCAGCCTATTGAAAAAGCCCAACAACTCACGACCACCGAACAAGCAAAAATCCAGGCACCGAAGGTCAATAAAACTTCACCAACCATGGAAGCGCTTCAGCCCTCAGAAGTCGATCAACAAGAACAGGAAGCGGTAGTTGCAACTCAAGCGCCTCAACGCCTGACCACTAACAAAGACAGTCTACCCGTTCCAAAGCCAGAACAACCTAAGTCAGCAAAGCGTCTACTACAGCGCTCTCTGGAAATCGCCAGCTTAGAAGCCGAATTGGATTACCAACAAAAAGTATTGACCCGAAGTCCAAGGATTCGCACCATCACAACCACCTCAACAAAGCGGGCTTCTGACGCCTATTATGTCAAGGCCTGGCTCGATAAAGTGGAGCGTATAGGCAACCTTAACTACCCCGAAAAAGCTCGACAGAAGGGAATTTTCGGCGATCTTAGACTTCTGGTATCTCTGCTACCCAATGGCGCCTTAAAAGAGATTCGAGTACTTGAATCCTCCGGCCATAAAGTACTTGATGATGCCGCAATCCGAATTGTTCGCTTAGCCGCACCCTTTGCACCGTTCCCGGATGAATTAGCAAAAGATACCGATGAATTGGAAATCATTCGAACCTGGCGATTCCAAAAAAACAATGTTCTTTCGCAGTATTAGACCTATAGTGATAAATAGAATCACTTCGGAGTCATTATGGATAGTTTGAGACATCATTTCTTAATCGCTATGCCCCATCTTCAAGGTGACATATTCACTGGCTCCCTAACCTACCTCTGTGAACATAATGAAGAAGGCGCACTTGGCTTGATTATTAACAAGCCATTGCCCGTTAAGCTCAGTGAGATCCTGCTCGAACTGGATGTATACCCCAGTCTGGAAAGTGAAAACACCCCAGTACTAGCCGGCGGCCCGGTCAGCACCAACCAAGGCTTCATCCTTCACAACGATTCCGATTTTATCTCTAACTCACTAAGAACCGGCCCAGGTACTTACCTGACGACCTCTAAAGAAATGCTGATTTCATTAGCGGAACACAGAGGTCCAAGCAAATATCTGGTCACACTAGGCTATGCAGGATGGGATGCAGGACAACTGGAGGAGGAGTTGTCCAATAACGTTTGGCTAACTTGCCCGGCACAATCCGACATTCTGTTTGATCTTGATATCGAACAAAAACTGCACGCAGCCACCAAAACCCTCGGCATCGACCCGGATCAGTTAAGCTCTGAAGCCGGTCACGCATAATCCCCCTGTTTTAATCTCAAGGAACCACCACTTCATGCCCGACATCAAACACGCCTTGTCTTTTGATTATGGTATTAAACGCATTGGCGTCGCCGTAGGCCAGACCATTACAGGAACGGCCTCACCACTTCCTCCGCTGAAAGCCAAAGACGGCATACCCAATTGGCAGGAAATTGAAAAACTGATCAAAGAATGGAAACCCGATATTTTATTAATCGGACTTCCACTGAATATGGACGGCAGCGAAAGTGAAATGTCAAAACGGGCCCGAAAGTTCGCCAATCGCTTACATGGGCGTTTTGGAAAACCGTTCGAATTAGTCGATGAACGCCTGAGCAGTGAAGAAGCAAAGTACGATTTCAGAGATCAGGGAATCTACGATTTTGGCGAGAACTCGGTTGATGGTATGGTCGCCAAAATCCTATTTGAAGACTGGTGTGATCAGCAAGCATAGCGACACAACCCTGACGTCAGGGTTGCAATAAAGCGATATTAACCATAACTCCAGCAAGAACAGGTAGCCAATTAACTGGCTACCACTACCTCTTTACTGAACGATTTTTCACAATACTTACAACGCATTTTGACCACCGAATCGCCCGATTCTGCACTGGTCTTATTGCTGATATAGAAAAAACTTTTAACCGGCTCGTTCAATGAAATGCAGTTGGTATTCGGGCATGAGAAAACCCCTTCCAACGTATCCGGTAACTGCATGGTAAACTTGTTTACCACCTCATAATCATCAATCACATTAATGGTCGCTGACGGAGCAAACAAGGCTAATTGATGCGCCTCATCCTCTGTAAACATACGACCTTCCACCTTGATGATGTCTTTCAGGCCGTGATTTTTACTCGGTAAATTCATCCCGACAGTGATACGCTTTCCGGCCGATTCCAAATGCAATCGCTTCAAGATCCGAATCCCCTGACCCGCAGGAATATGATCAATCACAGTACCCTGCTGAATCGCCTCAACTTGTAACTTCTCAGACATTTCGATCTCTCCTACTCAAACTCAGGTTTCAGCACTAAGGCCAGCAAGGCTTCACGGGCATAAACACCATTCTCGGCTTGCTGGAAGTAATAGGCGTGCGGAGTATGATCCACATCTACCTCGATTTCATCTACACGCGGTAACGGGTGCAACACTTTCATCGTTGATTTCGCATTGGCCAACATACTCGCTTTCAGAATAAATTTTGAGGCCACGTGCATGTATTCTGTCTGATCAAAACGCTCTTTCTGAACACGCGTCATGTAGAGAATGTCGCACTCAGGAATAACCGCTTCTAAATCATCAGACTGATGCAAAACCACGCCTTTCTCTTCAAGGTCTTCAACAATGTAGTCAGGCATGGCAAGTGCAGACGGCGCCACCAAATAAAACTCGCAGTTAAATTTGGACAACGCCTGAGCCAAGGAATGCACAGTGCGGCCATATTTCAGGTCACCCACCAAAGCGACTTTCAAGCCATCCAAGGTGCCTTGAGATTCGTAAATGGTGTACAGATCCAACAAAGTCTGGGTTGGGTGCTGGTTGGCCCCATCGCCACCATTGATCACAGGTACACTAGAAAACTCGGAAGCCAATCGCGCAGCGCCTTCCTGAGGGTGGCGCATAATAAAAGCATCGGTATACGAAGAAATCACCTGCACCGAATCGGCCAAGGTCTCACCTTTCTTTGCCAGAGAGGTATTTCCCGCATCATCAAAACCAACCAAAGAACCACCCAAGCGCAACACAGCCGTTTCGAAAGACAAACGAGTTCGGGTCGAGGCTTCAAAAAAGCAGCTGGCAATTACCTTACCTTTCAGTAAATCCGGCTCTGGCTGTTGCTTAAGACGCGCCGCTGTTTTGATGATTAATTCAATATCTTCACGAGAGAGATCCGATATGGATACGATATGCTTCTGATAAAGAGGATTTGTCATATTAGTAGCACCAGCCATCACTAGGTTAAGCCATCAATGTCCGTCGAATTTACATTTAATAAACACGAACTGGCAGGCAAAAAAAAGCCTCTGACAATGTCAGAGGCTATAAAAGGAATCCACAGTAGGCAGAAAACACAAACAAACGGTACCAATTCGACTCACAATCATCATGATCACATTCCGTTCCTGCCCAAATGAAGCCATCACCACAATAGCTTCATGCATAAACCGGCGCGAATTATACACACAGTTAGTCATGAATCAAGCGATATGCATCATTCTCTGCACAAAAAACAATCAAAAGTTAATAATACTATTTTCTGTTACCTTCGATGATAATCATCATCGTCCAAGGTTAGACCAGAGTTTGAGTTCATCATCTGGTCCGGGTCAGCGTCCGCACCCATTTTAATCATCAGACGAAGGTCATTAGCTGAGTCTGCATGAGACAAGGCATCGGCATAGGTAATCTCGCCCTGACTATACAAGTCATAAAGCGCTCTATCGAAGGTTTGCATACCCTGTTCTGTAGAACGGTTCATTAGTTCTTTCAGCTTATGCACTTCACCTTTACGAATTAAATCCGCAGCCAACGGCGTATTCAACAGCACTTCCACCACCGCACGTCGACCTTTTCCGTCCGGTGTCGGAACTAATTGCTGAGCAACAATCGCCTTTAGGTTCAAAGACAAATCCATCCAAATCTGGCTGTGTGTTTCTGGCGGGAAGAAGTGAATAATTCGATCCAATGCCTGGTTAGCATTGTTTGCGTGAAGCGTTGCCAAACATAGGTGACCAGTTTCCGCGAAGGTTACTGCGTAATTCATTGTATCCTTCGTCCGCACCTCACCAATCATGATGACATCAGGTGCCTGACGTAGCGTATTTTTCAGCGCTACCTCAAAGCTTTCGGTATCGAGACCCACTTCACGCTGGGTAATAATGCAACCTTGATGCTGATGGATAAATTCGATCGGATCTTCGATAGAAATAATGTGCCCTTTGCTGTTCTTGTTTCGATGACCAATCATCGCAGCCAAAGAGGTGGACTTACCGGTACCGGTTGCCCCCACAAAGATAATCAAACCTCGACGTGTCATCGACAGCTCTTTAAGAACTTCCGGCAAGCCCAGGCTTTCGATGGTAGGAATCTGAGTTTCGATTCGACGCAGCACCATCCCGACCAAGTTACGCTGGTAGAAGGCACTCACACGGAAACGACCAATACCACGAGCACTGATCGCGAAATTACATTCGCGCTGCTCTTTGAACTCTTTACGTTGGGTTTCCGTCATCACACCAAGTACGGTTTGACGCGTCTCTTCAGGGGACAACGGATTCTTGGTTAAAGGGGTCAGTTTCCCGTTTAACTTCACACTTGGAGGAATGCCCGCAGAAATAAATAAGTCAGACGCTCCGTTTTCCACCACGTATTTTAAGAGTTTTTCAATTTCCACCAACACTACCCGTTACTTGATCCTCAATTTCACCTTTCATCATTGAAAGGCCTGTTCAGCACTCACCTATCACTTAAACCCAACATAATAGGCAGTACCGACATATCCTGATTAGAAATTATCCGGCATCTTCGCTTTCTCACGAGCGGACTCAACCGAAATAATATTCTTCTGTAATAAGCCTTGTAAGCACTGATCCAGTGTCTGCATGCCCAATGAGCCACCCGTTTGAATTGCCGAGTACATCTGCGCAACTTTATCTTCACGAATCAGGTTACGAATCGCAGGTGTACCAATCATAATCTCATGTGCGGCCACACGGCCACCGCTGACTTTCTTCATTAACGTTTGTGACACTACCGCCTGTAACGACTCGGAAAGCATTGAACGCACCATGGATTTCTCTTCTGCCGGGAATACATCCACGATCCGGTCAATGGTTTTGGCCGCTGATGTGGTGTGCAAGGTACCAAACACCATGTGACCCGTTTCCGCCGCAGTCAATGCCAGACGAATGGTCTCAAGGTCACGCATCTCACCCACCAGAATGATGTCCGGGTCTTCACGAAGAGCCGAACGTAATGACTCATTAAAGCCCAAGGTATCACGGTGAACCTCACGCTGGTTTACCAGACAACGCTTACTCTCATGAACGAATTCGATCGGGTCTTCAATGGTCAGAATGTGCTTATATTTGGTTTCATTTAAATAATCGAGCATCGCAGCAAGGGTGGTGGATTTACCAGAACCGGTCGGCCCGGTCACCAAACACAAACCACGTGGCTGATCCGCCACCTTACGGAAAACTTCACCCATTCCGAGATCTTCCATCGTCAGCACTTTGGAAGGAATGGTACGAAATACCGCACCGGCACCACGGTTCTGGTTAAAGGCATTTACACGGAAACGAGCCACTCCCGGCACTTCAAACGAGAAGTCAGTTTCCAGGAACTCTTCATAATCCTTACGTTGCTTATCGTTCATGATGTCATAGATAAGCGAATGCACTTGTTTATGATCCATTGGCGGAACGTTAATACGTCGCATATCGCCATCCACACGAATCATCGGAGGCAAACCAGCCGACAAGTGTAGATCCGATGCACCTTGCTTTGCGCTGAATGCCAACAGTTCCGTAATATCCATGCAACCTTCTCCAAAACGTCTCGTTCTATAGCAACAATATTTATAACAACACTCTGAAACTTTGTAATACTTACGTGTAGGACAATATCAAAAAACGTCTACAATTTAACGACCCACTTCAAAAAAGCATTAACTTTTTTCAAAATCGAATCAAGCACTTAAATTACAATTCTTAACATTTACATTAATTAACAAGCCTAAGAATCCACTTAACCACTAGAGTTTTTTAATATCGACATTAATATTAGGCGTAACTTTAAGGTTTGTCTTAGCCATTTTCAGATATTACAACTCCGACGACAGATACCATGACCCAACTTGCCGACCGTTTTCACGCCATAACATCTCAAATCAATACCATTGATCGCCCACTTGGGCAAAGCGTTCACTTATTAGCTGTCAGTAAGACACGTACCAGTGACGAAATTAAAGAAGTACACCAACTGGGTCAAAAAGCCTTCGGTGAAAATTACATTCAGGAAGCTACGGACAAAATCCAACAACTGAAAGATTATGATATCGAGTGGCATTTCATTGGCCCGCTGCAATCCAATAAGTCACGACTGGCAGCCGAACATTTTGATTGGGTACATACTATCGATCGCTTGAAAATAGCTCAGCGATTGAGCGACCAACGCCCCCAGGATATGCCGTCATTAAATGTCTGCATTCAGGTCAACATTGATCAGGAAGAAAGCAAATCAGGTTTTCTCGCACAAGAGGTCATCGAAGCTGCACTGAAGATCAATCAATTACCTCGCTTAACTTTACGAGGGTTGATGGCCATCCCTAAAGCCACCGATGATCCTGAGCAGCAAAGACTGAGTTTATCCAGAATGCATGACCTGTTTACCTCAGTAAAAGCAGCCTTATCAGAACAGAATCAGCCTGCTGAAGCATTCGATACGCTATCGATGGGCATGTCAGGCGATATGGAGACTGCTATACAGTGCGGGGCAACTATCGTTAGAATTGGCACGGCCATTTTTGGTCCAAGACCGGCCAAAACGAAATAATCATTAAAGACATCATCAATTTAAGAAGGATCTCCCATGAGCACTCCAAGCATTGCATTCATCGGCGCAGGCAACATGGCATTCAGTATTATTGGAGGATTAATCAAGCAAGGGGTTGATCCAAAGAAAGTGTGGGCCACAAACATCGACCAGGAGAGTCTGAATAAGCTTGAGCAAGAGTTTCAGGTCAATACCACCACGGACAACCATCAGGCTATTTCGGAAGCGGATGTGGTGGTTCTCTCGGTTAAACCACAAGTGCTTAAATCGGTCGTTACCGATCTTGCCGAGACATTAAAGCAGAACAACCCACTGATTATTTCCATTGCCGCAGGCATCAAAGCCGAGACGCTGCAAGATTGGATTGGTCAACCACTGGCCATCGTACGATGCATGCCAAATACGCCGGCATTGCTGCAATGCGGCGCATCCGGTCTGTACAAAACAGCTGAAGTCACTGATGAACAAGCCAACGTTGCCGAAACATTGATGAATGCTGTAGGTATCACGCTGTGGGTTCAAAATGAACAAGGCATCGATGCGGTAACCGCCGTTTCAGGCAGTGGTCCGGCGTACTACTTCTTATTTATGGAAGCGATGCAACAAGCTGGCGAAGCATTAGGACTGGATGCAGAGACCGCCAAACAGCTGACCTTACAAACAGCACTCGGTGCAGCTCGAATGGCCATAGAAAGTGATGATGCTCCTTCCGAACTAAGACGCAAAGTAACGTCCCCAGGGGGCACCACAGAGCAAGCCATTCAAACTTTCCAGAAAGGCAATCTGGAAGCACTGGTTAAACAGGCAATGCAAGCCGCATCGGATCGATCAGAAGAATTGTCAGAAATTCTTGCAAAATAATTGAGTCACCCCCATTAACCTAACGGGCAATGAGAAAGCAGGCGTTGATCATTGCCCTACTGTATCGCATCCCATATGATTCAGGCGTGCGTTACGTTAAATGGATAGGACAATCAAGTAAGAGGACATCTCGTGACAGGCCCATTAACCGAAGTCGCCCTATTGCTCATCAACACATTTGTAAGCCTTTACGTATTAGTGATCTTGCTGAGATTCCTACTGCAAGTAGTGAAAGCAGATTTCTACAATCCCGTTTCCCAATTTATTGTAAAAGCCACCAACCCATTATTGGTTCCTTTGCGTCGAATTATTCCCGGTGTCGGTGGAATTGATGTAGCGTCATTACTGCTGGCCTGGATTGTTCAATTGGTTGGCATGGGCCTCGTCTACACATTACTGACCGGTGGTCAGTTCCCCCCAATTTTGTACCTCTGCGCGTGGGCCGTGTTAGCTATCATCCAGACAGTATTAAACATTTATCTGTTCTCAATTCTTATCATTGTGATCTTGAGCTGGATTGCGCCGCAGAGCTACAACCCAGCCGTATTACTGCTTCATCAACTGACCGGACCAGCACTGTCTCGCATTCGTAAAGTCATGCCTGACATGGGCATGCTGGATTTATCGCCTATCGTGGCTTTCCTACTTATCCAAGTCATTGAAATCTTTGTGCGACACCTCGCCGCGTCAGTACAACTTCCAAGTCAGTTAGTGCTTGGTTTATAAGCCCTTCTTACTGAGCCAGAAGCCCCCTGCTTCTGGCTTATTCATCTTAATATCTGACCTCGTTTAACCGTCTATCCCGATTTTCTACCAATACGACAGGAATTGTTACTCGCCCGAGGGAATTCTGTTGCGCTATACCGTTCGTCGGATCATACTTGAGCGTTTACCATCGACATATCTGTACAATAAATAAACAACTATTCTAACAAGCTAGCAGTATTACGAGGATTGGGTTCATGGCACACAACGAATTCACCACCCAGGTAGGAAGCCACTGGGCTTGGAAACAGTCGTTAGTTGAAAGTATTGGACGTTACGAAGCCTGGTTAAAACAGAATCAGTTACTCACAGAAGAAGCCAATTCACGTCTTCAGGAAACCATTACAACACTGGGCCAAGAAGACATTCTTATTGCCTTTGTGGGTGAATTCTCTCGCGGCAAGACGGAACTGATTAACGCGCTGTTTTTTGCCGACTATGACCAGCGCATTCTGCCTTCAAAAGCAGGCAGAACCACAATGTGCCCGACTGAAATTTTCTATGATCGTAAAGAAAGTCGCTGCTATATCAAGCTACTGCCCATCGAAACCCGCCAAGCAAGCAGCAGCATGTTAGAACTGTCTGAATTAGGTGACTGGTGGCATGAGATCCCTATCGATCCTTCGCACCCGGAAGCCATGGCAGATGCACTCAAGCAAGTTTCCAAAGTAAAGAGCGTTCCACCAAAACAAGCCAGAGACCTGGGCTTCGATCCTGAACATCTTGAGAAATGCCCTGAAACCCAGGGGATGGTGATTATTCCTTGCTGGCGTCACGCCATCATCAGTATCCAACATCCGTTACTGAAAAAAGGCCTGCGCATTCTGGATACTCCAGGACTGAACGCACTCGGTTCAGAACCTGAACTGACCCTCAAAATGCTCCCGAAAGCCCAAGCGGTTGTATTCGTGCTCTCCGCCGACACCGGCGTTACGGCCAGTGATATGGAAGTTTGGGAAACCCACATTGGTTCATTGCCTCAATCCAAATACATGGTGAAGTATGCCGTGATGAACAAGATTGATGCACTGTGGGATGACCTTGACGGTCCGGATTCAGTAAAACAAGCAATCAACCATGTCCACAACAATACGGCCCGAATTCTTCAGCTTAACGCAGAAGACATCATGCCGCTTTCCGCTAAACAAGGGCTCATTGGTAAAGTAAAAGGGAACAAAGAACTCTTAGAGCAAAGCGGCATCCTGCAACTGGAGAAAGCGTTAGCCAACCGCCTGGTTTCGACCCGTGAACACATCATCCGAAACCAGATGCTCAAAGATATTACAGCAATGGCGTTAGCGAGCCGAGCAACAGTTTCAGGGCATTATCAGATGCTGCACGACCAACTTGAGCAGTTGGAAAAAGCACCTGATCAAACCAAAGAAATCCATCGCCTTAATGATAATCTGAAGCGTGAATACGGCATTTACCAGAAGAAACTGCTGACCATTAAATCCAGCAAATCCCTGGTGAAGCAACAATGGCGAATTCTTAACGAAAAAGCGTCCACTAAAGTGCTGAATACCGCCATTCTTGAAGCCCACCATAAATTGTTGGGCAGCTGGAGCACCATAGGCATGGGGCGGGCAATCGAACGCTTCTTCCTTCATATTTCAAACGAATTGCAACACTTTCATAAGGAAGCGGAGCTGGCTAACCGCATGCTGAATGGCATCTATGGTCGGTTCGAGCAATCAGGAGACCGAATCAAAGCACCAGAGATTGATTCAGAGCGCTACATCAAAGAACTGGATAAGCTGCATCTTCAGGCGGACAAATTCCGTACTCACCTGAAAACCATTCTGACCGAACAGCACATTGTAGTGAAACGCTTCATCGGCACCTTAGTGAATCAGGTGAAAGAACTACACAGTGAGCTTCGCAATGAAATCAACCATTGGCCAAACGAAGCGATTCGCCCCTTGGTTCAAAACACTCATGAACACAAACGTATTCTTGAACAGCAAATGATGCGTTTTAAAGAACTGATCCAAACCGGAAAAACGCGCCAGCAGCAAAAGGCGATCACCGAGAAAATGCTCAAAGAGTTTGAAGATAACATCCGTCAGATTGATGCCATCTGTAAAGACATTCAAATGCCGGGTCAAAACAAGCCAAGCAAAGTGATTGATCTTCAATCCGCCAAGAGCAAACTACAGGCGGGGTAACGCCTCGCTTTCTCGTCACCTCACTGACGCACCTCAACGCACCAAGCGATTGAGGTTTCCCCAAGCGAGGAAAGAGTTGAACAGGGCAGTCTCTCCGTTTAGACTGCCCTTTCTATATTTTTTCCTAAAAACAAAGTCTTATGCCAACAGAAATCCCAGAGAATTCAGTAGGAATTGTAACGCCTCAAGTCTATTCGTTCGATGAACCCCTAAAGCTGCGTTCAGGACAAGAATTACCTGCGTACGATTTAATGGTAGAGACCTATGGCACCCTTAATGAAGACGCCTCCAATGCTGTACTGATCTGCCATGCGCTAAGTGGCGACCATCATGCAGCGGGATACCACTCTTCCGAGGACAAAAAACCCGGTTGGTGGGACAGTGCCATTGGCCCTGGCAAACCGATCGATACCAATCGATTCTTTGTGGTGGCCCTGAACAATTTGGGGGGCTGTGCCGGTAGCACAGGCCCTACATCAATCAATCCGGCCACAGGCAAACCCTATGGCTCAGACTTCCCTATTTTTTGTGTGCGAGACTGGGTCAATAGTCAGGCACGATTGGCCGATCGCTTAGGAATTCAAAAATGGGCCGCTGTCGTTGGTGGTAGTTTGGGCGGCATGCAAGCGCTTCGCTGGTCAATTCAGTACCCGGAACGAGTGGCTCACTGTGTTGTTATTGCCTCCGCGCCGAAATTGACCACCCAGAACATCGCGTTTAACGAAGTTGCTCGCCAAGCCATCGTCAAAGATCCGGAATTTCACGATGGCTACTACCTGGAAAAAGACACCATTCCAAAAGGCGGTTTAATGCAGGCCAGAATGCTCGGTCACATTACCTATTTGTCGGATGACGGCATGGCCTTGAAATTCGGACGCGACCTCAAATCAGGTAAGCTGAACTTCAATTACGATTCAGAGTTCGAAATTGAAAGTTATTTACGTTATCAAGGTGAACGCTTCTCCGGCCAGTTTGATGCCAACACCTATCTGTTGATGACCAAAGCACTGGATTATTTTGATCCGGCGGCAGCCTTTGATAACAATCTGGCAGAGTGCTTAAAACAGGCGCAATGCAAATACATGGTGATGTCGTTCAGCACCGATTGGCGTTTCTCTCCTAAACGTTCAGAAGAGATCGTCAATGCCTTAATGGAAGCAGACAAAGACGTCAGCTACGTAGAAATCGAATCAGACAAAGGTCACGATGCGTTCCTATTACCGATACCGCGATACATGCAAGTCTTTGATGCCTTTATGAATCGAGTTGCCAGTAACCAAGGACTGATCTAACCCGGATCACTATTCGTTCGTTTGAATATACAGAGATACCCATGACAGACACCAAGCTGAGAGCTGACCTGGACATCATTGCCAACTGGATTCAACCCAAACAACAAGTGCTGGATTTGGGTTGTGGTTCAGGGCTGCTACTGGATCATTTGATCAAGACCAAAGGCATTACAGGCTATGGCCTTGAGATTGAAGAAGATGCGATTACCGAGTGTATTCGTAAAGGCATTAACGTGATTCAGCAGGACTTAGACAAAGGGCTGGATAACTTTGAAGATCACAGCGTCGACACCATTGTCATGACCCAAGCAGTTCAGGCCGTTAAACGCCCGGATTTACTGTTGGATGAAATGCTTCGAGTGGCGGACGAGGCCATCATCACCTTCCCAAACTTTGGTCACTGGAGCTGCCGCTTTTACTTGTTGTTCAAAGGCAGAATGCCAATGTCTGAAGCCTTACCATTCAGCTGGTACGACACACCAAATATTCACCTCTGTACATTCAAAGACTTTGAAGCTCTCTGCTATGATAAAGGAATCAAAGTTGTTAATCGCACCGTGGTGGATAACGAACTCAAAGACAGTTGGGCAGTAAGACTATGGCCTAACATGCTCGGTCAGGTAGCTATCTACCACATCACTAAGCGTTAGGAGTCTGTCATGAACGTCTATCAATTTCTCCAAACTCATCGCTCCCGTTTGATTCAATACCTGACCATTGGTTTTGCATTACTTTTTGCTTCATTAAGCTGGGCTGAACAGAAAATCACCGTTGGTGATTATGAAGTGCATTACAGCGCCTTTAATAGCTCCTTCCTACAGCCTAAGGTCGCCGAAAGCTATGGCATTCAGCGTTCGAAATATCGCGGCGTAGTAAACATCACCGTCCTCAAGAAAGGGGCTGATGGCAAGACGACACCAGCCAGAGCCTTTATCAAAGGGAAAGTGAAGAACCTGATTGAACAAACCAACAACCTGAACTTCCGCCCGATCATAGAGAGTGATGCCATTTATCACATTGCTGAGTTTAAGATCTCTTCGGAAGACACTCTGACTTTCAATCTGGACATTCAACCAGATCCGAATCAACCGGCATTTCCTCTGTCCTTTAGACAAGCGGTATACCCCGAGTAACGCCTATTCAGAGCAACGTCTATCTAAAGTAACTTAGGCCAGGAGCGACAACCCGTTATGACCCAAAAGATTGTATTAGCGAGCAATAACCAAAGAAAGATAAAGGAATTAAGTCGTATTCTGGCCGAGCTCGATATCGAAGTATTGCCAATGAGCCACTTTGATATCGAGTCCCCCGAAGAAACCGGTACTACCTTTGTTGAGAATGCCATTCTGAAGGCGCGTTATGTGGCCGAAAAAACCGGGCTACCAGCGTTAGCCGACGATTCAGGTTTATCTGTTGATGCACTGAATGGCGCACCTGGGGTGTACTCTGCTCGTTATGCCGGCGAAAACGCTACCGACGAGGACAACAACCAGAAGCTTCTTGATGCAATGGTTCAGCACCCGGAAGAGCGTGCAGCACACTTCCATTGTGTCCTTGCGTTCTTTAGACATGCAGAGGATCCAACCCCGATCATTTGTGATGGTGTATGGCATGGAGAAATCCTGCAAGAACCGTTGGGAGATAATGGTTTTGGCTACGACCCGTTGTTCTGGGCACCGGAAACTCAAACCAGCTCTGCACAGTTAACCCCCGAGCAGAAAAACACCCTGAGTCATCGAGCCAAAGCGCTGGCCGAGTTCAAGCTTAAGCTAGGCGCCTATCACCACTCATAACCTAATTTAGGACGCCGTGCATGACTTAGAAATCAAAGTAACACGGCGTTAACACTTCGACGAAGTTAGAGTTCACCAAAAAACTCGACACATCGTTCCAACTGAGTCTTTTGATAACGATCCAATTGACTGAACTTCAGTCCATAAATAAATCGACCGTCAGTGTCCCCCGCAATCCTGACGACCTTAGCCTTGAGGCTGACCGGTTCTTGCTGGCTGTAATCTTTAATGTCCCGACTAGGCATCCGAAGTTGCAGCTCAACACCTTGATCTTGCTGAAGTTCCAGCGGTAAAGAAATTCGCATCCCTGACAGGCTGACATCCAAACAGAAACCATCCACCAAACTGCGATTATGCAGCAATTGCACAAGCAGGTTACTGTTTGCCCGAGGGTGGGTTCGTCGATCATCATCCAAAGAAGAGTCTTGCGTTGCCGCGCAATGAGAGAACGTAAAGCCTTCCAGCATCGCCGACATATCATTCGTCAGGCGGTATAAAGATTCACTGATATTCGCCGTATTCGACACCTTGGTGTTGTTCTGTTCCAAACCGCCAAGCAACTTATCCATCGCCGTTTCAAGTTCACTGAAGGTTTTCAGTTGTCGATCACAACTGTTTTCAATCTCTTCCGCATTAGACGCCGAGGTTACGGCACCACTCTCCATGACAGAGATATTTTCAACCATACCTTCAGATTGATCGCTGTTCTTTCTGACACGCTTAACCACTCGTGTCATCGTCTTAGTCACGTCACCCACATGCTCTGAGAAGTTTTCAATAATTTGATTAATTTCCCCGGAAGAGGTGGTCGTTTTTTCCGCTAACGCTCGCACTTCATCCGCCACCACAGCAAACCCGCGCCCTTGCTCACCGGCTCGGGCGGCTTCAATCGCCGCATTAAGTGCCAACAAGTTCGTTTGCTCAGCAATGTCCCGGATACTGCCAACAATCAGCGCAATCTTTTCGGCCGACTGATTCAATTCTTCGACTTTCAACGAGGCATCTTCAATCTGATCACTCACCTTCGCCAAGTCATCTATATTTGCTCTTAGATCTTTCATCCCGGTGATCGCGGAACTTCGAGCTTCACCAGAAGTTTCTCGTGACTGTATTGCCAAATTCATGACCTGATCTGAAATCTGATGCATCTCTCGAATGACATTAGCGACACTTTCAAAGTTGTGATTCTCTTCTCGACCAATACTCGCAATTTCCTGAGACACCAAAGAAATTTGGTAAGCCGACTGCTTCATGTAGGAAGATCCTGAGTCCACCTTCGACAGCACAGAATTCAGTTGTTCCAGCATTTGGTTAAACTGATTAACCAACACACCAATTTCATCTTGAGAGGTACTCTCCAGCGATTGGGTCAGATCGCCCTTACCTACCGCTTTAAGGCCTCTGATCAGTTCTAAAATCGGACGCACAAAAATACTGGCAACCAAGCCAATGACGGCGAACTGAATAGCAAACTCAATGCCCGACTCCCAAATTGAGTTAAAGATGTAGCTCTCTTTTTGCGCTAACAACGCATCAATCAAATCTTGAGGAGCAAGAAACTCTTCGGCCGTATCAATTGCTTTATTTAATTCCTGAGTCGCCATCCACCGATTAAAAATCGTGGTCAACATAGTGACAACGAAGAACCCCAGCTGAAGCTTCCAGCGTATACTGAGACGGGAAAACCATTTCATATTATTATCCGACTGCTTAATTAATTGTTAGAATTGCAGACTGGTCTGGCGTTCCGGGAACGGACATTCAACCAACCAAAATAAACCCCAGTTAACCCTATCGGCAAACCGGATGAAATCTTAATCACTGATGGGACTTATTCAGAAATCCCCTTATTTAATTCGAATTTAAGATTAACAGCCATCCACATCTAAGCAAGTATTCATATGACCACATCCTTACCACCGCTCAGCCTCTACATTCATACACCTTGGTGCATAAGGAAATGTCCCTATTGTGACTTCAACTCACATCAAATGAAGCCGGAAGAACTGCCCGAGAAAGAGTATCTAGAACGGCTGCTCTACGATTTGGAACAAGATCAAGCGTGGGCATACGAGCGACCTATTCAGAGTATTTTTATTGGCGGCGGAACACCCAGTTTACTGTCGAGTGACTTCTATAAAACGCTATTAAGCGAGCTTAGAAACTTTCATGCACTTGCAAACGATATAGAAATCACCATGGAAGCCAATCCGGGTGCAGTGGAAGCGTCGCGCTTCATTGGCTACCACGAGGCAGGCATTAACCGCTTGTCGGTTGGGGTACAAAGTTTTCAAAACGACAAACTTACACAACTGGGGCGAATTCATTCTTCAGAAAATGCTCAGTCTGCTATCAACGCGTTAAAGGCCGCTGGCTTTGAAAACTTCAATATCGACTTAATGCACGGCTTACCCGGCCAATCCCTGGATGATGCCCTCTTTGATCTCCAAACTGCCATCGAACTGGGATGTACGCATTTATCCTGGTATCAATTAACCATTGAACCCAACACCGAGTTTTACAGCCGACCACCTCAGTTACCGGAAGAAGAAACCTTATGTGACATCATTGAGGCCGGTCAGGCACTTATTGCCAAGTCAGGCTTTCAACAATACGAAGTATCGGCTTATTCCAAACCGGGCTACCCAAGTCGTCATAACCTGAACTATTGGCAGTTTGGCGATTACCTGGCCATCGGCGCCGGAGCACATGGAAAAATCACCCAACCCGATGGACAGATCTTCCGATACCGCAAAGTTCGCCAACCGAATCATTACCTGGACACATCACGCCTGTCGACGACCGCCGCGATTGAGCCCATCGAGCAAGAGGACATCCCGTTAGAGTTCTTGATGAATACCCTGCGTCTTACGCAAGGATTCCCCGCCGAGTTATTCCAAGCAGCGACTGGTGTCCCAATTGAGTCAATCCAACCCAAAATAGATCAGGCTGTCCAAGAAGGGTTGCTAGAAATAAATACACACTCACAGCAATCCATCATTGGGCCAACCATCAAAGGACGCATATATCTTAATGAACTGCTAGAGCGTTTTTTGGATTAAGGAAACGACGAGAAAAGAGAAAAGAGAAAAGAGAAAAGAAGACGGTAGAATAAATACAATCAATCAAGCGTGAGGTCATCCAAGCAGAGACCTCACACTCCAGATCTAACGAGAAGATGATCGTCCCGGTTAATCCACGCGTTTAAACATCAAGTCCCATACACCGTGACCCAAGCGTTCACCACGCTGTTCAAACTTGGTCAAAGGACGAGTTTCTGGGCGAGGCACATATTGACCTGCTTCTGCCACATTCTCATAACCTGGGGCTTCGGACATGACTTCCATCATCTGCTCAGCATAATGTTCCCAATCCGTCGCCATGTGCCAAACGCCACCAATTTCCAGCTTTTGACGAACCGCTTCCACAAATTCAGGCTGCACAATACGACGCTTATGATGACGTTTCTTATGCCAAGGATCAGGGAAGAACAACTGCATTCGAGCAATCGATTGATCAGGAATACAATCAGCAAACACTTCGACAGCATCGTGACAGTAGGCTTTTAAGTTCGGTAAACCCAATTGCACTACATTGTTCACCAAACGGCCGACGCCCGGCTCATGCACTTCAATACCAATGAAATCTTTGTCCGGCTCATTCTGAGCCATTTCAACCAGAGAGTCGCCATTACCAAAGCCCACCTCTACAACCAACGGAGCTTCACGGCCAAACAATTCTGCCAGATTCAACTTCCCTTGAGCATGAGAAAGACCAATAGTGCCCCAATGTTCGTCCATTGCCCGTTGCTGACCTTCAGTCATACGACCGGTACGCTTTACAAAGCTACGAATGGTTCGTGTGCGTTTTTGCTCGTCATTTACGCCATGCTCTTCGCTAACGTTTAGCGCTTCACTGACGCGCTGCGCTTCATTGGCCTTTTGCTCAATGGAATCTGACATCTTATTTACTCACTAGATTTACTTATTTCGAGCCTTCCACAGGCTGTATTCTTGAAAATTCACGACCCGCCGCAGCCAACATCAACCAGCCCAACAGCAAGCTCACACCACCAAAAGGCGTCACAATGCCTAGCGTTTTAATACCCGACAACGTAAGTAAGTACAAACTTCCGGAGAACAGAAGTATACCAATCGCCAAGGCTAACGCACTGCGCTTTAACCAACGCAGATGCCCATGGGTGAGCATTAATGCCGATACGACAAACAACAAAACCGAATGAATCAGGTGATATTCAACTGCGGTTTGATACACAGTCAGCATCTCCGGAGATAGCACCTGCTTTAACGCATGAGCGCCAAACGCACCTAACGCCACGGCTAAGAATCCACTTAGTGCTGCAAAAACAATCACGCCACTACCTATCCGATCCTGATGAAAAAGTGTTCGGCATTATAAATTGATTCCAACAGATATAAAGACATCACTGAAGAAAAGTTGGATGGTCGGCCTCAAATCACAGACATAAAAAAACCGCTCACTCTGGAGCGGTTCTTATAACTCAGGAACGCTTAGGCAACGTCTTCTTCAATTGCCGCTTTCAATTTCTTCATTGCGTTCTTTTCTAATTGACGGATACGTTCTGCAGACACCGCATACTTATCCGCCAAATCATGCAAGGTGGCCTTCTCTTCTTGCAACCAGCGCTGCATCAAAATGTCCTGGCTACGCTCATCCAAATCAGCCAATGCTTCCTGAAGACGGGTATTTGAATTCTCAGTCCAGTCAGAATGCTCTAATAGCATCGCAGGATCAGCACTCTTGTCTTCAAGGTAATACACAGGTGCATTTGGCGCCGACTCATCATCAGCATCAACCGGAGCGTCAAAGGACGTATCCACAGAGGCCAAGCGACCTTCCATTTCCCGAACAACTTTCGGCTCTACACCCAAGTCTTTGGCAACTTCATTGACTTCATCATTGGTAAACCAAGACAAAGATTTCTTAGCACTGCGTAGATTGAAGAACATTTTACGTTGTGCTTTTGTG
The DNA here is from genome assembly GCF_030159995.1 of Litoribrevibacter albus. Classification (NCBI taxonomy): domain Bacteria; kingdom Pseudomonadati; phylum Pseudomonadota; class Gammaproteobacteria; order Oceanospirillales; family Oceanospirillaceae; genus Litoribrevibacter; species Litoribrevibacter albus. Next base: position 82,008 of record NZ_BSNM01000006.1, on the reverse strand, counting down.
GTGGCAATTTTCACAATCCGCCAGTTCTTCAAGATGAACTCATGGATCTCGGCTTTAATCCAGTGCACTGCAAACGATACCAATCGAACACCCACAGTTGGATCAAAACGTTTAACGGCTTTCATCAGCCCTACATTACCTTCTTGGATCAGGTCAGCCTGAGATAAGCCATAACCAGAGTAACTTCTTGCAATATGAACCACGAAACGCAGATGCGACATAACCAACTGACGGGCCGCTTCCAAATCGTTCTGATAATGCAAACGTTCCGCCAAGTCACGTTCTTCTTCAATCGTAAGAACGGGAATTGTGCTCACCGACGAAATATACGCCTCCAGATTTGCACCCGGGGTTGTCATATCTACGGCTAGTAACTGTTTACTCATAATTTTCCTGTTTCCATTTTGAACCGTTACGTTGGACTACACGTTGCAGGGAAAGTTCCATCATCCCCGTTCCAACCGTTCTCAAATATAACTGTTTTGCAGCTCGTTTCAAGAGCCTCAAGATGAAACTTTTTTCATTCAGGCTCAATTTCACCAAGATGCCGATAAACCGCCAACCAAGCTCCCGTAACAGCCAAAATCACCGAACATAGATACAGCTTCAGCACATCAACCAAGCCTAAATAATTTACGACGACATCAGAGGAATAGAGAGATAACAAGCGACTAACAAAGGGCGATAACCAAAGACCAATCAACCACAAACAGACGGTGGCCAGCGTCGCTCCGAGAACACCATACCAGAAGCCACTATAGAGAAAAGGCAGTCGAATGAAACTGTCTGTTCCACCAACCAACTTAATCACGATAATCTCCTGGCGCCGGTTTTCAATCTCCAAACGAATGGAATTACTGATTGCCAACACTGCTGCCAGTGCCAACAAGATACCGATCAGCAAGGCAAATCGCTCAGCCAAGCCCACGTAATTAATGAGTCGTTGCACCCACTGTAAGTCATAGCTCACCTCATCAACACCGTTCAATGCTTCCAGCTGACGCACCAGCTCTCTCATCCGTAGCGGATATTGCTCATCTTCGACATCAAGACGAGGAACGACCTCGATCACCGCAGGTAAGGGATTTGACTCAAACAGACTCAACAGTTCAGCACCAGCCACCCCTTGAAACTCTTCCAAACCTTGTTCGGGAGAAATCAGCGTTACACTATCAACACTTTCAAGAGACTGCACCTGATTCACGACCTTGAGGGACTGAGCATCTGCCATCCCCGAATCCAAATACACGGACAGAGATAATTGATCCTGCCAGCCAGTAGTTAACTGCTGTAAATTCGATACCACTAATAACAGCAACATCGGCAACGTTAACGACACCGCCACCAAAGCAGAGGTCATCGCTGTCGCCAAGCGCCCATCCGTCAGCCGAGTCCGACTCGCCTTCAAACACTCACGATGGTATTGAATTAAGGTCGAGAAAGAAGAAGGTTTGCGAAGAGAACCGGATTTTTTATTTCCAGCCTTTGGTGTCTTGGCAGCGCTAGGTGCAGGTGTTTTTGCAGACACAGCGCCGGCTTTTGGTGAAGCGGCTTTTGGTGAAGCAGATGGTCGGGTCGCCCCTTTGCGCGTCGCGCCTTTAACCGGCGCTTTAGGAGATTGGACTTTGTCTTTCTTTCCGAACATACCAACTACTCCTAGCTAAAGTTGACCAACTGGCCTTCAGCCAATGTCATCACCGGCAGAGCCATAGATTGAATCAACTCATGATCATGACTGGCGATTAACACCGTCACACCTACCCGCTGAAAATCTTTAAACAAGGTCATGATTTCTTGAGACAACTCAGGGTCTAGGTTTCCGGTCGGTTCATCAGCCAATAACAGCGCGGGCTTGTTCACAACAGCCCGAGCGATACCGACTCGCTGCTGCTCACCGGTCGACAAAGCAACCGGACTGACTTTTTCCTTATGCAGCAAGCCCACTTTATCCAAGGCAGCTCTGACACGCTTACCAATGTCATGTTCGGAGTGACCACTGATACGCATCGGCAACGCCACATTTTCATAGACAGAGCGGTCGAATAATAACTGGTGATTTTGAAATACCACACCGATATGGCGTCGGTAAAAAGGAATGTCTTTTCGATCTAACTGCGTCAGATTCTGGCCAGCAATCTGAACCCGGCCAGAGGTTGGCGTTTCCATGCGCATGATCAGTTTCAGCAAGGTACTCTTACCGGCGCCTGAGTGTCCGGTGAGAAACACCATTTGACCACGCTCAATATGAAAAGAGACGTTTGACAACGCCTCCTGCCCGGTTTCATATCGTTTGGTTACTTGCTCAAACTTAATCATGTCTTACCTGACGTTGTGTCCCTGATTAAACGTTAGATATCCAAGTCTTCAAACAAGGCTTCAACAAAGTCTTCCGATCGGAACGGGCGTAAATCATCAATTTGTTCACCCACACCAATAAAGCGAATTGGTAAGCCAAGTTGTTTCGCGATGGCGAAGATCACACCACCTTTGGCAGTTCCGTCCAATTTCGTCAACGCAACACCCGTCACACCCACCGCCTTACGGAAGTGTTCTGCCTGACTCAAGGCATTCTGGCCGGTTGCTGCATCCAATACCAACAACACTTCGTGAGGTGCAGAGGCATCGAGTTTCTGCATAACACGCACAACCTTGGATAACTCTTCCATCAGGTTGCTCTTGTTATGCAAACGTCCCGCTGTATCAGCAATGATAATATCGGTGCCACGAGCCTTCGCCGCTTCAACTGCATCATAAATCACCGAGGCACTGTCCGCGCCAGTATGCTGGGCGATAACAGGCACGTCGTTACGTTCACCCCACACTTGGAGCTGTTCAACCGCAGCGGCACGGAAGGTATCACCCGCCGCCAACATCACGCTCTTACCTTGCTGTTGATAGAACTTCGCCATCTTACCGATGGTCGTGGTTTTACCTACACCATTAACACCAACCACTAGCAATACAAACGGACCTTGCTGAGGTTTGGTGACATTCAACGCACTCTGACACGGCTCAAGAATGTTGCTCAACTCTTGTTTTAACGCACGAACTAACGCATGGCCGTCCGCCATTTCCTGACGCTCTACACGTTGTTCCAGGTTATCAATCACTTGGCGGGTCGCTTCGACACCAACGTCGGAAATTACCAATTGCATTTCAAGCTCTTCAAACAACTCGTCATCGATCTCGCGACGACCCAGCAATAACGTGCCAATACCCGACGACATGGCTTTTCTGGTCTTACTCAGACCGGATTTCATACGTTTGAAGAATCGTCCTTTTTCTTCGCCTTCGCTGATTTCTGCCGTTTCCTGACTCATTTCTGTCGGTGTAGTTTCCACCGGGCTTCTTTCCATCGAGCTGGCTTCCATTGGCCGATCAGATTCCGCCTCAGTATGCGGAGTTGACGTCGGTGCCTGTTGGGCAATGTGATCAGCAGAGCCGGAAGGTAATGAATGCTCTGAGGTGTTAGCAGGTGCCGTATTCGTTTGGATGTGAGCAGAGGCATCTGACGATGCTGAATGGCTTTGATCAGGCGGGTTATTGTCCTGTTCCTGGAATGTTTGTTGAGAGTCTGCTGACTTTTTATCGGACTTCTTAAAGCGGCTAAAGAAGCCTTTCTTTGGTTGCTGTTCGCTCATTCAATTCTTCTCAATCAGGATCAATCCACGAAATCGCGGTAAGACAAAAAATATAAAGACAAAAACAAGGCGCCTATCCTAACACGACCAGCCTATTATGTAATATCATTAAGAATCAGCTTTGAACGTAACGTTTTGTAGGTAGTGTTGTAGGTAGTGACTGGGATCATCTCTTGCTATGTCTGATCAATGGCCGGTTAAACCACCGGAGCATAAGAAATCATTCTTTCGCCCCACCAAGCGACAACGATGGTTAATTATCCTTGTACTGATCCCGCTGATCTGGTTTCTTCACACGCTATAAAAGACCGTTAAGCGATAACTCTAATTCATCATTCAATCCAATAGTGTCAGTCCAAGCTAATTCATTATGACTCGTCGACGTACAGCTACTTCCAGAAAACCGGCCGGGAAACACGGCGCCCAGTCAAAAGGGCCTGGCTCAAAAGCCTCCACTTTAAAATCAACTGGCTCTAAACCTGTTAACTCACAGCTCCGTATTATTGGTGGTGAATGGCGCAGCCGGAAATTAAACTTTCACCCAGCGGAAGGCCTGAGACCAACTCTGGATCGCGTACGTGAAACCTTGTTTAACTGGCTATCGCCCTATATGGAAGGAGCCAGCTGCCTGGACTTATTCTCCGGCAGTGGCGCATTAACATTGGAAGCCTTATCTCGTGGCGCAAAGTTTGTTCATATCAATGAATTAAATCCGGACGTTCGCCGTACTCTACAAGATCAACTGAACCTGTTGAGCTGTGCTCAAGAACGGTATGAATTGTCAGGGTTTAATGGTGAGTCACCTCAACCACAGGCCTTTTCATCCCAGTACGATCTTATCTTCTTAGACCCGCCCTTCAGAAAGGAACTGTTGGAAAGTTGCTGCCACAACCTTGAGCAATGCCCGATCTTCAAATCCAGATGTCATATTTACATTGAATCCGAAATTTCACTCGAACAACTCTCCTTACCCGAGAACTGGAATCTGATAAAACAGAAAAAAGCCGGGCAAACACACTATGGCTTAATCGAACGATTAAGCTAATACGGATAGGAAGAACGAAGATGATGGTTGCACAAGCCAACCATCATCAGGATGTTTGAGAGGGATCGTTAGAATCTTTCTGAAACAGGTCAAAATAGTCCAACATCTGATCCGCAGTTTCAGACTCCCCTAACAAATGCATAGCAAAGGCAACAGTTTCAATTGTTGAACAACCGGTCGACTGCTGATTTTTTCGTAGTTGATAATCAAATCCCGATAATCGTGAAATCTCATCCCGCTTTGCCATCGGTAGAGACCACACATCCAGAGACTGCAACCACTCGGATTGTCTGTACATTTTTCGAGCTTGCTGCCAGGTGGCATCGATAATCAGTAACGGCCGTGATTGCCAACTCGCCTGATATTCCTCATAGCAAGCCGCCTCATCACTGACAAAGTTTTCAGGAAAAAGTAGCACAGGCGGTTTTCCTAACGACGCACATGAGGCCTCCATATTTTGCTGCTGAGTGCGTTGCCAGGGGATTACGGACGCGTTTTCACCCAGCAATCGTTTTACATGAAAACCACTGTTACTTCGCTTGTTTGCCTCGTTCGGATGCATTAAAAGTTTCCAGTGCATTTTACTGGCGCACGCAGGTCGATCGGCACAAATGCAATGAGAAATCAGCAAACGACATTCAATACAATAAGTCTTTGACATACGTCCTTGCATGGAATTTAAGACAAGATAGACCTTGCCTTTCGCTTTTAAAAAACTACATTATATGAAACCACTGCCTTTCTCGGGCATATTTTTAATAAAATCAATTCAAAACTAATAATAACGAAAATTTGGTTCTTTTTTTGCTAACTAAATGGTCAAACAAGAACTTTAATTAACTCAGTGGGAAAATCCTAAACAGGGAGACACATTGTGAAAAAACTTCTTTCAACTGCGATCGTTTCAACTTCGCTAGTACTAGCCGCTTCAGCTCAGGCTGGTACGCTTGAAGATGTTCAGTCCAAGAAATTCATCAACTGTGGTGTAAGTACTGGATTACCAGGCTTCTCAAATACCGATGACAAAGGTGAGTGGAAAGGTATCGATGTTGATACTTGTCGTGCAGTTGCTGCCGCAGTGTTTGGCGACGCAAGCAAAGTAAAATACGTTCCTCTAACTGCGAAAGAACGCTTCACAGCATTACAGTCTGGTGAGGTAGACATCCTAAGCCGTAACACCACCTGGACATTAACTCGTGACGCAGGTCTGGGCCTTAACTTTGCTGGTGTAAACTATTACGACGGTCAAGGCTTCATGGTAAGCAAGAAAATCGGTGTGAAAAGCGCACTAGAATTGGATGGCGCCACTGTGTGTGTTCAAGCAGGTACAACCACTGAATTGAACTTGGCTGACTATTTCCGTGCAAACAAAATGTCTTATAAGCCAATCACTTTTGATACCTCTGATCAAACAGCTACAGCTTTTGATAGCGGCCGTTGTGATGTATTAACCAGTGACCAATCTCAGCTATACGCAATCCGAATCAAGCTGAAAAACCCAAGCGATGCAATGGTTCTTCCTGAAGTTATCTCGAAAGAACCTCTAGGCCCTGTAGTTCGCCAAGGTGACGACGAGTGGTTCAACATTGCCAAGTGGTCTTTGAATGCAATGATTAATGCAGAAGAACTAGGTGTTTCTCAAGCTAATGTTGACGACATGACTAAGTCCACTAACCCTAACGTTCAGCGTCTATTGGGTGTAACCGGTGAGCTAGGTTCTAAACTTAAACTGGAAAATGATTGGGCTTACAACATCGTTAAACAAGTTGGTAACTACGGTGAAGTGTTTGAGCGCAATGTAGGTGCAGGTTCACCACTTAAAATCCAGCGTGGCATTAACGCATTGTGGAACAAAGGTGGCTTCCTATACGCGCCACCAATTCGATAAGGTACGGTAAACCGGGCTCCTATTGGGGCCCGTTTTCGTTTCTGGTGAAGCACAAATTCATTCAGATCTCTGAAAAGAGTCCTTTAAATCAAACAGTTATCATGTAGTTTCCTATGAAAACCCCAAATCAAGATCCATCAGGCAAAATTTGGAATGATCCGGTCTTCCGAGGGCGCGTTTTTCAAGGTGTGGTTCTCACTGCGCTGATCGCTTTTTTTGCCTTTATTGTTAACAACACGCTGCACAATCTCGAAGTCCGTGGTATTTCCACCGGGTTTGCGTTCCTTGATCAAGAAGCAGGCTTTGGAATTATCCAGTCTCTGATTGAATACAACGAAACCCACACTTACGGCCGAACCTTCATCGTAGGGATTTTAAATACCCTGCTGGTTTCTGTATTAGGCATTATCTTAGCTACCCTTCTGGGCTTTCTTATTGGCATCGGGCGTCTGTCCACCAACTGGTTGATTTCCAGACTGGCCGCAATTTACATTGAGACCTTCCGAAATATTCCGCTGCTGCTTCAGATTTTCTTCTGGTACTTTGCGGTACTCGGGGTTATGCCGCATCCCAAACAAAGTATTTCCTGGGGCGAGGCGATTTTCTTAAATGTGCGTGGTTTGTACATTCCTGATCCTCAATTCAGTGACGGTATTGGTTTTGTTATCGCCAGTATATTTATTACCCTGATCGGCATATGGTTCCTAAAACGTTGGGCGCATAAGCGTCAGGAAGACACAGGCCAACAGTTCCATACGTTCTATGCATCAATCGCACTCCTGATTGCTATTCCGGGCATAACCTACCTAATTTCAGGCACTACCCTGACCTGGGATATCCCTGAATTACGTGGTTTCAATTTCAAAGGTGGCACCACTATCCTGCCGGAATTTACCGCCTTGCTAGTGGCACTGACCATTTATACGGCAGCATTTATTGCTGAAAACGTTCGCTCCGGTCTTCAGTCTGTACCTAAAGGGCAATTGGAGGCATCACGCGCACTTGGCCTAAAAAACAGTCAGATGCTGCGTTTAGTGGTCATTCCACAAGCCATGCGCGTCATCATTCCTCCGCTCACCAGCCAATACCTGAACTTGACGAAAAACTCCTCGTTGGCAACAGCCATTGGCTATCCGGACTTAGTCTCCATCTTTGCCGGCACCACGCTAAACCAGTCAGGTCAGGCCATCGAAATTATCTTCATGGTAATGGCGGTGTACTTAACCATCAGCTTGGTGATTTCTTTAATTATGAACATCTACAACAAGCGCATGGCGCTGGTTGAGCGATAGGAGGCGAACCATGTTAGAACCAATACACTCTCCTCCATTCAGGAAGCATCCATTACGATGGCTTCAAATAAACCTATTCTCCAATTGGTTTAACAGTCTGTTAACCATTGCCGTCGGCTACGCGCTGATTACCTTAATCCCGGGACTTATCGACTGGGTGTTCTTAAGCGCTGACTGGAGCGGAACCACCAGTGCCGACTGCTCCCGTGAAGGGGCATGCTGGGTGTTTATCGATGCCCGGATGAATCAATTCATGTATGGATTCTATCCGTCTGAAGAGCAGTGGCGTGTAGACCTTGCCTTTGCTTTCTTGGTTTCACTGGTCATTCCGTTGTTCATTGAACGAGTCCCAAGAAAAGGCTGGCTGATTGGTTTCATTTTGATTGGCTACCCAATCATTGCGAACTGGCTGTTCTTCGGAAATATCTTTGGCCTCAAGCAGGTAGATACAGAACAATGGGGCGGCTTGATGTTGACCCTGATCATCGCAACGGTCGGAATCATTGCGTCTTTGCCCATCGGTGTTTTATTAGCACTTGGGCGTCGTTCTGAAATGCCAATCATTCGCTGGATTTGTATTTCCTTTATTGAAGTCATGCGCGGCGTACCACTTATTACCATTCTATTTATGGCGTCGGTCATGCTGCCGTTGTTTATGCCGGAAGGCGTAAGCTTCGACAAGCTGGTACGAGCTATGATTGGTATTACCTTATTCCAGTCTGCCTACATGGCAGAAGTAATTCGTGGTGGTCTTCAGGCCATACCGAAAGGACAATACGAAGCGGCTGACGCTCTGGGGTTAAATTACTTCCAGAAAATGGCTCTCGTTATTCTTCCTCAAGCCTTAAAACTTGTGATTCCAGGCATCGTAAACACTTTCATTGCGCTGTTTAAAGACACCAGCCTGATTTTGATCATTGGCCTATTTGAATTGTCCGGCATTATGAAAGCCGCGTTGAATGACCCAGAGTGGCTGGGCTTTGCAACCGAAGGCTATCTATTTGCAGCACTCATCTACTGGATGTTCTGCTTCAGCATGTCACGTTACAGCATGCATCTGGAGAACAAGCTGCACACTGGACACAAATAACTTGCCGGACTTACATAAAGAATATTGAGAGTAAAGATTATGGCTCAGCCACATTTACAAGACGAAATTATTATTAAGCTCAACAACGTCAACAAATGGTATGACGACTTCCATGTGCTACGTGACATCAACCTTGAAGTCCGTAAAGGTGAACGTATTGTGATTTGCGGGCCTTCCGGTTCAGGAAAGTCCACTATGATTCGCTGCCTTAACCGACTGGAGGCCCACCAGAAAGGCGACATCATCATTCAAGGTACGCCGTTAACCAGCGACATTCGTAACATCGATACGATCCGTAAAGATGTAGGTATGGTGTTCCAGCACTTCAACCTGTTCCCTCACCTTACGGTGCTGGACAACTGCTGTCTCGCGCCTCAATGGGTGAAGAAGGTGCCTCGTAAAGAAGCGGAAAAAACCGCAATGATGTTCCTTGAACGGGTCAAAATTCCAGATCAGGCACTGAAATACCCGGGGCAGTTATCCGGTGGTCAGCAGCAGCGTGTGGCGATTGCGCGCAGCCTGTGCATGAACCCGAACATCATGCTCTTTGACGAACCAACTTCAGCGCTTGATCCCGAAATGATTAAAGAAGTGTTGGATGTAATGGTTGAGTTGGCCGAAGAAGGCATGACCATGTTGTGTGTAACCCACGAAATGGGTTTCGCCAAGAAAGTTGCCGACCGAGTGATCTTTATGGATGCCGGAGAGATTATCGAGGAGAATGAGCCTCATGCCTTCTTCGATAATCCTCAATCAGAACGCACAAAACTCTTCTTGAGCCAGATTCTTCACAACTAGGGAACCTAATTACTCAGAAGAGAACAACTGAAGACCTAAAGCCTCTGTCTCACCTGAGCCAGAGGCTTTTTTATACTCGGGTAACGCCCCTAAGATCACCACTTACCTTACGATTGAATACACAACCACAGAGCCAACCTCATTCACCTGTCATTCTCGGTGTGAGGTCTCTCGTTATAGAGCGCCGGAAGAATTACATTATATTTGTTCAACAAAGCCCGATAACGCTCTGTTTTCTTATATGATCCAAGGCTGGTATCCAAGTGTGCTTGAATAGCGTCGATTTTATGTGATGGCTTAGGCGACAATGCAAACCAAAGCTCATCCCGTTTAATACATTCATCAACAACCAAAGGCTGACGCTTTTGCATCTGCTGATAGAAAATCACCGAGTTCACCGTAAATATGAATGTATTGGCACGCTTGGCTTCTAGCAGCTGAATCGCTCTCGGAATGTATCGCTCGTCATAGCTGATCTCAAAATAGTGATCACTGTTGATCGGCACCTTGCCTGATGCAAAGAAAGAGACGTAAGAATGGTCTCGATAAATTACGAAGGGTTTGCTGGTCAGGCTCTCCAACCCTTTAAAATGCCAGTCCGAATCTTTCAACTTCCAAAAGCAATGAGTTTGGTAAGACAGTGGTTCCAGGTGATAGCGTAAATCCGGCGCTTCCTCTTTGGAAGGCGACAGCAGAGCATCGGTCTGACCGGTTTTAACACGATAAATGGCTCGGCTCCACGGAACATACTCAAAGTCTAATTGAAACTCCGACTCTCGAAACAGGTCATCAATCATTTCAACAAGATAGCCCGGTTTGTCAGGTGTTGTCGGGCAGATCTGAGGACACCAATCAATCGCAGAAACATACAACGTATGTTGTGACGATGCTGAGTTTCCTGTCACCGGGCTGGCGATTAACACACCAGAAACCAACGCCAACGTCAGAGAAGCTAAGACTGGTTTATAAAATCCCATTATCTGTGGTTACCTTTTAACCAATAACCTTACGAATACAAGTTCAAAGAGTGTCTATTTAACTTAGACTATAGTTCTCAAATGACCGTTCAAGAAGAACAAAAAGACAGGAAGAGGGATTAAAAAATTCGCTTTAAATGGAAACAACCGGTTTAACGATCATTTCCATTTAAGAAAGACCGGCCGCCCCGTTTTTAACGAGTACGACCTTCACAGCCAAGGTTAGTTAGTCTCTGGTTTTACCACTTCGACACCATCGACTTTCTGGAAACCTCTTGGCAATTTATTACCACGACGACCACGCTCACCACGATAGTGCTCTAAATCATCGGGTTTTAGGGTTAAGGTTCGCTTGCCTGACTGCACCACCAATGAATCACGTTCATCCACTACTGCCAGAGCCACAAGCAATTCCTCACGGTCTTTCGCACGCGCAGAAGGAATATTAATGATCTTATTCCCTTTACCTTTGCTCAGTACCGGCAAATCGGCCAATGGGAAGACCAATAAGCGTCCTTCATTGGACACCGCAGCCAACAGACCTTTATCGGCAGCTTCCGCTTCCAGCACAGGTAATACGTGCGCGTTGTCAGACAAACTAATGGCCGCCTTACCGGATTTATTCTTGGTAAAGAGATCACCCAATTTGGTGACAAACCCATAACCCGCATCGCTTGCCATCACCAACATTTGCTCATCATTCCCCATGTAGGCGGTAGCAATGGAGCTTGAAGAGTCGAGGTTTATGCGTCCGGTGATCGGCTCACCCTGACCTCGGGCAGACGGTAACGTATGCGCTGGAATTGAATAGGCGCGTCCGGTAGACGCAATCAACGTCACTTGCTGATTACTCTTACCTTTCACCGACAGCGCATAGCCATCACCCGACTTATAACTCAAACCTTCGGCGTCGACATCATGGCCTTTGGCCGCACGTATCCAGCCCTTCTTGGACAAAACTACGGTCACAGGGTCAGACGTCGCCAGATCAGCTTCGGTCATTGCCTTGGCTTCAGATCGTGCAACAATCGGCGAACGACGATCATCGCCGTAGGTTTCCGCATCCGCCAACAATTCTTTCTTGATCAGGTTACGCATGCGCGCTGGTGAGTTCAGGATCTTTTCCAGCTTATCGCGTTCAGCACTCAGTTCATCCTGCTCACCACGAATCTTCATCTCTTCCAGCTTGGCCAGATGACGAAGTTTCAATTCCAGAATGGCTTCTGCCTGAATGTCAGTAATCCCGAAGCGCTCCATCAGTACAGGCTTAGGTTTGTCTTCGGTACGAATGATTTCGATCACTTCATCGATATTCAGGAAAGCAACTAACAAACCTTCCAAGATGTGTAAGCGCTTATTGACCTTATCCAAACGGTATTCGATACGTCGGGTCACCGTCTGACGACGATATTCCAGCCACTCAGTAAGAATTTCCTGAATATTGCGAACTTTCGGTAAACCATCCAGGCCAACCATATTCAGGTTCACTCGATAGCTTTTCTCAAGGTCGGTGGTCGCAAATAAGTGCGCCATCAGTTGTTCTATATCAACTCGATTCGAACGAGGAACAATCACCAAACGCGTAGGATTCTCATGATCCGACTCATCTCGCAGATCCGCAACTAACGGGAGCTTCTTGGCCTGCATTTGGGAAGCAATTTGCTCAAGCACTTTGGCGCCGGAAGTTTGGTGAGGCAAAGCGGTGATAACCACATCCCCGTCTTCCACCAAATAAGTCGCCCGCATTTTGACCGAGCCTCGGCCTTGCTCGTACAGTTTTACGATATCTTCACGTGGCGTAATGATTTCAGCATCGGTCGGATAATCCGGCCCCTGTACCATTTCACACACTTGCTCTACCGTCAGATTCGGTTCGTCCAGCAAACGGATACAAGCGCTGGTCACTTCTCGCAAGTTATGCGGAGGAATGTCGGTCGCCATACCTACTGCGATCCCCGTCGAACCATTCAATAGCACATTCGGCAAACGAGACGGTAAGAGCGAAGGCTCATCCAAGGTGCCATCAAAGTTCGGCACCATATCGACGGTTCCCTGCCCTAATTCAGACAGCAACACTTCAGCGTATTTGGCCAACTTCGCTTCGGTATAACGCATCGCCGCAAACGACTTAGGATCGTCCGCCGAGCCCCAGTTTCCTTGACCATCCACCAGCGGATAGCGATAGGAGAACGGCTGCGCCATCAACACCATAGCTTCGTAACAAGCGCTGTCTCCGTGCGGATGGAATTTACCCAACACGTCGCCCACGGTTCTGGCAGATTTCTTGTATTTGGCTGTGGCTTTCAGACCCAGCTCGGACATGGCGTAAATAATTCTTCGCTGAACGGGCTTCAAGCCGTCACCAATGTGCGGCAAAGCCCGATCGAGAATTACGTACATGGAATAATCAAGATACGCTTTCTCCGTGTACTCACTCAAGGAGAAGCGTTCGATACCGTCATCGGTATAACTTGTCTGATCCGTCATGAACTACCTTGTTATTTATTTCAGGACGTGACCTTGCGTCACGCGGCTTGTCATCGTTCGAAAGTACCTCTGGCACCTCGTCCGACGATACATGTTCAGTGTGTAGCTGATAGTACGACATCTTATCGAACAGTAACAGTAATGCAGGTAAGAAAAGGAAGTCCACCACCAAGGCTAATGCCAGAGTCAACGCCATCAAGGTTCCGGTGGCGACACTTGGCGTAAAATGGGAAAACATCATTACGGAGAAGCCCGCAACCAGTGTTACTGTTGTGATTAACAATGCCACCGCTACCGTTCGAAAAGCGTAACGAACCGCTTCAGGCGCAGACATACCATGCTCTCTTCGGGCTCTCAGATACTTACTCATAAAGTGCACCGTATCATCAACCACCACCCCGAGGCTGATGCACATCACCACCGCCACTGCCGTATCAATATACCCTTCAGTCATTCCCCAAATGCCATACGCCAGTGCTGCAGGCGCAATATTGGGAATCAGGCTAAGCAAACCCAGCTTGATCGACTTCAACGAGACCATCAACACCACACAGATCACCAACATCGCGATCATAGTGCCAATCACCAAACTCACCACATTACGATGGACAATGTGAGCAAAAATCACCGCGTAGCTGGTGCCTTCAATCTCCACCAGCTCTGGTGCATTCGCTCTCAACCAGGCGCCTGCGTTCTGCTCAATGGCGATAATACTTTCGGAATCCATTTTCTTTAATGTCACGCCCACCCGGCTTGCAGAGCGGTCAATATCAATGGTGTCTTCCAAACCCAGTCCCATAGGCAAAGACAATTCGTATAAGAGCATCTGCTGGGCAATCATTTCCCGAGACTCAGGAATCCGATAGAAGGATGCCTGCCCCTGGTTCAGATCCCGATTTAATCGTTTTACCGTGTCTGAAAGCGAATAAACATGTGCCACTCCAGGCTGCAGTCGTAACCAATCGGTAAACTCAGCAAGCTTGGTCATATAGTCGGGTTCGTATATGCCTTCCGCAACCCCAGTTTCGATACTGAATTCCATCAGGTTATTGCCGCCAATGGTTTCATTGATTCGGTCGACGGCCTTTCTCACTTCAAAGGTTTCATCATAGTATTCATGCCAGCTTTCACTGAGCTTGTTGAAAGAAACGCTATAACAAAGCAACAATACAACCACACCAAAGCCAAGGAACCAGACCAGAGGGCGACGAATCACTTGTTCCGCCAATGCCAACAACCAGCGTTGCTGAATGCCCACCGACTGTCGGGATTCATCGGAATGATTCACTGGTTCAGGCAACCAAACCAACAACGCCGGAGTTAACGTCATTGATAATAACCACGCCATGAACACACCCACCGCAATCATGTTTCCAAGATCCTGATACGGCGGCGAATCACTGCTATTGAGACACAGAACACCAATAATGGTGGTGAGACTGGTAATGAACACCGGCCCGAGATTAATTCGTAAGCTCTCCCGGATGGCCTGCTGTTTAGGTTTTCCATCGCCAAGCTGTTGGAAGTAACTGACCAACAGGTGTACCGAGTCGGCAATGGCTAAGGTCATAATGGCCGTCAGCACAAACCCCGCAACGGGTGCTAAAGTCGTACCTATCCAACCGAAAAAGCCCATCGTCCCTAACGAAGACAAGGAAATAACGCCCAGCGAAATGATCATGCCGAAGACACTGCGAAGCAGTAACCACAAGACCACCAGCAGCATTAAATAGCTGACGATGGCGAGTGAACCTAAATCCTGAGCCACCGCCTCTTGCATGGTAACGTTAGACACCACCGATCCGGCCAGCAGGAATTGAATCTTGGGGTATTGAGCACGATATTCGTTGATCAAGGCCCGTGTTTTCGCCAGATGTTCCTGACCGGCCTCAATTCGTCCCTGCCCCTCATCAGGTAATGCGAGGCGGAGCTGAATTAAGGCGGCCTGCCCCGTGGGGCCAATGACATTGTTCTTTAACGAAGGTTCTGAACCTGCAATCGCCCGAATTTTCTCAAGATCCGCCGAAGACAGCGACTCGGCGTCTTCAACTAAGAAATTGACCCACAATTCATCGCCTTCCACCTGCGTATGTTGATAGTTACTCAACGAAGACACCCGAATCACATAGGGTAATTGCCAAGCGTCCTCCGTCAGTTTTTCCAACAGTGATAAATTTTCCGGTTCAAAAAGTGATGCGTGTTCGGATTCCAAATACATCCAAAGATTATCCATCTTGGAGAACTGCTCCTCCAAGGCATCGAAGGTCTTTAACTGAGGATTGTCATCACTGAAGTAGATCCGAAAATCAGAACTTAACCCCAGCCGGGTCATACCCGATGCAATAAACACACTGATAATCAGAGTCCAGAGAACCACCCAGCGATGGTTCCGCTCAATAAAAGAAAGGTAACGATCAAACATGACATATCCCTGAGTGTGTCAGGCTTGTTGACCTGACATGTATAAGCAAACCCAACCACCCCACTCAGACCGAGTGTTCCTATGATTTGCTTGAGTTGATTATTATTCTTGTTCTACAACACGTTATGCAGTTGACGCTTTTATCCGTCGTACTCTGAGTATGTTCTAACGACATTGAAGAATGAACACAGAGCACTATGAATCGTATGATGATCCTGAACCGAAAATACTCTCTAAATGATCGAGAATTTGATTTTCACCTTGCTGAAAGCCATCATCCAGACTTGCTTCCAATTCGCCCAGATCAAAACCACCGAGTCCCGCAAGATAGCCAATTTTTCTGAGCAGGCGCTCTAACACCAATTGCTGATCAGCATTGTACTTATTGGTCACTTCATTAATGGTTTCAGCAGCCAATTCAACAATCGCATCCACTTCTTGTTTGGTATCCCGATTCATGAGTCACCCCCAGCCTAATGGCATTTGCGACGAGGAATACTATCAGTATACGCCATTACTCGCCTGAGGATAGAGTACCACTACCCGCGTCACAGCGAGCTTCACAGCCAGACCGAAAGAGGCTCAACTCGTCACAGGCAAACGAACGATAAATTGGGTCTTACCTGGCTCACTCTCAAAGCTCAGCTCACCTAAGTGTTTTTCCACAATTCGCTTACAAATACCTAAGCCTAATCCACTGCCTTCACCGGCTGGCTTAGTGGTAAAAAACGACTCCCAGACTCGATGGGTCAGATGTTCGGGAATACCAGGTCCGTTATCCGTGATCGTCACAACAATGGACTCTTTGTCCTGCTGACTCTCCACATAGGAGGCAATTTCCAACTTACCCTTATTGTCCATCGCCTGCAGCGCATTATGAATAAGGTTGGTCCAGACCTGATTCAGCTCGTCCGAATAGCACAGAACCTCAGGAAGCTCACCAAAGTTTCGAATAACCTCACACCCTTGCTTAAACAAGCCCCGATACAACTCAAGAACGGTTTCCAGCCCCTGGTTAACGTCCGTTAGGACTTTATCACCACTGCTTTCTTTATGAGAGAAATGTTTCAACGCAAACACGACCTTGGAGGCACGAGCCGTGGCCGTATTAATGGTGTTCAGCCCGGCATGAATACTGAATAACTGGTAGGCACTCTGAACCATATCCAGCGCGTTATGCGTTTCCAAATAAGGAAGTAATGAGTCCAGTGATTCTTGAAGCCCCATTTCTGCAAACAATAATGCGATTTCTTCTGCGTCCTGAATGTTATGTTCTTCAAGAGTCGCTTCAATTTGCCTACGAATTTTCCGCTCTTCACGAGTCGTCATGGTTGATTGAATCTTTGAATTTAGCAGCAACTGGGTAAAAAAAGCTTTATCCACATCCGTACTGGACTCCACCAATTGAGCCAGATTACCCATGAAGTTCGCATAGCCTTTGCCAGCATTCTCCGACGATGCCTGAATCGCCCCCAATGGCGTATTAATCTCGTGAGCAATACTCGCAATCAATAACCCAAGGGCCGCCATTTTCTCTGAATGAATCAGCTGCTGCTGACTGTCCGCCAGCTCCCGGGTTCTGTCCTCAACTTTCTTTTCAAGAGTCAGGTTATAGTCTTCTAACTGCTCATAGGATTTTTTGAGTCGATTCGCCATTTCAATGAAGCTATCGGACAACATGCCCACTTCATCTTCTTTACCTTTTGGCAGTTGAGAACCTATTGAAAAATTCCCATCCGCTATTTGCTTGGCGTAATGGGTCAGATGAATCAAAGGGGCACTCAAGCGTTGTGATAACTGAGAAATCACCAGGTAAATCACCAAGAGCACAAACAATACAATGGCAAAGGTCTTTAAAGTGATATTTTTAATGCTCTGGGCAATTTCATCTTGAGAACGACTGATTTCATCATTCAATTGTTGTAAAGAGAAGCTCAGAACCATTTCCCCCCAACGTTTCGTGCCGATGAAAATGGGTATGTGATAATCCAGCCAGTGCGTGTATTTCTGAACACGAGTTGAGGACAAAATATCTTCAACCGATGAATCATCAGCGAAATGATCCAGAAGAATTTTTTGATGAAACCGGGATGCCGGTGGCTGATATTCTTTTTGCTGTAAGAAACGATCAGAGGTGTGCAAAACCACTTTGTTGTTTCGATCAATCAGAACCGCCATTTCAAGATCAGGATGATTCAGCACCAACTGACGTAATTCATTTGCAAGGTAATAAAGATTGTATGATGCGATTTCGTCTTCGGTGAGACGTCGCAATTGATTGGCTAACGACAGGGCTCTACGTTGCAAGTTTTCCTGCATCAGAGAGACCCGCTTATCCATCTCGGCTTCCAGCAGCCTCGATTGACTGGTGACCTGAAACGCCGCCAGCAATACGGAAACGACCAGCACCAAACACACCATTGCCAGGGAAAAGCGTTTTCGAATTCCGTTCTTAACTTTGAAATCGGATGTTACAACCGAGGGGGTCTGCTCCATACCTTCAACCGTCCCTGAAATGTCAGTCCCCTAGCATATGAACTTCAGGCGATCTTTTCCAGCTTGGCGTGCTCTATGGCTTCAGCAATATCTGCGACAGTCCAGGGTTTTGAAAAGCACGCGGCCAGATTAGCATCTCTTTCCGATCGCTCAATCGCCACTTGATCCGCCTGCCCTGTGAGCATGATTTTGATAATCTCAGGGTACTTTCCATGTAAATCTATCAAAAATTGGTCGCCCTTTACTTCCGGCATCAACCAATCCGAAATCACCACATCGACCTTATCGCCATCAGCAAACGCATCTTCAATAATTTCCCAGGCTTCTTCAGCACTCTCTGCAATCTCGTATGAATAGCGCTCACCGTATTGCCGTTTTAGCTGGGCCCGTAAACTCATGAGAATGGTTCTATCATCATCCACACATAGAATGTATTCTTTAGCCATTCTAAAACCACCTTTTAAATCCAACCCAGTTGTAAGATGGTCTATACTCGTTCGTGATAACTTTTCTTTCTAAGAAAAAGCACTTACGGTACAACCACTTACCAAAAGTAATATAGAAAATTTGTGGGATAATCAACTTTTCATGCATTTATTTGTACGTCACAAATGGCTAAGGCCCCTAGTCACGAGTCTCTTATTGCTCGTCTCGGGGATTGCCGCATCTGATGAAAAGCTGACGCCCATCTATTTTTACGACCCAGAGATCACCATAAGTCGTAACTCTACATTAAAGCAGAAACTCGATCAGTTTCTGGTGCAACGGGGTAATTATCAGTTCCAGCCGGTAACAGATCGGGACATTTTCTCAAGCCTGACTGCGACAGAAACTGACTCCGTATTTATGATGTCCAGTTGGCTGTTTGATTCACTGATCAACAAAGCAGAACTGACAGCTCAACTTGTTGGAATCAAAAACAACACGCCCTACTACAAGAAGTTGCTGGTGATTCATAAAGATCATCTTTCTACACCACCTTCTGAACTGATTGTCGCTTCGACAGGGAGTTCTGCCTACAGCAACTCAGTCCTGGACAATATCCTCAATAAGACCGGACTTTCCAGGTACAAAGACATTACACGATCTAAACTGTTAAGCGTACCCAAGGATCTTGATGCCTTATTATCCGTTGGCTTTGGCATGGCACAAGCGGCCCTCAGCACCGAAGACAGTTTGCTTCAGTTACAACGCTTATACCAAAACCAACATCAGCAATTGGAAGTGCTGGGGCTCAGCGCTCCGCTGATGCGTATTCTGGTGGTAACACCAAAACAGAGTTCACCTGAAACTGCACGATTAATTCATGTAATAGAACAAATGGGGCAAAGCCAAACAGGAAAGATTTCCCTTTCACTGATTGGTTTGGACAGCTGGATGCAAGTTAAAGACGCCGTTTCTCTCGCCCCGAGCAACAAGCTCAAAGAGAAACAGCAAGGAGGCAAGAAGCCATGATGTTACTATGCCGAATGACCATTCCGCGCCGAATAACGATACAGCGCCGAATAACGATACAGCGCCGAATAACGATAGAGCGCCAGACTCAAAGGGTTATGCGTTTAAGTGCAACGCTGAAGTCCCTGCTACTGCTCACTGTGTTCGTATTTCTTCAAGGATGCCAAACAGCCGCCCTGAGAGATTCAGCAGACAGTGGAGTCAAGCCATCGACCTCATCCGTAGCAAGTACCGCCTCACAAAGAATCCTTTTGGTGAATTCAAATTCGCGGGTGGAAAGATACAGAATTGCAGAGCAAACCTTCGCGGAACAAGTAGGTAAAGACGCCTATCTAGCCATTGATCTTTTCAACGAGGACAACCCTATCGGGCGACTGCAAGCGGCTTTAAACTCAGGTAACTACGATCGCATCTACTGCATTGGAGCAAAAGCATTGGGCAGCATAGACACCATCGCACCAGACCAGAATATCGTTTTCAGTTCGGTTCTGAACTGGCAGCGTTTTCAGGGACAACAGGGTATTTCAGGCATTGCCAGTGACGTAGCCGCAGCGTCCCAGCTGGCTATGTTCAAATATTTCTTCCCGGAAATTACCACCATCGGCGTTATTTACAGTCAAACAAATCAAGCGCTGATCAACGAAGCGAAAGCAGCAGCTCGTGAACTGGGATTAACATTGGTTGCCGTTAAAACACAGGATTCCAGATTGCTCAAAGAGCAAGTCACCGAATTGGCTTCAAGCGCTCAAGCCCTCTGGCTCATATCAGATCCGGTGACCTTATCGTCATCGGAACAAGCCAAACAACTGCTTCAGATAGCCGATCAGAACGCGCTGCCGGTGTTCTCGACTCATCGTTTCTTCAGCAAGTTAGGCGCAACCTTCACCATCAGCGCAGACTTACCTACCATTGGCAGGCAAGCGGCGGTATTGATACAACAAAATCATCAAATACAAAGTAACAAAATCCACCACCCGGTGGGCAGTTACATCAGTGTCAATCTTGAGAAGGTCAAACAGTATCAACTCACCTTGAACTATCAGGCGCTGGACAGCGTGAATGAGCTGTTGGAGTAGTACCGAAGAGTAATCCGATTATTACGTCAGTCCAGTCACGCTAGTCCAGTCGTACCACGCCAATACGGAACACGCCAATACGAAACACGCCCAAATACACAGATTCAGCTGAATCAGTTCAGACCAATAAATCCCGCTAAATCAGTCCAACTAAATAAGCTCAACTAAATAATTAGTCCAGAGTATAAGTAGCTTCCAACATCAGGTTAACGCCGTTCTTAGGGTAATCAGAGATCATGACGTCCATCGGGCTTGGGTCTTGGTAATCGGTATTGAATAGGTTATACGCAGAGGCTTTTACTTCTAGATTCTCAATCAACACATTCTGAACCAGTAATGCCAGATCGACGGTAATATAGTCGTCGACATCGTCTCTGCTATCTCCAGAAGCCCGAATCGTTTCGCCTTTATACATTGCACTGGTATAGAGGGATACACGTTCAGAAATGAAGTAATTGAACGACACATTTGCTCTATGCAAAGGGACATCGGCCACACGCTCATTGGAGACTTGATTGATCGGATGTTGATAGGTGTAGTTACCCGACAATACAGAACCATCCGGTAAACGCTGAGACATTTCTAACTCAACCCCCGTCACTTTCAGTTCCCCAACATTGTCAGAAGTATTTACGGCCGTTTCGGTAGGTCGAGGAGCAATCAAATCTTCAATTTTGTTCTCAAAGTAGGTAATGCCATAAGACGATTTACGCGAGAGTTCCCCTCGAATACCGATCTCATAGGTCTGTATTTCCTCTGGGTTCACATTGGGATTGCCCACCACGGAGGGATTATTGATGTTATACAATTCCCCAAACGTAGGTGCCCTGAAGGCAGAACCATAACTCGCAATCACACGTAGATTTTCTTTTACCGACCAGGTCACACTCGCCCTTGGATTCCACGTATCACCAAAATCACTGTAGTGGTCATATCGCACCCCTAAAATGAAGCGTAACGAGTCGAGTGCATCCCAAATGTCCTGAAAATAAACGGCATTGATGTCTCTGTTATGACTGCCATTCCAGTTCCTATCTTCGGAAACATCGACCAAAGACCCTGTCCCATCATTTGACCAGAAAGCGACATCGTACTGACTCTGGCGCTCATACATAGCCCCGATCAACACCTTGTTCTGTTCAGTAAGCTGGAGATCCACTTGCGTTTCTATGCCCGTCATATCGTGTTTCACAGGGCTGCGAACGATAAAGCCATCTGGAAAACCATCAGATCCTGCTGGCATCAATTCCCAGGTGTTATCGAATTGAAAATGATCAAAGTAGGTTTTGATATTGAAATTGAATTGAGTCGAAAGAGCTTTGCTGTAGGCTAATTCGAAGAAATAATCGATGTATTCCTGATCCGACTTATTGCTCAAAACGTTGTTGGCCCCCAGGTAACTACCGCTCTCACGACGCAGGTAGCGAGCCTGCCCTGAAACGTCTCCCGCCTGGAAATTCAAACTGCCTTCATAACGTTTCTGCCAGTAATCCACATTATCGGCCTGCCCGATAGAATCAGAACGGACATATTCATCAAAACCATGGGTATCACTGGCATGAAAATTACCCGCAAGAGAAAAGTTATCTGACTGATGTCCGAACTGGACGTTGGCTTTTTTAGTGTCATCACTGCCTACACCGGCCGTAATGTCTGTGCCCGAGATATCCTCAGCTTGCTTGGTAATGATATTGATCACCGCTACAAAAGCGTTCGTGCCATACAATGCAGAGCCCGGACCACGAATAACTTCAACGTGTCGAATATCATCCACAATAAATTCATTGAACGCTGAATTTGCGCCGCCATTGGCCAAGTTACTGTTGATGGGATGACCGTTGATGAGAAACAACACTTTCTCTGCAAAGTCGGTTTTTACCCCCCGAACTTCGACCGACGACATCCCCATATTGAACTGACTGACGCCAAATCCCGGAAGGCGCTTTAACGCGTCATAGAGAGTTCTCGCGCCCATCGCTTTGAGGTCTTCAGCGGTAATGACAGAAATTGTTGAACCGCTCTTTTTTAACGTCTCACGAGTCTTGGTTGCCGTGGTGACATACACCTCTTCCTGTAACCATTTAATTTCTTCTTCGAGCTGATCGAAGACATCCCCCGAGGGTTGCTCTGCATGACTGATCATTGGCTGAGACCAGATCAAACAAAACAAGGTTCTACGAAACAAGGAGTTACGGAACACTGTTTCAGAAAACAAGGGGCTACGAAACTTTGTCGAGAGACAAGACACTGGCTAACTTCCTTATCAAAACACGTATCGGAGGACATTGCGTCCACATTAAGCGTATTCGCTATATTCACAGCACACAATTAACGAAACTCAAAGTAAACGGACTTCTGCCAACTGTCCAGCCATGAAGGCTACAAACTTCTGAGTTAAGCACCGATTCTGAGTTAAGCACCGATTCTGAGTTAAGCACCAACGTAGCAAGAATGCCACCACGAAGCGTCAGTCCGTTTTCTCTTCTGTAATATAAGCCGGTTCCTCTGTCTTGATGGAAGTGACCCAGTTAATCGGAATGCCCTATCCAGAGCTAATGTTGCCAAGAGGAGTTATTTATAAAAGCCGTATGTTAGACCACTCGTTTGAATGCAGTGCATCTGGATTCAGGCACTTTTAAGCCGAATCCAGATAACCTCGAAAGTTAAGCAATGATGGATTTCAAAAACGATTCATAATTCACGTTTAGATCACTTCTTAAATCCACCTGGCTGGCCGTTAACATAAAACATTCCCGAATAAAGAACGTAAGGCTGACTTCCGACAGTAAATCCAGGTAGTCAGAAATATAAAACGCTCTTTCCTGGAAATCTTCGATATGCACCAAGAACGGTGGCAACCACTGAATATACAAAAGCTCTTTATTAGGCAAACTGTTTGCAAACAGCTTTTTATAGAAGTGCACCACAGGCGCTTCTTGCAGAGGCAATAAAGAACAGACCCGGGAATCCTCAGAACTTACAACACTCAAAGCCAGACTTGCGCTGTAATCAATGTAATTTAAGTCCAACAGAGAATTGAAATGTTTGATGGATTCACATTCTGTATTGAGGGCTTCATGCCAAAGGGTCTTCGCCTCGGAGCTACCACAAAATAGCAATCGATCTTTAAAAAGAGGTAATAATTTATCAGGAAGAGTCAGGTCAGATACGCCTGACAACCCATAATCCGACACCAACTCCGCTAAAAACCGGTGAGAGTCATAGGACCGGAAATTCAAAGATTCCAGACTGCTCCGGTAAACCACTGTGATTCCCTGGGCGTCCGCCAACTCAGATAAAAACGTCCGCATGTCAGCGCTTCGTTGCCGCACATGTGCCACATACTCATGAAATGCATTGTCTGACAGCGCACCGTGAGCGTACCAATTCAAGGCATAAAGAAGATAGTTATCTTCAGGAAGGTGATAATTCAGGATAGGTTGACCATCTTTCGCAAGGCATTTGAGCAGAACCACAAAGTTTTTAAGTGACTCCCGGGTCAACACCTCATCAGGATGAAGATCAGGTTGAGCAACGATCGAGACAATGGTTACATTGTCCGGGATTTGATAATGAGGGTTGGTCAACGAATGCTCTTTACCAAACTGATCGATACCGACCATGGTAGAGCCAAAAAAACAGCCCCCGGTGTGGAACTCGGTAATACCTTTGCTCGATAAATGCTCAACCTGCTTCGAATCGCCAATGGATTTGAAGTTCAAATAGGCACCGCCCTTGAGCTCATTATTTTCATAAAACGCAAACGGAAAATAATACTCGCCCTTAATTTGATCCGAAGACAATATATCCGTGCCCTCATCTCCTTTACCCGAAATTCTGAATTCACCGTTAGAAAGCGAAAATTGATCCCGGCTGCCCATCAGCGATTCCATCAAATTAAGCGAACGCTTGAAGTATTTTCGTCTTGAAGAAGACGACATATAAAGCACCCGATCCGTAGAATCATTTGTTTTCCGGTTACAGACACCGATCGACTGATGAGCACATCGTATCCAATCGGAGCTGGAGTCTCGTAAAGATAGGTTTTTCCGTTCCTCAAGCGCAAAGAAGCCTTGCTTGAAAAGTTTCAATAAGGCATACATTTTACGGCCTGGTGATACCCCTAAAGGTATAATGTTGGATTGCGTCATGACTAAATTCCCTTTAAAAGTTGGTTACCTATTTGAAGGAGGAAGATAAGTAGTTCTACTTTGGGAAAGCTGATTTCTGACCAATAAATTCAAGAACGAGACCGCGGCATGGTTCGGATCGATCACTGGCACATCGTATCCATAGGAACTCAACAGCCGGCGTTTAACCTCGGCAGCAATGCACATAAATCCGGTACAACCAAACAAAATCGCACTGGCCTTATGGTCCTCAATAGCGGACTTACTGCATACAACCGCTTTTTCTATGACAGACTCTCTGTTGGTGAGTTCATGTACCGATAAATTGATAGGGATAATCGAGGCTAACTTTGTACGCTCTATGCCAAACAACCCAAGATGGGAGGCCTGTAAATCCCGAACGGAATCGGTAATGGTGAGAATGGAAAACTTATCGCCCAAAGCCATCGCCGTAAAGACACTGGGCCTGAAGCCACCGATCACCGGAATACTGACCACCTCTCGAGCTTCTTCGACGCCGCAGAAATCAAAATCCGAAACAAATACGCCGTCATAGCCATCACGCTCAGCCTGAACGACGGCCTCAACGACGTGAGGTGCGTTGGTCATACGATCCCAACGGCTTTCTATAGACGAATTTCCGGCTTTAATATTGTCCACATCGATATCCATATCGGGCGGAGCAACTTGCAGTGCGACTTCTCTCAATTCCTCGTTATAAGAAGCATCATTAATCGGTATGATAATTTTGATTTTGACTACTCTATCCATAAGCCTTTTCTCCTTGTATTTGTTCAAAAAGTGTAGACCAGCGCACAAAAATAAAGATCAAAATTTGCACTCTGTAACACTTTCTATACCCAGGCATACAATTTGCACCAAGAGGGGGCGATTTCGACAAAAAAGGAGAAAGAAAGGACTGTCAAAATGATCGTTTATCAACCGATCAGGAATAGCTGAACAGAAAAGCGTCAGGCACAAAAAAGCCCGTAACGACGGGCTTTAGGAGAGTAGTGAAAAGCTTACCAACACAGTTATCCACACCCTATGTGAGTAACTTATTTCACGGCGGACTGCTTTTTTCAAAGCGAAGTCACGCCTCGAATAATCTCAACATAATCTTGAGATTGTCATTGGCCTGGGATTGAACAGAGGTTTGTGCCTGTTCCTTAACCAATTTCGCCGCAAGTTCAGAGATCTCTTTGGCTAAATCTGCATCAGCAATTCGACTGTTCGCTGCGGCTTCATTTTCCACATTCACCTGTAAGTTACTGATGGTGGATTCGATACGATTCTGGGTTGCTCCAAGATTCGCTGCCGTCTCATTAGTAGCGTCTAACGCATCGTCTGCCAAACCAATGGCCGACACTGCACCGCTCTGAGTAGAAATATCAATATCCGCGATACCAAGGTCTTCCAACGCTTGCTGGAGATTATTACCACTCACACCTAATTGATCATCGGCATTCGGGCCAACCTGAAACTGCAGATCACTGTCATTATTAAGCAAAGAAATACCGTTGAAGTTACTGTCTTCAATGGTGCTGGAAATGTTTTCCACCAGCTGATTTACTTCGGCCTGTAACCCTTGTCGGTCGGTATCCGACAAAGTGCCGTTTGCAGACTGCACTGACAACTCACGAATTCGCTGCAAATCATCACGCACCGAACTCACCGCCCCCTCTGCCGTTTGAGACAAGGAGATGGCATCGTTACTGTTACGAATGGCCTGCTCTGAACCAGAGATGGAGGCATCGAAGCGGGTACTGATGGCAATGCCCGCCGCATCATCGGCCGCCGAATTAATCCGACTGCCCGAGCCAATTCGCTGAAAGTTCTGGCTTGGGTCATTCTGAATCCGATTCTGAGCAAACGCAGCTTGTTGAGCTCCGGTATTAAAACTCACTGCCATAACGCACTCCACTGATTAAATTTCATACAACTTTTAGTGTGAACCTTAATGAAGTAATCAACAAGCATCTCTTAGCAACAGTTCGTTATCAAAATGTTACCTGTTATTGCTTAGGAGACTATCTACAGTGAATCCGGTCACCCACTCCGGAAACAACCGCATTTTAAGATCACGACGCCCTGAGCGCCGTACCCCAGTCAATGCCTGAACACAGGTTTCATAGTTCGCCAACACAGCCCCACCACGGTTGAATGATGAGGGTGTCGCCCAAATACCCACCTGCAAAGCTTGAGTTTCTTTCGTGGCCCCAGGATCACCTTTCATAGCTCCAGGATCACCTTTCGTAACCCTAGATTCACCTTTAGTAGACATGGGTTCATACAGAATCGCCAACCCATTGGACTCCAACCACCGTTGTGCAAACACTCTGGGTATCGCGGCCGCAAAGACATCGCCATGCAACAACAGTGTCATCACCCCCTGATACTGATCAGAGTGCAACACAGTTAGCTGATCCTTAGTGACCCCTAGCATTGCCAGCTGAGCCAACGGACGCTGATAACCGATGAGGGAAAGTTCTGACAACAGAGCTACTCGTTCACCGATGAGACTTTCTATTCCCCCGCCCAACGCCGTGCGGCGAATGACCCAAACACTGTCCAAATCTTCAGACGTCAATTCTATTGGCACGAGTAAAGGCGCATCCTGCAAAGCCGAACCCTGACGATCCGCACGGACATCAAACACCAAATCCCCTTGTGCGCCATCAAGCTGCGCCACCACGTCCGCTTTACAGCCCTGATCGAGCAACCAACGCTCCAGTGCTGCCTGATAGCGAGGCTTCACGAGGCCACCTTCCGCCGTATTAATACCGAATTTCAGAGGCTCAGCGTAGCTGTCCACAGAACCCACAAGAGAGAACTGAACGCATAACAGAAGTACAAAAAAAATGCCCGTATGAATCCATAAGGGCAAAGGAGGGTTAGAAAATGACAAGTGAGGTACCAGCTTTCGTACAAAGCAACGAAGCATACAGAGAGGGGTAATTGTCGCCATTGCTTGCACTCGCATACCTGACTGTTTTACTAGGTTAATAGAGAAGTATGAAAGACGCCATTGATCCAGATCACTTTTTAATCATTTCACAACTCTTACGTTCTCTCAAAAGATTCGACAGTCCGCTAAAAACGCTGGCATAGTAATGCGAACAAAAAGACCCGATCAAAAAAACGACCAAGCCAAAGAACTTTAACGCTGAGAACGTCACAAAAGATACTGGGTACAAAAATTGAATAATGAAACCCTGAGGATGCTTTGAGATGGGATAAAACGCCCATCTAAGAGTCTAAGACACGTCGGCAGGGCTGATCTTCATCTAAACTTAACAGAGACAAACAAAGGACACAGGTAGCATCAAACGAGAGATAACCTCATGGATTTATTGGTATTTCTCTGACAACGAATAAAAACAAACTCCAATGACAGACACGCATAGGACTCAGGTAGGAGACATGATGTCAGACTCTACAACAGCATTCGAACTTATTCTATTTGGTGCAGCGGGTGACCTATCCTTGCGCAAATTAATTCCGTCACTCTACTGCCTTCACCTCGACCAGCGTATTCATCCGGAGGGGCGAATCATTGCGGTAGCCCGCCGAAATTATGAACGGGAAGACTTCCTGAAAGTGGTCAAAAAAGCGTTGATCAAACATCTCAACGTCGACTTATTTGATGAAGAAACCTGGAACAGCTTCGCTAAGCGACTTAGCTACGCGCAGATGGATATTACCGATCCGGCAAGCTACGACACCACGTTGAAGCATTACCTCAATCGTCCCGATACGCCTAAAGTCTTTTATCTGGCCACCCACAGCGACATGTACGGCGTGATTTGTCAGCACTTATACAGTCATCAAATGCTGCGTGGTGAGGCCCGTGTGGTTTTGGAAAAACCCATTGGCATGGATTACCAAAGTGCCGTGGAGGTCTGTAAAGAGGTCGATAAATACTGCAATGAAGAACAGATCTATCGCATCGACCACTACTTGGGCAAAGAAACCGTGCAAAACCTATTGGCGTTGCGTTTTGCCAATTCCATCTTTGAACACCAGTGGAATCAACGCTACATAGACCACATTCAAATCACCATCGCCGAAACATTGGGGGTTGAACAACGTGCCGGTTTTTATGAAGCCGCCGGCGCCATGCGGGACATGATGCAGAACCACCTGTTGCAACTCTTGTGTATGGTGGCGATGGAACCACCGGCTCAGCTCAATGCCGAATCCATCCGTGATGAAAAAGTAAAAGTGCTTAAAGCACTGAAGCCTATTACCGGCGAACTGATCAATGCCAACGTCGTGCGAGGACAATATCAGGAAGGCTCGCTGAACGGACAGCCAACCCCGGCCTACCGTGAAGAACCGGGAGTCAATCCACACTCAGATACCGAAACCTTTGTCTCAATGAAGGTGGAAATCGACAACTGGCGCT
Source organism: Litoribrevibacter albus (assembly GCF_030159995.1). Classification (NCBI taxonomy): domain Bacteria; kingdom Pseudomonadati; phylum Pseudomonadota; class Gammaproteobacteria; order Oceanospirillales; family Oceanospirillaceae; genus Litoribrevibacter; species Litoribrevibacter albus. The sequence continues at coordinate 52,803 of NZ_BSNM01000006.1, read as the reverse complement.
GGGCAGGCACGCCCTTCTACCTAAGAACCGGAAAACGGCTACCCGATCGGGCTTGTGAAATCGTCATCCAGTTTAAAGAAGTGCCGCATTCGGTGTTTGAATTACAGCATCCGGCATCGATGGCCAACAAACTGATCTTCCGTCTACAACCGGACGACGGCATTAAATTACAGCTCTGTGAGAAACGGGTCGGCAAAGGCATGAGCGTCAAACCGGTATTACTCAACCTCACCGCCGAACACGCCCGAAAAGACCGGGTACCCGATGCCTATGAGCGCCTGTTATCGGATGCCATCGAAGGCAACCCGACGCTGTTCCTACGGGAAGATGAACTGTTGACCGCCTGGCAATGGATCGATCCGATTCTCAAAGCCTGGGAGCACAGTGGCTCTAGGCCGGAGTTTTATCACGGCGGCATTTGGGGGCCTGCGGCCTCAACCTTGTTACTCGCACGAGATGGACGTCTCTGGCAAGAAAATCACTAGGGATGTCCCTGGAAACTTAGTTGCCCATAACCGTTCCATCTAAACTGATTATTACCAGTATGAACGCTGAATAGTACATACGTTATGAACAGTGTATTCGTTATGAATAGCGCACACGTTGTGTATTCAGGAGGTACCCGATGAAACTGCAAGAACAAACCTTCGCCAGTCATCAAGCAATGATCGACAGTCTGACGTTACAGATCACCGATCACCTTAAAAGTGCGATTGAACATTACGGACAAGCCAGCTTCATAGTCAGTGGCGGCAGCACACCCAAACCGCTCTATGAAGAACTCAGCCACCAGCCTCTGGCCTGGGATCACGTGACCTTGTGCCCGTCGGACGAACGCTGGGTTGAGCTGGGCCACCCGGACAGCAATCAAACCATGATTGAGTCAACCTTACTGCAACACGCAGCCTCCGAAGCGTCGTTGATTTCACTGCGCCCTCAAATCCCATTCAGCGATGCCCCGGCGATCGTCAATCAATCGCTGATGGCGATTCATAAGCCCTTTAATCTGGTTTTGCTGGGCATGGGGGAAGACGGTCACATTGCCTCGCTCTTTCCGGACGCTAACGAACTTGAGCATGGTCTGGCGGCGCCCCATTCAGAACCCTGCATCAGTGTTCACTCGGCCAGTAAAGGTGCCCGACTCAGTTTGACCCTACCCTCCTTGCTGAACAGTGAACAGATCTATCTCCTCATCACAGGGGAGAGCAAACGTGAGGTGTTCCAGCGTGCGAAGCAACATCTGGATAACCCTACTCTGCCCATCGAACATTTATTAAGTAAAGCCACCTGCCCGATCACGCTTTGTTGGAGCCCCAATTCATGAGTCCCACTCCAGCCCATCCGCTGAACCCCGTTGTAGAACAAGTCACCACCACCATTACCGAGCGCAGTCAGGTATCTCGGGAGCGTTATCTGTCGCTTATGCGTCAACAAGCCGAGACAAAACCTCACCGATCCAAATTAAGCTGCACTAACCTCGCGCACACCTTCGCCGCCTCGGAAGACGACGAGAAAGTCATCCTCAAACAGCTTCACAGTAATGCCAACATCGGTATCGTCACTGCGTACAATGACATGCTGTCAGCCCATCAACCGCTGAAAGATTACCCGGAGCTGATCAAACAAGCCTTACTGCCGTTAGGTCATACCGCCCAGGTGGCAGGTGGCGTACCGGCGATGTGTGATGGCATCACTCAAGGACAGGCCGGTATGGAGTTGTCGTTGTTCAGTCGCGATACCATTGCCTTAGCGGCGGCAGTGGGGCTGTCGCACAACGTCTTTGACGGCATCTTATGCCTGGGTGTCTGTGACAAGATCGTCCCCGGTTTATTAATGGCCGCCCTGCGTTTTGGTCACCTGCCTTGTATTTTCGTCCCTGCGGGCCCAATGCCCAGCGGCATCAGCAACAGCGAAAAGGCCAAGACCCGTCAAAAGTTTGCGGAAGGCAAAGCCACCAACGAAGAGTTACTGGACTCGGAAACCAAGTCTTACCACAGCCCGGGCACCTGCACCTTCTACGGCACCGCCAACACCAATCAGATGCTGATGGAAGCGATGGGCTTACATCTGCCGGATTCCGCCTTCTGTGCCCCCGATTCAGCACTGCGTCATGCCTTTGTGCAACGTGCCGCAACCCGGGTTTCAGAGATCACCGGATTAACCGAGCATTACACCCCAGTTGCCGATGTGGTCTGTGAACGATCCATTGTGAACGCGATGGTCACCTTGCTGGCAACCGGAGGGTCAACCAACCTCATCATCCACCTGACGGCCATTGCCCGTTGTGCGGGGATACATATCACGCTAGACGATTTTGACCGACTCTCCGATGTGGTTCCGCTAATCACTCGGGTGTACCCCAACGGTCAGGCCGATATCAATCAATTCCATCACGCCGGTGGTACCAGTCGGGTGATCTATGAGTTGTTGTCCGCAGGGCTAGTTCATGAAGACGTCAAAACCGTCGCAGGCCAGGGCTTAAAAGCCTACGCAAAGAAAGCGGAGTTGGTGAACGATCACATCAGCTATCACCCTGCCGGAACCGGCACCGACAAGGAGATCATCCGTACCGTCGCCGATCCGTTTGCACCAATGGGCGGAATTAAGCGCCTGAAAGGCAATCTGGGCGATGCCATCATCAAGGTATCGGCGGTGCCCGAAGAACACTGGCACATTCATGCGCCAGCCCGGATCTTCCATGATCAAGGCGACTTTATTCAGGCATTTCAGGATGGACAAATGACCGGCGACTTTGTCGCGGTAGTACGTTTTCAAGGCCCGAAAGCCAATGGCATGCCAGAGCTTCATAAACTCATGCCACTGCTCGGTGTTTTGCAGGACAGAGGACAGAAAGTCGCCCTGGTTACAGACGGCCGATTATCTGGAGCCTCAGGCAAAGTACCTGCCGCCCTGCACGTTTGTCCGGAAGCAATGCAGCTGGGTGCCATCAGCCAGATTGAAGAGGGGGATATGGTTGAGCTGAACTGTCACACCGGCGAGTTAAACGTCACCAGCTCAGATCTAAGCACCCGCCCCTTTGCTCAACCACCAGCAGGTCATGCAACCGGCATAGGCCGGGAGTTATTCAGTGTCTTCCGGCATTCCGTCGGGCCAACCAGTCAAGGCGCGATCAGCATTCAATGGGAGGAACAAGGATGATGTCATTTAAGGGCTTAATCAGCCAATACAGCCCACAGCAAAAGCCCATCTTGCCGGTGATTGTGATCAACGACCTGGAACACGCCGTACCTCTGGCACAAGCCTTGGTCGACGGCGGCATCCATTTTCTAGAGATCACTTTGCGTACCGAACACGGGTTGGAAGCCATCAAACTGATTAAGCAGGAAGTTCCGGACGCCTGCGTTGGTGCCGGTACAGTGACCAATGAGCGTCAGTTTGAGCAATGTCTCGACATGGGCGCCGAGTTTCTAATCAGCCCTGGCATCACCAAAGCCATGGCCCATTATGCAGAAGACAGCCCGGTGCCCTATGTGCCCGGTATTGCTACGGCATCGGAAGCCATGCTGGCGATGGAACATGGCATCACCGAAGTGAAGTTCTTCCCGGCCGAACAAGCGGGCGGCGTGCCCATGCTGAATGCACTGGCGGCCCCCTTCCCGGAATTGAGCTTCTGTCCTACCGGTGGCATTAATGCCAACAATGCAGGCAATTACCTGTCATTAGCCGCAGTGATGGCCGTGGGTGGGAGCTGGGTTTGCCCCAACGCACTCATTCAACAAGGCCAATGGGCCGAGATCACCCGATTATCCCAACAGGCGATGACCGGCCTTGCGCCCCAATAATCATTAACCTTCCCCCTACTGCCCTTAGATCAGAGATCCGTCAATTCGGTGTAAGGCTAGGCAGCAGGGGCTAATCTCCCCTGCGCCATACGCCGTCTAACATCCCACGTCATGCCCCTAATTTTTGTGCTGTTTTAGCCAATCAACATCCTTGCCAACGCCTCAAATTTTCGCATTTAAAACATTGATCCAGATCAATTAATTCATCTGGCACCATCACAAGACACTACATATAGTATCCATTAAATAAAAACACCACTACATATAGACACACGAAATATACGGATATTCCAATGGATGCCACACCAAGTGCCAATTGTCTGCCTGCAAATCAAAAGAGCACGCACCAACAGATCATCCCGCTAACACAGCACAATTCTGCTGACGGTTTAATTTACCGGGACACAGATTCGGAGCACTCGAAAAGAGTCGCTCTTAGTAAAGCGTTCAATTGCTCTGAACCGGATGTGGTCTTTCAGGAATTACCCAATCACGTTGCGCTCGCATTCACCATTCATGGCTGCCCCTTTCAGTGCCCGGGCTGTCATAGCGAACACACTTGGGATCCGAATACAGGTCACGCACTGACCGATGAGCGTTTTGAAAGCTATTTAAAACAATATCGGGGGCTGATCTCTGCCGTGGTCTTTCTTGGCGGAGAATGGAACGCCTCCGCGTTGCGGAACAAGCTCCGAATCGCCAAACAGTTTGGCTTGGTCACCTGTTTATATTCCGGAGGCAATCACGTTTCGCGCGCTCTTCGCCCACATCTGGATTTCGTCAAACTGGGGGCTTGGAAAGAGCATCTGGGAGGACTGGATAGTCCAACCACCAATCAAGTCTTTATCGAATTAAAAGAGGGGGAGTTATGGCACGACCGGACCTATTGGTTCCAGGAACATCTGCCATCAACCACCCAAAACACGACTGTCTTTCAAACATCACGAGGAGTTTCTTATGCTTCGGCTTAATGCAGAACAAATCACCGATAAACTGGATTTTATCGAGACGTACATTCACGCCAACAACGCGGCAGAAGGCTCGAAAGTCGATGCCAATGCCAACGTTACGCATAAGAACATCGCGACGCTGGAAGCAGAATTAATGAAAGACGCGATTATCCAGATCAATCGCGCCAAGATAAAACAGCAGATCAGCCAGCTGTTTGGTGCAGAGCTCGCCGAAGAGTACGAACGCCAAATCGAAGATCATGAGATCTATGTCCACGACGAGACCAGCCTAAAACCTTACTGCACCTCCATTACCATGTATCCGTTTCTACTGGAGGGGTTAAAAGGCTTGGGCGGCGAATCCGGTGCACCGAGACATCTTGAATCTTTCTGCGGTTCATTCGTCAATCTGGTGTTTGCGATCAGTGCCCAGTTCGCTGGGGCAGTAGCTACGGTTGAGTTCCTTACCTATTTCGATCACTTTGCTCGTCAGGACTATGGGGAAAACTACCTGCAAGAGCACCCGAAAGCCATCGCCAATCATCTCCAACATGTGGTCTATGCCTTGAACCAACCGGCAGCGGCACGCGGCTACCAGAGTGTTTTCTGGAACATCTCAATCTACGATCAATATTACTTTGATTCGATGTTCGGTGACTTTGTCTTTCCACCAGATCGCAACGGCGACATGCGGAAACCCCAATGGTCCTCGGTGGATGCACTCCAGCGTTTCTTCATGAGCTGGTTCAACGACGAGCGTAAGAAAGCTATCCTCACCTTCCCGGTGGTCACTGCGGCCATGCTCACCGAAGACGGTCAATGTCGGGATCGCGAGTTCAGCCAGTTCTGTGCGGAACAAATGGCTGATGGCAACAGCTTCTTCGTCTATCAGTCGGACAGTGCCGATTCATTGGCGTCCTGCTGCCGTCTGCGTAATGAAATTACCGACAACACCTTCTCTTACACCTTAGGCGCGGGCGGCGTAGCCACCGGCTCGATCAATGTCATTACCTTGAATATGAACCGTTTGGAGCAGGACGGCCGGGATCTCAAAACCGAAGTCGAAAAGATTCAAAAATATCAGATGGCTTATCGAACACTGATGGAAGAATACCAAGAGCATGGCATGCTGCCGGTCTACGATTCCGGCTTCATCACTCTCAACAAACAGTTCCTGACCATTGGTATCAACGGCATGGCCGAAGCCGCCGAAAGTCGGGGCATCACCGCAGGCAATAACCCAGAATACAAAGGCTTTGTGCGTGAACGCTTAAAAGTAATTTATGACGCAAACCAGGCCGCGAAAAAAGCCACCGGCTACCTGTTCAACACCGAATTCGTACCGGCCGAAAACCTCGGTGTCAAAAACGCAAAATGGGATAAAGCCGACGGTTATCTGGTAAATCGCGAGTGCTACAACTCCTACTTCTATGTGGTCGAAGACGACGCCTGTAACGCTGTGGATAAGTTCATCATGCACGGTAAAGAACTGACCGAATATCTGGATGGCGGTTCGGCGCTGCATCTCAATCTCGATGAAGCACTCAGTCCGGAGCAATACCTCAGACTCTATAACATTGCGGCGGCGACTGGTTGCAATTACTTCTGCATCAACGTCAAAATCACCATCTGTAATGAGTGCGACCACATCGATAAGCGCACCCTTCATGCCTGTTCCAAGTGCAACAGTCAGAACATAGATTACGGCACCCGAGTGATTGGTTACCTCAAACGCGTTTCGGCGTTCAGTCAGGCCCGACAACAAGAGCACCAGCTAAGGCATTATCACCGACAATCGCACCAGGCCGCCGGTGATCACAGTCTGGCAATGGATCGTTCGCAAGCGGTGAACTAACTGATCGGATACAACCAGCATCCTGTTCTGAAGTACTGTTCTGAAGAGCTCGTCTAAAGTACGCTGAAAAAAGACTGAGTTCGGGTTAACACCCGACTCAGGTCTTTGCTCCTTGATAATTGAATCAGCAAAAAACTGTCTTTCCCGACAGCGAATCATTACACTTTAGTCATACGTTTCAAGAAAGGCGTTGTAAGAAAGGCGCTTTAAGAAGAGCGTGGTCAGAAGGGCATTTTCAGGAGGAGTTTTCAGGTGTCAAAAACAGCCATTATTACAGGTGCAACATCCGGTTTTGGACAATCGTGTGCGAAGAAATTCGCCGAAGACGGCTACCGTCTGGTGATCATAGGTCGACGAAAAGAACGCCTCGATGCACTTGCCAACGAACTGTCAAAAATCACCGACGTCCACGCCATTTCGTTGGATGTACGTGAGCGCCAAAGCGTGCTGGACGCCTTCTATGAACTACCGGCCCCCTTCAATCAGCCAGATGTTCTGATTAACAACGCCGGCTTGGCACTGGGCTTAGAACCTGCCCATAAAGCCAATCTCGACGACTGGGAAGACATGATCGACACCAACTGCAAAGGTCTGATGTACTGCACCCGTGCCTTGCTGCCGGGCATGGTTGAGCGCAAGCGCGGCCACGTGATCAATGTCGGCTCCATGGCGGGTAATTGGCCATACCCGGGCGGTAACTGCTACGGTGCCTCCAAAGCCTTTGTTCAACAGTTCTCCCGCAATCTGCGTTCTGATGTACATGGCACTGGCGTTAAGGTAACTAACATCGAACCGGGCTTTTCCAAAACCGAATTTTCTTTGGTGCGCTTTAAAGGCGACGAAAATCGTGCTGACTCCCTGTACGACAACACCGAGCACCTAACACCGGATGACATTGCCGACATTATTCTTTGGGTGGCCAATACTCCGGCCCACGTCAATGTGAACACGTTGGAAGTGATGCCGACCTGCCAAAGCTGGTCGCCACTGTCCATTCACAAAGCCGATGACTAACTCACGCTTTCATAGGAATCTATGTTGTGGCCCTGTTTCAAATGGAATTTCATCCACGCTGGTCGGATCTCGATCCGAACCAGCATTTGCGTCATACCGCCTATAACGATTTAGCCACTCAGGTGCGCTTTACCTTTCTTCAGGAACACGGGTTCTCGCAGGAACGTTTCATGGAGTTGGGTATTGGAGCGGTGCTGTTTCGGGAAGAAACCACCTTTCGTAAAGAAATCGGCATGTCCGACACCTTCCTCGTCGACTTCGATGTGGTGGACCTGAGCAAAACAGGTAAGCGTTGGAAGTTTGCCCATAACTTCTGGTTAATCCGCGAAACAGAAGACGGCTCGGAACAGAAGATCAAGGCCGCCACCGTTTCGGTGGAAGGCAGCTGGATTAACCTCAGTACTCGAAAGTTCACCAGCCCACCGCCGGAACTACTGACCTTGTTTCAATCGTTAACCGCCTAATATCACCCCATTCAAGAAGTCACTCAACATGGACTACCAATTCAGTTTCGATGCATTGCATCGCCCTATTGCCCACTGTTCAATGGAACACGAAGCCTTCGGCGACTGGCTTACTCATGACCTGAAAGACGATGCACAACAAATCAAAGCATTACTAAGCAAGCTCGACACCTTACTCAATAAACAAGGCCGTGAGTTTCATTTCAAAGGTCAAGACTACCGACTAACGCTTACTCAGGAAGATGCCATCCTAAGATCAACCCAGCTGCACAATGCAGGTGATCCCTTCGATGATGTTGCTGGCGCATCACATTCCTTCGGCGAGCCTTTCGACCATTCCTTTACAGAAACAGAGGATCTGCTGTTTGATGATGATCAGGAATACGCTTTGGACCCCGATGATCTTTCGATCGATGATCAACAGGGACACGCCATGTGTGGTCTCGAAGATTTTCAGGCGCTGTTAACGGCCTGGCAAAACTTCCTTCAGTCAGGCTCATAATAAAAATATCGTTTTTAGAATCCTGCGCTTGACCTGTGTGTTACACACAGCTCTATGGTATACACTAACAAGATACCAGGAGCACACAATGACAGTTTCAGAACTCGCGAAACGCGCAGGAGTCACAGCCGATACGGTACGTCATTACGTCCGCACTGGCCTGTTAACTCCCCAGCGCGACCCAAACAACGGCTACAAACGATTTTCCGAGAGTGACTTAAAACGCCTTCTTTTTATTGTTGAAGCCAAATCCCTAGGGTTTTCGCTACCAGACATTCAGGTTATTTTTGGACAAGCTGCGGAAGGTCAATCCCCTTGCCCTCAAGTTCGTGAAATCATGTCGGTACGCATGTCAGAGGTCGCCAAAAAAATTGAAGCCATGCAGGCCACCTACCGTCATATGGAAGACGCAATGGATCGTTGGGCCTCGCAACCCGACTGCATTCCAACCGGGGACCACATTTGTCATCTGATAGAAGGATTTAGCGAAGGAGAATGCTGCCATGACTGATCACACGCAAACCTGTTGCAGTACAGTAAAAGATCAGAAGGACATAGAGCCTTCAACCGAAAGCAGCTGCTGTGCCTCCAAGAAAGCGCCCCAAGACAAAACCTGTTGTAGTACTCAGGACGCATCGGCGGAACAACACCAGCATCCAACTCACGCTCACAGTGCTCACGACCATTCAGCATCGAAGGCGGGTAGCTGTTGCGGTTCGCAGGCCGCTGCCAATAAAACCGTGTCCAGTTGCTGTGATGACGATGCGAAAGCCAGTTTTGATTGGATTCTCTGGGGGTCCACCAGCCTCATCGCGGGTTTATTAGCATTATCTTTCTGGCCCGAAAGCAGTGAAATTAACTGGCTCAACACGATGATTGAGACCTCCATCGAAATGCTGCATGCCATGTGGTGGGGTGTATTGCTTGGGATTGTACTGGTGGGCTGGTTAAACCGGATTCCTCGTGAAGTGGTGATTTCTGCGCTGGGTCCCGGGCACACCAAACGCGGTATCTTCCGGGCGACTCTCGCCGGTTTATTACTGGATCTGTGTAACCACGGCATTCTGATGGTCGCAATGAAGCTCTATGAGCGAGGCGCCAGTTTGGGGCAGGTGATGGCCTTTATGATTGCCAGCCCATGGAATTCATTCACACTCACCTTGATTCTGTTTGGCTTAATCGGTATCCCCTGGACGCTCGCCTTTATTGTTTTTTCCATGGTGATTGCGTGGATCAGCGGTTGGATCTTTGATCGGTTGGAACTCAATGGCACCTTACCCATGAACCCGAACAAAGAAGCCTTGCCGGCCGACTTCAAACTCAAACCGGAACTGATGCGTTTAATAAAAGAGGCCGACTATTCTCCTAATGCCACCTTGCACATGTTATGGGATGGCGTGAAAGGCGCGAAGATGGTTATTCGCTGGATTATGTTCGGGGTGGTCTTAGTGGCCTTATTGCGAGCCTTCGTGCCATTAGAGATCTTTGAAACCTGGTTCGGTGCAAGCGTCGGAGGACTCTTCCTAACCTTGTTAGCCGCCACAGTAATTGAAGTGTGCTCGGAAGGATCAACGCCGATTGCAGCAGATCTGGTCACCCGAGCTGCGGCGCCCGGCAACGGTTTCACCTTCCTGATGGCTGGCGCCGCCACCGACTATACGGAGATCATGGTTGTTCGGGATACCATGAAGAGCTGGAAGATCGCCCTCTTCCTACCACTCATTACCGTACCCCAAGTGCTCTTTATCGGCTGGGCCATGAACGTGTTTGGTGGCTAAGTGCCGCCAATGAAAGATCTCTCCTAGTTACAACAAAAAAGGGAAGAACTCAGCTCTTCCCTTTTTTTGCTTTTCCGACAGTAACGAACATCCTGGATGCGTTACTTAATATCGGATTAGTTATTTGTAGTTAAGTAGTCATAAACAATTTCAATAATATCCCCTTCTTCAGGCACCGAAGTCCCGTAAAACACAACAGAATTGGATAGACTGATGTAATTCCAGCCATTGATACTGCTTTTGGTCACTTCTAGGCCATTTACAGTCACCTTAATAGATCCAGAAATAGGTGAATGCGGTAATTGGAAGGCACTGGCAGCAGCCCCCGCCTTAGTCGCGATATCATCCATGATTGCATCGAAGCTAGAAGTATTTGAAATATCGGCTACCGAGCCACCACTCGCCAAGGCCAGATCATCATACTGACTAGTAAAGAACTGACTGTCCGGTTCAACGATCGCATACACACGGTAATTTCGAGCAAGGAATAAGTTATTACTGACATCAAACTCTTCACCTGCACGATATTCATATTGGCTTGGCTCATCGCTTAATATGACGACCGACATAGAAGCATCAGCTCTTGGAAAGCCAGCTTCGGTAACAACGCCATCATTGACATCGCCTAATGCAATTGAATACAACGCTCGTTCAGCATTATAGATACCGGTTTCTCGACTGGAACCATCAGTGCCCTGATTAATCACATCGTTTTTAAATTCGCTGAGATCTGAGGTAAAACTACCATCCTGGTTGGTATCTGCCAGAAGGATGTAACTCCCCGTATTGATGGTACCAATTCTGATATCCAGCCCTGAATTATTAATTCTGGCTTCGAAATCATCTGCTGCATTGGCTACAGCCTGTTGTTCATCAAACATACTTCCGGAATTATCAATGACAAACAAGAAGTCCGCTTTACTTTGCACTGAAGAACCCGTAAATGTACTTGCTCCTACAGTAGTCGTATCCGTTGGCTCAGCAATGTTGGTTCCGTCAGTTAGGCCACTGATCAAACCTTCAAACGATTCAACCTCTGTTTCATTAACAAGACTTACCAACAGAAGGACTTTATTATCATCCTCAGCAATTGGATCATTTTCCAGGAACACAACCGTCATATTCAGACGATAATTGGTTTCTCCTATCTCGGAATCCAACGCTACAGGTAAATTGGTAATAACCCCCCCGATCTTATTCACACCCAACAATTGTACCAGGTCATTGGCGACATCCGTCGGCGTTTGTTCTGTTCCTGAAACCAATTGGTAACTACCAAGTGCGATGGCTCCAGCCTCAAGTTGTGAAGTAGAAATATTCTGTAATGCATAATCAGTGTCTTGAGCAACAGTATTTGCAAAGTTAGCCAACACGGCTTGCGCATTACTCCCCGAATTCAACACCGGTCTTTCAGCCACAAATGCAGAGACCTTTCGAACAGTCAATGCTGCGGCTCGAACACTCGATATGCTTGGACCACTGGATTCACCGGCATACAACATGACACCATCAAAATCTCCCTGAGGCTGTGCTTCTGGTTGTTCATAGCCCGACGGAATAAATACCTGTTTAGATGTCGTCGTTACAGAATCGACCGATGCAGGTTCCGATTGTTCTCTTACATTCAACGTTAACTGCGCAATTTCTTCTTGCCCCAGAGAACTGATGATGGTTGCTTGATATGTAATAGCACCTGCGGCCTCAGGTGCTGTAACCGTTAAAGTGGCAGCATTGTTTTCAATGATCTCTGATAACGTAGTATTTTCCCAACGATAACCAAAGGTTTCACCGTCTTCCGGTTGTCTAGACAGTGCAATCGTCATAGTAACGTCTGAGTTAATTTCAGGGTTAGCAGGATTAGCAGAGAAACTTGAAATCAAATCAATTGCATCATCGGTGGCATCGTTTGCATTACAAACGATTTCTTCCCGGATTGTGCTATTTTGTTGAAAATTAACTAAGTAACCGCCCGTTGAACAACGCAGATCACCAAAGCCAATACTTACGGTACTGATAATTCTATCAATGTTTTCTTCCGTGATCTGACCGTCACAAATAACAAGATTTTCAGTAACCTCATCATCACCTAACGTACTGTCACCATTAGTATCTACACCCGCAGCAAACGCATTCCCGCCTGCCGGACAGGCATCACTGGGTGCCACACCAAAAGCAGCCGAGAGAATCTTACTCTCTGTTGAATCATCATTGCTGTGTTTTTTATCACTATCAAATAGATTACACCCCGTCAGGAGCGATCCCGACAGCACTAAAATAGCAGGTAATCGCAAGCCAAATTGATTGGTCATAGAATAATTCCCTTTACCCTTCGTTTTTATAAGAAGCATGAGTCCATAAAATTGCTCAGAGAGAGCAATTCATCGCAGTAAATCGAAACGGCTTGTTCCAACTCTGCTTGGCATAGTAAGAGTAAGGAAATTACGTATTGATCAAGTTAGTAGCAAATATGTGAACCGTCTCTCACTTCCAAAGCAACTGGGTTCACTATCTAAGGGAATGGGTTGATATCAAGTTTGGTTCGGTTAGCAACCTTAACACACTCTTGAGTTTGTGGCGGAGGTGTTAGAAAAAGAAACTAATGTCCTTCTCCGTCCATACCAATCTGGTACACCGTAGAGCAATTCCGTCCATTACGTTTACAGTGGTAGAGCGCAATGTCCGCTCGCTCAAGCCAGGTTTTATAATCATTAAGGTCTGAAGCTATTTCAGAAATCCCGATACTGATGGTGTAATTAATCTCCAACCCATCATACTTCACCGTGATCGCTTCGATGGCTTCTCTCAATCGTTCAGCAAAGGCGTAGGCATCCTGAGCATTGGTGTCCACCAGAATCACACCAAACTCTTCGCCACCATAACGGCCGGCTACATCCGTTTGACGAAGGTTATCCCGTAAGGCTTGCGAGGTCACCCGAATCACTTCATCCCCGGCTTGGTGACCATAGGTGTCGTTCACTTTCTTAAAATGATCGATATCGAACATGATCAGGGAACTGGTCAAATGGCTGCGTTGGCAACGTTGGTACTCTTTTGCCAAACAGTCTTCCCAATGCCCCCGATTATAAAGCTGGGTCAGACGATCCGTCTGACTCAATATTTCGAGTTTCTTGTTCGCTTGTTCCAATTGGGCTTTGCTGGTGGCCGCATCCGTCACGTCGTAGACCAGAATACACACGTGATCGACGGTTCCGTTCAGCGACATCAAAGGAATAATGGAAATGTTCTGGTACATGAAATCGGCGGTACCAGTAATCGTGCGGTAATTCTTAAACTTGAAGACATAAGGCCGTTGCTCCCATGTAGTAAAAGCACGGCTGTGTAATTGAAACACTGAATCAATTTTGTGGCTGAACCAATCCCTGGGGACTTCCGGAAAGAGATCAAACAACACTTTCTCTTTCACCGCGTCAGGATCTAACCCCGAGTGATTCTCCATGAAGCTGTTCCAGATTTGCACTTGGTAGTTGTTATTCAATACCACCAAACCCACATCAATGGTTTGGAGCATATCCATCATCCAGTGAAATTCGGAGAGGTCTAATTTAGTTTCTGACGGCATAATTATTCCAACAGCTGCATTACGTCTTTCAAGCCGGATACATCCAAGCCCATTTCGTTAAAAATGAATGTTTCAACTACGAGTTTTTCAACCACGAATATTTCAACTACAAATATTTCAACTACGAGCACTTCTGGTGCCTTTTTCCCCGAGTTCGCTAAGGGCCGTTACTCCAACAAATAAGAAGCTATTTCATTCAGTCTAATGATCGAGTCATCCGAAAATAACAACAACAGATCGCAATTAATGTTGTGATCTTTAATGGTGTAATTAATCTCCAGAGTCAGCACTTTATTCCAACGTGCCGAGTTGGCCGTAATCAGATCTTTAATATCACAGTGTTGCCCAAGTACCACCGGATGGCCCTGACTGAAACTCATGTCGAGCTGCTCAGCCAGACCGTTCAAAAACGCCCCTATCAGGATGCTGGAAATGTCCATCTCTAGTTCCAGCTGAACCGCGTCATCGATTTCGCCTTCATATTTCATTAACTTGGCGATGTCGCTGAAACTGGAATCGTTAAAGATTAATAAGGCTTCACCCGCCACACCCTTTCCAATGAACCCTTGGCAAACCGCCGACACAGATTCACTTTCAGACGCTGCATGCAACGCCATTTCTAATTCGCCCGCTTCCATGATGTTCACATTTGGAATAGGCAATACTACAAACACATCTAAAAGTCGTGCTAGGCGATCTGCCGCTTGCCCCATGGCAACGTTAGTCACTTCCTGATAGACATCTCTTAAATCTTCGTTGAGTTCCACTTCTTGATCGCTCACATATACCTCTTTGAAATACTTCCGCAGATCAGGCTAGTTACGCCCGATAGTTAAGCAATGATTCCATATGCGGTTAATATTTCGTTGATTTTGTCCGTCGTGATCGGCTTTTTAATAAATTCCAACGCGCCAAGTTGCTTCACTCTGTCCCTGGCTTCCGGTTGGATATCTCCAGACACCACGATCACCATGGTTGGTAAATCCTGCTCACGAATTGCTTCCAGTACGCCATAACCATCTAAGACCGGCATGGTAAGATCCAAAAACAAAACATCGGCCTTACCTTCTTTAATTGCATCTAGTGCTTCTTGACCGTTACCTGCAAAAGAAAGCTCGATATCCCATTGGCTGGGCAATGCTCTCGCCATCTGCTTACGAGCAAAACTAGAATCATCACATATCAGTACAGGTGTCGACATGTTCCCTACTTCGTTGTCTCGTGAATTTAATATGAAAGAAGGTCGCCTAACGCTGGCTTACCCTCTATCCAAGTAAAGTCATTAACCTGCTGTTTTTCAAGGATGACGTGTAACTAACAGACCCGTCATTGTAATTTCCGGACTGATTTATTGTCACACCCAAAAATACAGAGTACAAAAAAGGCCGTTTTCACGGCCTTTTAACTACGAATTAACTACTTAACGCGTTTTACCCGAATCTTCTTACTGCGACCCTCTTCCGTCAATGCGTAAGAGCCCAGTAATAATTTGAAGATACGCACTTGCGGTTGATCCGATTGGAAACTGAAACGCTCTTCTTTCGTCTGCTTCCACACCTGACCATTCTCCATCGTAATAGACCACAAACCACCAGGCTCACGATCAACACGGACAGCTTGCATCACCATCTCATCATTCGCTTGTTCCTGATGAGTCAGGCCAAAGTCAGCCACCGCACGTTTCTTGATCAACTCTTGTTTCTCAGGGTTTGCTTTGGCAATCGAACGAGAAATATCGTCATAACAAACGATGCGCTGTTGTTCGTCGGTCATTTCAAAACATTTCAACATCTGCTCATCCAGACCTTTAGTCTCAGCAGCATGGACATTAGAAAATAATGCAGAGGCAAGCAAAGCCCCCAGAATCATTGGCTTGTTCATGTAGGTATCCGTATGTAGGCCATCCAAAATCCCAGTTAAAGTACCATAAAATCCACAGAGATACAGATTTCTTGAATGCATACTCTAATGGCTTGCATTAAAGTGAATCGATACTGAATCAAATCTCTCTGTAGGAAGCGCTGTATTGTAGTAGTGAGATAGCACTGAAACCACAGGGTATTGCCAGTTCGCCTTCAGCGAAATACCCAGCATTGTTAATGTGAGGAGCAATACCATGACCGCTACGTCTCAAGACAAACCCTCGTCTACACTCGTCAAACTGGCCACCACCGCCATCGGCGTCGCGTTATTAATCAATGACCGACGTAAACAGAAAAGCCAACAACTGATTGAGTCCACCCAAAAAACCTCTGCCGATTTGATCGAGCGTGGTGCCATCGTTGATCAGCAATTACGTTCATCCACCAATCAAATCATCGAAGAAACCCAGTCGAAACTGGAACAACAACTGGACTCCGGTAAATCCGTGCTGAAACAGGCTCAGCACTCTGTAGAAAAAGCTGCCGATCTCAGCCGCGACCGGTTACTGTCGATCTCTGGCGTGGCGACCCACAAAGACGTTAAGGACAACGCTAAACTGGCTCATTTGAACGCATTATCGAGTCAAATCGCGGTATCCAGCGACCATATGGATTTCCAACTCAAGAAACAATTCAATGAGTTATCCCAAAAGGCAGACAAGTTTGATCTGGCCCCATTGGCCCGATCGGTTGAACTGAAAGCCTTGGCAAAACAGGAAGATCTACACAAACTAGCCACCCATGAAGATCTCACCTCGCTGGCCACATCCGAAGAACTAGCGGCTTTGGCCACCAAAGCCGATCTTGAGTTATTGGCGCACATTCCGATTCTGACTGAGAAAGTCGACACTCTGACAACCAAAGACGACCTGGTGCCGTTAGCCAAAGAGCAATCCATTAAAGCGGTTCAGAAAGTTCTGGAAAATCAGATGGAAACACATCATGCGCGCATTGAAATCCTTATGGCTCAATTGGCAACGCGCGAGGACGTTCATGATGTCAGCAGAGGACAGATCACCCGACAGGATATCGACAGCGCCACCTCACTTCTGGCCTCGAAAGAAGATGTGGAAAGCGTGGTGAAACAACTGATCAAACACATCCATCATTTAGAACGTCAGGTTGTGTTATTGAAAGAGAAACTTCCCGACACTGATCGCCCTGAAATGCCTAAAAACGCTGCAATTTCTACAGTCCCGGCTAAACCTGAGAAGGCGAGTGCAGAGAAAAATACCACCGCAGACACTATCGATTCAGTTCAAGTCAGGGCACATTAATTGAACATAACCGCTTATTGAACGATTCAGTCCTTCGAACAGGCCATAACATACAACAGTTAGCTCATTGCTCGCCTACCAGACCCCAAACATTAGGATAAACTCTGGTAGGCCTTATTCATCGCTTTCACTAAGTTATCAAACAACACCGGCTTGGCGAGAAAGTCGTTCATGCCCACCCGATAACATTTACGCTCTTCTTCCATCATCGCAGACGCAGTCAGCGCAATGATATAAATGTTTTCATACGGTTTCTGGGAGTGTCGAATAGAGGCAGAGGCTTCATAGCCATCCATCACCGGCATTTGGCAATCCATCAGAATCAAATTAAAGTCTTGCTGATCCAACATATCCAACGCAACCTGGCCGTTTTCTGCGATGGTATAAGAAACCGATAAACGATCCAGCATATTTCCGGTCACCAGCCGATTGATATCGTTGTCTTCAACCACCAGCACCTTCAGTTCATCACCTTGGAACAAGGGCGTTTCATGATGTCCCGTTAAATCCTGATGGTCTTTTACTTCCATCAGCTCCATCGGAAGCGTAAACCAGAATCGGGTGCCTTCTCCTAATCTCGAATCAACACCAACCGTGCCCCCCCAAGCCTCAACAATGGTTCGGACAATGGCCAGGCCCAGACCGCTGCCGCCTTTACTTCTAGCCACCGCATCCACTTGCTGAAACTTATTGAAGATATTTTCACACTGAACCTGAGGGATGCCCCGACCGGTATCCTGCACCGAGCCTTTTAACACCCCCAGTGGTTGATCTAGCGTTGGCGGGATGAAATCTAAATCCACATCCACACGCCCTTTATCAGTGAATTTAAGCGCATTACCAATGAGGTTCATCAATACCTGATACAGACGTTTAGGATCCCCCCGCAGTAGATCAGGCATGGTGTTGGAGTATTGAACGGTAAACCCCAGACTTCTTCGGTCCGCTTCTGGCTTCAGATTCTGCATTACATTCCTGGCAATGTTTTTAATCTGCAAGGGCTGCTGTTCGATGACAAACTCATCCATCTCGGCACGCGAAAGATCAAGCACATCATCAATAATGGACACCAGATGCTCTCCCGACTGCATAGCAACGTCTAATAGCTTCTGGTGTTGGCTATTAAGATCGTCCGAGCGAATTAGATCCAGAATTCCCAAAATGCCATTTAATGGCGTGCGAACGTCATGACTGATGCTGGCTAAGAATGCCAACTGGTTTTTCCCTTGCTGCTCAACCGTCTCATTCTGTTGCTTCAATTGAGTAATCAACTGACAGTTATTGATCAGCGTCCGCACACGAACGATCACTTCATGAGGTAACACAGGTTTAGACACATAATCGTTTACGCCGCGCTGCAACAGCTCAATCCGGCGCACGGAATCGTCATAGCCGGTAATCGCAATGATCGGAACGTCACCTTTCTCACCACCAAGGCGACGTATCTTATGGACTAACTGCAATCCGGATATTTCTCCCGGTAACACGATATCGGTCAAGACCAAATCATAATGATTGATCTCAAAGGCTCGCCATGCGGCTTCACCACTTTCAAACGCATCTACCTGTAAGCCGGTTTCTTCAAGAAAACTCATCATCGATAATTGCTGACTGACCGAATCTTCAATATACAAAACCCGACCTTCAATCTGACGATGACGTTCAATATGACGAGTCAGATACGCGGCCAGTTCCGCCATTTCATTTCGATTAAAAATATCTGTGACGCCAGCCCCAAAGGCTTCACTCTGGGTGGTATTCGCATCGGATGTGGTCAGAAGAACAATCGGAGTGTATTGATAACCCGGCAAGTCCCGAATAAATCGGCATGTTTCCAGGCCGTTCATTGAACCGGGAATATGCATTCCCAGACAAATGAAATCAAAATGTGTTTTTTCCAAAACCTGCTGAAGAGATTCCGTCGAATCCAACAGTTTTGCGCTCATCCCCGCCATACTAAACAAGCGTTCCAACACAGCCCGTTGTGTCTTACTGCCTTCGACGGCTAACACGTTCGATGTCATTGTATTTCCTTATCGCAGACCAGATCGATTTCAGCATGTTGTAAACAAGAGATGGAGAGATTCATCAAGTATAGCAGCGCTGCCATAAAGCCAAGTTTTGCATCAAAAAGAATTGCGTTAGAACACGACCAAGTATCCAGGCTTCAGATATACTGAGCCCTTTCAATCAAATATGTATCGACCAACGTTTTATCAACAAGCGCTTATCAACAAACGCTTATCAACTAACGTTTATTAACAAGCAATGAGGTGCAGACTGTGCGTGTAGTAGCCGTCATCGGTGGAACCGGGCTAAATCAATTTCCAAATGCCAACGCAGTGGAAACCATCGAGTTATCCACACCCTATGGCACACCTTCTGGGCAGATCCAGAAAATGGCCCACAAAGACACGACCTTCTATTTCCTGGCACGACACGGCCAGCCACACAGTTTACCTCCGCATCAGATTAATTATCGGGCTAACATCCATGCACTGCACCAACTAGGGGTGACCGATATTTTTGCGGTGAACGCCGTTGGCGGTATCACTGAAAATGCGCCAACCGGACAACTGTGCATTCCCGATCAACTCATTGATTACACCTGGGGACGGGAACACACCTTCTCTCAGCAAGACAACAGTAATGACCTGCTGTCGATTCAGCACATCGATTTCTCGCAGCCCTTTACCGAGAGTCTGAGAGAGTTGCTGTTAGATCAAGGCCACCACTTAAACCTGCCGATGACCGATGGCGGCACCTATGCCGTAACCCAAGGCCCGAGATTAGAAACTGCCGCTGAAATTACTAAATACGAACGTGACGGTTGTGACATTGTCGGTATGACCGCCATGCCCGAAGCCGCATTAGCGCGAGAACTCGATATCCGTTACGCCAGCATTTGTCTGTCGGTCAACCCAGCCGCCGGAAAAAGCGAGGTCGAAATCACTATGGATGACATTCGAGCCGTCATCAACAAAGGCATCAACCAAGTGACGGAATTACTGGATGCAACTCTGGAAGCCATCGCGACACAAGATAGCGAAGCCGCCCAGGAACGTGAAGGCGCTCAGGCCCAGTAACAGTTAATAGTAACAGTAATAGTTACCCGGTAAACATCGCCGTAAACATCACCAATACAACCCGTAAAAGAACCGACACACCCGATGACCAGTTTATTGAACGAACAACAGACGAGCTTTATCCCGGAAGAATTCAGCCCGATTCGATGGAGTCAATCCGCCCTGGAATTACTCGACCAACGTAAATTACCCGCACAAACCGAGTGGCTGAGATTTAACACCGCACCCGACGTAGCCAAAGCCATTCATGACATGGTCGTCCGAGGAGCCCCAGCCATTGGCATCACCGCCGCCTACGGCGTTGCCTTGTCAGCGATTGAACATCAACAGGCACTTGGCCGAGGCGACACCACGGCCATTAATCAGGACATCGAGCAATTGGCAGAGAGCCGTCCCACGGCAATCAACCTGATGTGGGCACTGAATCAAATGAAAACCATTTTGGCCGCGCAGCCAAATGCTCAGGTGATTCCGACCTTAGTGGCAGAAGCCATCAAAATCCACCAGCAAGACATTGAGTTTTGTCACAGCATCGGTCGTCACGGAGCATCTCTGATTGAGCCGCAAAGTACCGTCTATACCCACTGTAATGCAGGTGCCTTAGCCACCGGTGGTCACGGCACAGCGCTCGGCGTCATCCGAACCGCCTTCAGCCAGAACAAAATTGCACAAGTCTTTGCCGGAGAAACGCGTCCCTGGTTACAAGGCGCCCGATTGACCAGTTGGGAACTTCAACAGGCAGGCATTCCGACCCGACTCGTTACCGAAGGCGCGGCAGGTCATACGCTAAAGAATAACGAAGTGCAGTGGGTGATTGTAGGTGCAGACCGTATTGCCGCCGATGGCTCGGTTGCCAACAAAGTAGGGACTTACAACCTGGCGATTTTGGCTCGTCATCATCACTGCAAAGTCATGGTGGCCGCACCAAGCTCAACCTTCGATCTCACCATCCACTCCGGTGAAGACATTCCCATCGAACAACGGGCGGAAGAAGAAGTGACTCAACTCCAAGGCATTCAGATTGCACCCGAAGGCATCTCTGCCCTGAATCCCTCATTTGATGTAACCCCTCCTGAGTTAATTGACGCCATCGTCACCGAGCAAGGGATCATTGAGCAACCAGACGCCGAAAAGATTCGTCGCCATTTTCAGCGGTAGTCCAGACACCAAACACCTCCACTAACCGTTCGATCGGTTACGTCTGAAAACGTCCACCTGTACTCGTCGAGGCCAACTCACTGGCCTCGTTTAAGAATGGTTATGTATTACTTGCCTCGCACCACACTTTGCGGGTCTTGGTGGATCAGGATATCGGCATCAGGAAAGGCGTCTCTCAACGAAGCTTCCACTTCATCCGACACCTGATGGGCTTCGGACAGCGGAATAAAGTCGTCCAATTCCAAATGAAACTGAATGAATTTGGTTGGCCCGGACTGGCGGGTTCTAAGTTCGTGCATGCCATGCACTCTCGGATGATTCATCACCGTGTCTTTAATCAAGTAATGACTGTCATCATCCAGAGCCGTATCCATCAAGGCATTTACCGCTTCCTTACCAATACACCAGGCGCTGTAGAGAATATAAACCGCAATACATAAAGCAAACCAGCCATCGACTTCGTTGAATCCGTAGGATGCCAGGACTAACGCCACCAAAATGGCCAGATTCATCAACAGGTCGCCTTTGTAATGCAATGAATCGCCTTTAATCGCCAAGCTGCCGGTCACCTTCGCCACATAATGCTGGAAGCTCACCAATGCCAAGGTCGCAATCATCGATATGATCATCACCACAATTCCGATTTCCGGTTGACGCACCGGCTGAGGCTCAAGGATTCGATCCATCGCATGCAACACCAATAACACACATGACCCAGAGATAAAGGTCCCCTGGGCTAAGCCCGCCAGCCCTTCGGCCTTACCATGACCAAACCGATGTTCTTTATCCGCCGGCTGAACCGCCAGCTTAAGCGCGTATAAATTGGCCGCCGATGCCGCCAAATCCAACAAGGAATCCGTTAATGACGCCAGCACACTGGAAGAACCGGTCATCATCACCGCCACAACTTTGGTGGCAATCAGAAACAGAGCCGTGCCGGTTGCAACCCAGCCCGCCAACACAGTTAATCGCGCATAATCATGCATAGTGTGCCGTTCTCATTAATTAGGTTCTTAGTTCAGATGATTATTTAGGCAAGTGCGCTATCGCCCGTTTGATACGTTCCAAGGCTTCTTCCAACAGCGCACGCTGACAGCCAAAATTTAGACGAATAAACTGGTCCCAGCCAAAGTCACGACCCGGCGACATTCCCACACCGAATTCCTCAAAATAGGCCGCCGGGTTCTCAAGCCCTAACGCCGAGGCATCAATCCACGCCAAAAAGGTCGCTTCTGTGTGCAGCATCGACAAGCCGTCGATGTCTGCCACTTGTTGTTCAATGTAGTCTCTATTATCCCGAAGATACTTCATCTGTTCGGCGAGCCACGCTTCACCATGTTCGTACGCGGCCACCGCTGCCTCAATGGCCATTAAGTTCACTTCAGGCACAATCCCCTGCGCCTGTCGTCTGAACTGCATTCGCAAGGCAGGGTTCTGGATAACTGCAAATGAACAGCCTAAGCCCGCAATATTCCAAGTCTTACTGGGCGCCATTAAGATACAACTGCGTTGAGCGGCAGCCTCCGAGACCGAAGCAAACGGAACGTGTGGCAGATCATCCAGCAACAAATCACAATGAATTTCATCGGAACACACGATCCAATCGTGTTGCTCCGCCAGTTCCGCAATACGGTTCAGCTCCTCACGACGGAACACCGTTCCACCCGGGTTTTGAGGGTTACATAACATCAACAGATGAATTTCAGCCGCGTTAGCTTCCAACTCCGACCAATCGATCATCCAACGCCCGTCCTGATTCGTGAAAGGTAAAAAACACGCTTCGGCTCCCGCATTAGAAACCGAGGACACAAACGGCGGATAGATCGGTTTAGGAATGCCTACTTTCTTTCCGTCTTTGGCATAAGCCCTGGCCACCAGATTCAAACCACACACCAACCCGGGAATAAAGACAATATCTTCTTTTTTGACCTGCCAGTTATACATGGTCGACATGCGTTCAATGATCAAGGCAATGAGTTGATCAGGTATCAGGGTATAGCCAAAAATACCGTGATCGGCCCGGGCTTTCAGGGCATCAATAATCTCATCGGCAACCCGAAAATCACTGTCCGCGACCCACATCGGCAACACATCTTTTCCGCGATACTTCTCCCATTTCATACTGGACGATTGAGTACGATCAATGGTGTGATTAAAGTCGATCCCGTTCATGACATCCTCTGACTGATCAAATGATTGGTGCATTGTTGCTATAGTGAAAAGACAATGAGAAAGACGTCATAACCGCTGATTTACCCAGCGCTATCGTTTTCACGTAATCTCTCAAAATAAGTACTTTACCGCGTTACTTAGTCAAAAAAACAGAAAAAGGTTTCATTTTTAGTACGTTTCGTTCTAGCTCCAGCAAGCAAACCATCTTGAGCCACCCGCCCCTCTGCTGTATATTTATTATACAACTCATCTGAAAGTAGCAGGCTGCGTATGACAACAGTGACCGCAACTACAGGTATCAACCCTTTAGTCCAACCGTTAAATACCGGTGAGGAAGAACAGCGTGTTGCCAACGTTACACGTAATATTGAAGACAATGTTGTGGCACGAGCCCCCGAAGCTACTGATGAAACATCACCTCGTAACAACAGCCAATCCACGACGCAACCTCAAGAAGAGTTGAACCGCCGGGATGATCCTGAGCTACAAGCCCAGCGACAACAACTGGCCGAACAAAACCGTACCAACAACGACGATAATGAAGGTACGACACGTCCACCAGCACCGGAAGAATCTGTCACCGTCACCCTCTCTGAACCAGATCAACAACCTCAAGCACCGGCTCTTTCACGGGAAGACTTGATCGCCCGTGAAGATCGGGAAAATCCTAATAATCAACAAGCCGCCACTGAGCCCGAGAGTGAACCTCAACCCGACACGGCAGCCCAAAACACTAATGGCCAAGGTCCTGCACAACGTAATGATCTTACCGATGGCGACAATCTACGTGCAGCCCAGGCTGAGAACAATGCGGAATTGGAACGTGCACGAGCGGCAAGTGCTGAAGCCAGCCAATCGAGCGCCAGCCAATCGAGAGTTGAAACGCGCCCTGAGCCACCAGCCGAGACTGAAGAACCAAACTTTAATACATCTCTTGCTGAATTAGACGATGAGGAAACAGCGCCTAATCCCAGGGTTGCCAGTTTTCTTGAACAGAATGCAGAACAACGTGTAGGCGTTAACCTTAACGCCATCGCCTGATCGTTCTTTGGTCTCCCTGCCAAACGTCTACATCACCAGCCTTTTTAGCCTTCACAATTGAAATCAGGGCGCGACGCCCTCATTATTGGAGCAATAGCTGATTTATCGCTAAGCTCACTTTAAACGTCAGCAGGCGATTCACCTCACAGAGATGTAATAGATGATCGAATTGGAAAACTCTGCCGCTCCGGCCACCCAACTAGGCAACATTGTTGAAATTACTCCGGAAAACTTCCAACAGGCACTTCTGGAAGAATCTCAAAAGCGCCTTGTAGTGGTCGATTTCTGGGCAGATTGGTGCGCGCCGTGTAAGGCACTGATGCCAATCCTTGAAAAACTGGCCAATGAATACAACGGCCAAATCCTTCTTGCCAAGGTCAACTGCGATGAACAGCAAGCCATTGCCGCGCAGTTTGGCGTTCGCTCGCTTCCGACCGTTGCACTACTCAAAGACGGACAACCTGTGGACGGATTTATGGGCGCTCAACCCGAGTCTGAGATTCGTCAGATGCTCGAAAAGCATCTACCGAAAGAACATGAAGTGGCTTTCCAACAAGCCCAGGAAAAACTGGCAAACGGCGAACTGGAAGACGCCTGCGCGTTGCTCAATGCGGCTCACCTTGCTGATCCTAAACGCTCAGATATTGCGCTTACGTTTGCCGACGTGTTGATTGAATTGGGGAACCTGGAAGCCGCACATGCAGTGATTGGTTCCATTCCATTGCAAGATCAGGACGCACAATACAACCGGATCAAAGCCAAGCTTGAACTGGCTGAAGACGCCGTCGATTCTCCAGAGCTGAAATCCCTTGAAGAACAGCTTGCCAAGTCCCCCGACGATGCTCAACTCTCCGTCGAATTAGCGGTCCAATACAGTCAGGTCAACCGTCACGAAGAAGCACTTGAACTGCTGCTGGCGTGTTTGAGGAAAGACCTTAATGCCGCCGAAGGCGAAGCGAAAAAAACCATGACGGACATTCTGTTTTCTTTAACGAACTCGGATGCATTGAAAGCCAAATATCAACGCAAACTCTATACCTTGCTTTATTAAGCAAACGTATTGTTCTGACATGAAAAGTCCGCACTAATACGACTGAGTCAATAGTGCGGACTTTTTTGTTTATCGAACTTTCGAACGCAAACCTACCTTCAGTCAGCAGCTAACCAAGCCGGTTTGTGCTGCTGCCACTGCAGTTCCGCTTCCAGCTGGGCCGCCACCTGAAATAGCGTAGTCTCATCCCCCATTGGTGCCATGAATTGCACCCCCACAGGTAAACCATTGTCAGCCCAGTGCACAGGCACAGACATCGCCGGCTGCCCGGTAAGATTGGCTAACTGGGTAAACGGCAACTTTTCCAATTGACGGAACGCCAACTGCTCAAACACTCCGGTACGCTTCAACAGATGTGCCACCGGCAAGTTATACAAGCCTTTGAGGATCAACTTCTCTATCGGCGTCGGCATCAGTTCACCGACCTTAGCGGGCAGATCAGCCATCGTAGGCGTCAGATAAAGATCATATTTTTGGTGAAATTTACCCATGGCTCGCGCGTACTGATTCCAGGCATGTAAGGCTTGAGCAAATTCCTTGGCCGAATAAGCTTTACCCAGTTTCACCAACATCGCGGTCATTACTTCGATGTCCTGACCAGGTTTTAACGAACGTCCCAGCTCTTCTTCAATATGCCCTACCGCTGCAGCGGTTTCCCCTAGGTTCATCGATAAATAACATTGATAGAGTTGCTGAGCATCGTATTCTGGCGTGGCTTCCTCCACCTCATGTCCAAGGCTGCGAAGCAATTGGGCCGTCTTCTCGACCGCACGCAGGCACTCTGGATGTAATGAACCTCCGGTTGGATTGTTAGTGCTGAAGGCAAGGGTCAGCTTTCGAGGCGCTTCTTTGATCACCTCCGAATACGGTCTATCAGGAAGCGCGACCGGAAAATGCCCGCCCTGATCCAACCCGGCAGTAAGATCCAACATCAAAGCACTGTCCCGGACACTGCGAGTCAGTACATGCTCAACCGCTGCACCTTGCCACAACTGCCCCTGATCCGGTCCGGTAGGCGTGCGTCCGCGTGACGGTTTGAGACCAAAAACACCACAGCAAGAGGCCGGAATTCGGATCGACCCTCCGCCATCACCAGCTGACGCGATCGGTACGATCCGCGACGCCACAGCAGCGGCACTGCCACCACTGGAACCACCCGGTGTATGAGCCGTATTCCACGGGTTGCGGCTGGGGCCAAAGAGTTCTGGCTCGGTCACGCCCATCAAACCAAACTCCGGGGTGTTGGTTTTCCCCAAGTGAATCAAGCCCGCGTGCTTAAAACGTGTCACCATTTCCGAATCGTGATCCGGGATATAATCGGCCAACACTCGACTACCACAACTGAATGGCACCCCTTCAAATGCAGCCACCAAATCCTTTAAAAGAAAGGGAACGCCATACAACGGGCTGTCTGAAGCAGTCTTGGCAAAATCAGACGGCCAACGTTCCACCATGGACGTAACGATGGAATTAATCTGAGGGTTTCGGACTTCAATACGGTCAATGGCCGCCTCCACCACTTCTTTTACAGACAACGCCTTAGTTGAAATTTGATGCGCGATGTCCACAGCATCCATGTCATCGTACTCGGGTAGCCTTACCATTATGAATTCCTCACAGTGTTTTCTTTTTTATACCTGAGCTTTTACTCTAGATCCATGTCAAAACAGGTATTTCTTCATGGGTAAAGATCACACTTTTAAGAATTATGAAGTGCATCGTCGTGCCATCAGAAAATGACTTGCTATACTTGAAAGACATTTGGTTGAAATACAATAAAAATATGTCAGACCACCAAGGTTCATATCGCGGTTGCGAACTCATTGAAGTAAAGTTGAATACAGCACAGCTTGAAATAGGTATGTACGTGAAGGAACTGGACCGTCCCTGGTTGCAGACACCCTTTATGTTTCAAGGCTTTAGAATCACCACCGAGCGTGAACTTCAGCAATTACGTGCCCTCTGCAAACACGTCACCATTGAAGTAGAGAAGCACTACTGGTTCTCCTACCAAAAGCATCACATCAATGAAAAAACCCAGGAGTCCTCTCTCAAAGAGCCGCAGGTCACGACACCACTGCATAAAACGCTCCCCGAAGCCAAAACGCTCTACGACAAAGCCAATGTTGAAATTCATTCAATACTGAACAAAGTCAAAGAAGCGGAAGACATTGATATCGAACCGATTCGGGAAACGATCAACGGCTTTGTTCGCAGCGTGGTTTCGAATCCAAATGCGTTACTCTGGCTAACCCGTATAAAAAACCGGGATGAATACACCGCCGAACACTGCTTGCGGGTTGCCATATTATCCATAGCCTTTGGACGTCACCTTGATCTGGATGAATCAGAACTGTCGCTTTTGGGAATGTGCGGCATGCTGCATGATGTCGGAAAGATGATTATTCCTGACGAGATTCTCAATAAGCCAGGTAAGCTGACTCCGGAAGAGTACGATGTGATGAAAGCTCATGCGTCGAGAGGCGGGGAACTTCTGGAGCAACAGAGCGATCTCGATCCGTCAATTATCACCGTCGCCCGACACCATCATGAGCGTCTCGACGGAATGGGATATCCATCCAATCTAAAAGCGGAAAATATCTCCTTATACACCCGCATTGTGACTATTGTTGATGCGTATGATGCCATTTCCAGTGAACGCTGCTACAAGCCCGCTGCTACACCCGCTGAAGCGCTGAGAATTCTCTACGAGAACCGTGGCACGCAATTCGACCCTGAATTGTTGCAACATTTCATCTTAATGGTCGGTATTGTACCTACCGGCAGTATTGTTGAATTGAATAACGGTCAGGTAGGCATTGTGCTGGCCAACAACCCACAATACAAACTCAAACCTAAGGTATTACTGGTTCGTGATGAACAGAAACGACCGCAAGAAGAACGAATCATCAACCTTGCAAAGTGCCCAATCAAAGCCGACGAGAAACCGCTGGAAATTTCTAAAGCGTTAAGCAATGGCAGCTTTGGTGTCGATATTCTGGATTACACTAAATCCAAAGAATACCCGCACTTATCTGAATTTAACTGGCTGTGATTCCCCATCGAATCCAGTTTTATACAGAACGACCAGCTGACCAAGCATTTATACTGCAGTCTTGCCCGACTCAGACGGATTGCTCGGCATCCCAGTGCTTTAACGCCTGCTGATAATGCTCATGAAGGTCTCTGCTGATTTTCTTATACGCCTGGATGTTTTCCCACAAAGAAGACTCCCAGCGATCGCTATACGCTTTTAGCTTACTCACCGGTAACGCCTCCATAGGCATACCAAGCCGAAACTCATTGATCACAAGTTCGGCCAAATCCGGGAACGCGGAAAGCAGTTGAGTCGTCAACCGGGATAGCCACTTGGATATGGCATCCACAAACTCGAACTCGTTGTGAGTAAAGCGAATATCCAGGTAAAAACCGTCTTCGGAATGAGTCACATAGTGACGAAGCTGGTCACGTTTAAAGGCATCTTGCGTGGAAGACAAAGAAACGACGCTGGCGTCGTTATTCCGACGATGCTCGTAAGAACCTGTGGCGAGGTAACATGTTTCTACTCGGGCTTCTAGCAGAGCCACCACAGGTATTTGGGTCTGGTTGGTCACTATCTCGTACATAGGCCACCTCCTTAGTTAGTCTATCGGCGGCGAAGGAGTAAATATTACGACCATTTACCCCTTTTTTTCACGAGAGCGTTGTCACTCTCCTACGGGATATAACAAAGCAAATTAACGACCAGCTTTTTGTTCTACAGACAGACGGCAGCTAGTCATTGACGACTGACCAGTCTCCCGACTTTCCTCCTGATTTAGACAACACACGAACACCTTCGATCCGCATCATTTTATCAACGGCCTTACACATGTCATAGACAGTCAAACACGCCACTGATACGGCTGTCAGAGCCTCCATCTCAACGCCCGTCTGCCCGGTAAGCTTGCACATTGAGAGCACCCGAATTCGTCCCTGCTCAGGCTGAGCATCAAAATCCACCTTCACTGAACTCAACATTAAGGGATGACACAACGGGATCAAATCTGACGTTTTCTTTGCCGCCTGAATCCCGGCAATTCTTGCCACCGCCAAAACATCGCCTTTTTTATGAGAGCCTTCGACGACCATCGCCAAAGTCTTGTCGTTCATGTATACAAACCCTTCGGCTTGTGAAGTGCGCGTCGTTTGATTTTTCTCAGACACGTCGACCATGATCGCGTTGCCATGATCATCAATGTGCGTAAATTTAGACATGTAATTTCCTGAAACTCACTGGGTAATACAGACGGGGCTCTCTTTGCCAGCCTAGTTCGCTGGCTCTGAGTTTTTTAATCGACGATCAGCCAACTTAACTACCACCTTGGCCAATTCAACACGCCAGGAACGCTGCTTAATTCCAAAGGTATAAAGTAGTTTCTGACAATTCAGAACCGCATTCATCGGACGTTTCGCAGACCCTTTATGCTGAGAGCTACTAACCTGTTCAACATGGCGAGCATTCAACTCTGGATGACGTTCGGCTTCTTCAATGACCGCCTCCAGGAACTCTCGGCGTGTCACAGCTTCGACATCACAATAATGATAGATACCCCAGACATTAATCTCACACGACAGCTGTTTGCAGATCGCTAGGATCACTTCAGCGGCGCTGCATGCAGAAGTCGGACAGGCTAACTGCTGACCAATCACTTCCATCCGCTCATCCTGACCCCCATGGTCCAGTACACGCCCGACAAAATTATCTTCGCCCGAACTGAATACCAGCCCTAAACGTAAAATAATGTGCTTTTCCAAAATGGCAGACACGGCTTCTTCGGAGGTCTGATGAATCTCACCATACAAGTTAACCGGATTGGGAACGTCTTTCTCGGTATAAGGCCCCACTTTATCGCCGTCAAACAAATACGGGGAGGTCAGATGCAGCATAGGAATATCCACCGTACTGCACGCTTTAGCAAGGGCGCGAGGGATCTCCAGGTTTTTCAGTCGGCAGCGCTCAATTTCGGCTTCCGCCCGATCAACAAATGGATACAACGTACTGTTGATCAGGAAGTCCGGTTGATGCTCCTGAATTAACTGAGCAATATCCCGTTGATCAATAAATAGCTGTTCATCGGAGTCAAAGGCCACAAAATCAATGCCCTGCGTTTCCAGCAGAGTCACTAATTCGCTCCCCACCTGACTCTCCGAACCAACCACCATTAGTTTCATCGATACCTCACCTGATCATACCTTTAGACGATTCTTTCGATTATCAACAATGACGCCACAAATTACCACACAAGGCGCACCCGATCTTATCTCCGGCTTACAAAATACTTGACCTGAGACATCAAACTTTCTGGTAGAATAGCTGACAATAGTCAGAGAACGTTATTTGATGTATTGTCAGCCTGACCGGTACTAGAGAGCAGAAACTATGGCTTTGATTGATCAGTTTGGACGCGTCGTGAACTATGTTCGCATGTCCGTAACCGACCGTTGTGACTTCCGATGCGTGTATTGCATGGCGGAAGACATGACCTTTCTGCCTAAATCATCGATCCTGACTCTCGAAGAAATTGAACGCATTGCAACAGCGTTTGTCGACCTTGGCGTCTCCAAAATCCGTCTCACCGGTGGCGAGCCACTGATCAGAAATAATGTCATTAGCTTGTTTCAACAGCTCGGCAAACTGGACGATCTGCATGATCTCGTTACCACAACCAACGGCAGTCAGCTAACAACGCTCGCTCAGCCACTTCGAGATGCCGGAGTTCAACGCCTTAACATCAGTCTCGATAGTTTAAACCCAGAACGTTTTAAAGATCTCACCCGATTCGGCAAGCTCGATACTGTGCTAGCAGGGATAGATGCGGCCAAAGACGCAGGTTTTAAACAAATCAAACTGAACTCAGTGATCATTAAAGGTCGAAATGACGACGAAGTTCTGGATTTGGTCAATTATGCCCGGGAAAAAGCCATTGATATCAGTTTCATTGAAGAAATGCCTTTGGGTGTGATTACGGAACATAATCGAGGTGAAAGCTTGTGCACCAGCGATGAAGTTCGTCAGATTATTGAGCAAGAATATGAATTGATTCCTGATACGTTCAAGACCGCAGGTCCTTCTAGGTATTATCGATTCACCAACAGTGACTCCAGAGTTGGCTTTATTTCGCCTCACTCTCATAACTTCTGTGGTGACTGTAACCGCGTACGAGTGACAGTCGAAGGCCGCTTATTGTTGTGTCTCGGCAACGAGCATTCGGTGGACTTAAGAGAACCGCTACGCAATGGCTGCAGTGATGAAGAGTTGAAAGCCATTATTGTTGATGCGATGAAGATCAAACCTAAAAGCCACGAGTTCGACGTTCATGATGAGCCGCAAATCCTTCGTTTCATGAACACCACTGGCGGTTAGCCCGCCACTCGCCAACACACTCGCCGCAATCTTTAGTTCAACTGTTCCAGCGCATTCACATTCCGCATATGCGCTTTGTCGGTCTCAACCCAAATCACCCCAAGCCGCTTAAACACACGGAAGACACTTCGTTCCCCGTCATTAAACGCGGCCGTTATTTCAGAGAACAGTGAACGATGAATCAGACAATGCAACGGATGGGATTTCTCATCATCAGACAAGGCAAATAAATGGTGATCAGGCGCTTGTGTTGCCGCTTGAAGCAGTTGCTCAAAGTCACTCGTCGTTACTAACGGCGTATCACATGGCGACACCAGCAACCACTCTGCACGGATTCGTTCAATGGCACTGACCAATCCACTCAAAGGCCCCTGGTAATCAGACGCCTGATCTTCCACAATCTCATCCACCAGCGTCAGATACCGATCAAGGTTACGGTTACAGCTAATCAGAATGCCACCACACAGCCCTTCCAACGCCTTCAGCGGATAACGCACCAGCCACTGATCATTCCACAACTGGAGCCCCTTATCGACGCCGCCCATCCGAGAAGCCTGGCCACCAGCTAATATTAATCCTTGAATTTCCATAGCAATATCAACGTTATATGCATTAAAAAGCCCCACAGTCGTGAGGCTTTTTACAATCTACTTTACATACAGATCCTAAGGCAATGCTTAGAACGGAATGTCATCATCAAAATCGTCGAATCCGCCTGGTGCCGGAGCTGGCGACTGAGGTTGAGCCGCAGGTTGTGGCTGATACGGCTGCTGCACTGGCGCGGCGGCTGGTTGCTGATGCATTGGTTGAGCCGGTGGCGCCATATTTGGTGCTTGTTGAACAGGTGCCGCCGCTGGTTGCTGATAACCGCCGCCCATTGGCTGCTGGTTCATAGGCTGTCCACCCATTTGATCACCACCACGGCTGTCTAGCATCTGTAAATCATTCGCAACAATTTCAGTCGTGTAACGATCCTGACCTTGCTGATCCTGCCATTTACGAGTACGTAACGCGCCTTCGATATACACCTTAGAGCCTTTACGAAGATACTGACCTGCGATCTCACCCAGCTTGTTGAATAGCACAACACGATGCCACTCAGTACGCTCTTGTTTTTGACCAGTTGCTTTATCAGTCCACGACTCACTGGTAGCAATGGTGATATTCGTCACAGCACTGTTATTGGCGGTGTATCTTGTTTCTGGATCTTGCCCAAGATTACCGACCAAGATGACTTTGTTAATTCCTCGTGCCATGAAACTCTCCAGATGAATCTAACTTACGACTGAAAATAAAATTAAGGGGATCATTGTAGCCTCAGACTCAGCTTAGGCCAAGCGGCCACCCTGCAAAGTTTTATGAATTATCCCTTCATTCGTCAGGTCGGGATCATATTTTATGTACAAAGTTTGCATCTCTCCGTAATGGTACACTTCCAACACCCCTTCTACCTGACGAAGGGCTTCCAGAGAGGAAGAAGAATCACCGGTCAGGTCAAAGGGTAAAGATAATCCCTTCAAAAACTTTGGCGGCTGCATGGTGGTAACCAAAATCAACCATAAAACCAATAATCCAGAACAGGCCATCAGAAGAAAACTTTCACCTTTCCATTGCAACGCCATACCGCCTAGCCAGCCACCAATGAACGCACCTAAGAACTGGTGGGATGAGAACAGCCCCATCGCACTGCCACGGGTGCCTGCCGAAGCAAGCTTCGCCACCAAGGATGGCAATGTCGCTTCCATAAGATTAAAGGCCGTGAAAAAGACCAGAAGTAACATAGCCATGGCATAACCAGCCGTTACATCTGCCATCAGACTAACCGTCACAAGCAGCATCAACGCGACAGCCAGAACCATCATCCACTTCATTTGACGTTTTACTTCTGCCACCAGAATAAAAGGCACCGCCAGCACAAACCCCAATACAACTACAGGTAAGTAGATCCACCCGGTCATAGAGGCTTCAATGTCGAAAGCCGCAATGATTTTAGTAGGAAGGAAAATAAACAACGCCGTCAGCAGCGCATGAAGAATCAAAACGCCCCAATACACGCGCTGTAACTCTCCATTAAAATAACTCTTCGACAACCCTTCTTTCGTCGACAAAGTTTCCAAGGAATACACAGAGTTTGGTGGGTTCGGCACCATCTTCCATAAAATCACCAGGCCGATCACACCCAACAACGCCGTCAACCAGAAAATGCCATGAATGCCCCAATACGCATCGACAATAGGCCCAAGCACTATCGAGATCGCAAACGAAACGCCGATACTGGCGCCAACCATAGCCATAGAACGGGTTCGAGTCTGTTCAGATGTTAAATCACCTAACAGCGCCATAATACAGGCAGCTACAGCTCCGCCTCCCTGTAGTACCCTACCGAAAATAATTCCGTAAATGGAATCACTCATTGCAGCAACCAAACTGCCGCTTATGAACAAGCAATATCCAACCGTGATTAAAAATTTTCGTCCGTAACGATCAGACAATGATCCAAACGGAATCTGCATCAGAGCTTGAGTTAAACCATAGCCGCCTATTGCCAAACCTATCAATAATGGTGTAGCCCCTTCTAACGTCTTACCTGTCGATTCCGGAGACATATAAAGTGATAAAACCGGAAGCACCATAAACAGGCCCAACATACGAAATGAGTACAGCAACGCCAGTGACAACGTGCTTATGCGCTCATTAGAATTCATGCCTTCTCCACTCCTTTTTGTGATCGGGCGCAAGTTTATCACTTTTACGATTACGACAATATCTTCTTGATATGTAGGAAATTAGACATAGAACAAGAATCCTACATTTTTTTATGGCTTAATGGCTGTCTCGCGAATAGAGAACACCCCCGAGATTAAGTAGTAAGGGATTTAATCAGTTTTGCCCCAAGGATAAGGAGCTAACCATGACTGCTTTAAAGAAATCGTTACAGAACATTCTACTGGTCGGTCAACAAAACCTTCAAAACTCTGTGATCATTAACTATCTGATCAACGAGCAACATCTGTCAGCACAGCTAACCAACCAAGCAGATGCAGTTAAACGTATTTCCGCTGAAGAAGAGCTTACCAGCCTGTTACTGTTGGATGTACGAGACATTCGACCAGAACAAGCCATTCGCTTCCTCAATGAGCTTTACCAAAAGAACAGCGCGATTTCCGTTGCCTTCATCAACGTATTGTCGGATTCCAAGTTCGAAAAGCTGATTGATCATCCAACGATCGCAGGTATTTTTTACGCTCACCAACCACAGAGCCAGGTTTATAAGGGCATTAATGCTTTACTTGCTGGCGACTTATGGATTCCACGTAAACTGCTTAAAGTTTACTTACAACAAACTCGTACTGCCTACCGTACAGCAGAAGACTCCAGCCAGCTACTAACCAAGCGTGAGCTTCAGATTCTCAAGTTAACAGCTACTGGAGCGACTAACGCCCAAATTGCCGACAAGTTAAATGTCAGCATGCACACAGTCAAAACCCACATGTATAACCTGTTCAAAAAGATCGGGGCATCTAACCGGGTACAAGCCATTAACTGGGCCAACGAAAACCTGGACTCTGATGCAGTAAATCGTTCTAACGCAGCATAAAGATAAAGAGCATCCTGCTCTTTATCTCATCCTCATAGTCCCTATAATGATTCCTTTTATTATTTGGGCTAGAGGCTTTAATGGACAAGATTTCCGTTCGCGGCGCCAGGACACACAACCTTAAAAATATCGACCTCGATATCCCTCGGGACAAGCTGGTAGTTATCACCGGCCTATCCGGTTCAGGAAAATCCTCACTGGCCTTTGATACGTTATACGCAGAAGGCCAAAGACGTTATGTTGAAAGTCTTTCTACTTACGCACGCCAATTCTTGTCCATGATGGAAAAGCCTGATGTAGATAGCATTGAAGGTTTATCTCCTGCCATTTCCATCGAACAGAAATCAACTTCACACAATCCTCGTTCAACCGTTGGTACGGTTACCGAGATCTACGACTACTTAAGACTGCTCTTTGCTCGTGTCGGTGAAGCCCGCTGCCCTACTCATGACTTACCGCTACAAGCTCAAACCATCAGCCAGATGGTGGATCAGATCATGACCTTACCGGAGGACAGCAAAATCATGCTTCTGGCTCCGGTGGTTCGTAACAGAAAAGGCGAACACCTGCATCTGTTCGAAGATCTACAAGCGAAAGGCTATATTCGCGTAAGAATTAATGGTCGCATCTATGAACTGGATGAACGTCCGGACTTAGACAAAAACAAAAAACATACAATTGAAGTGGTCATCGACCGCCTCAAAGTCAAACCTGAGATTGAAACAAGACTGGCGGAATCCCTAGAAACCACCATAGAGCTTTCTGAAGGGATTGCATTGGTCGCTTATATGGACAGCGATCAGGAGGACCTTACCTTCTCTGCAAAGCATGCCTGCCCGAGCTGCGGTTATTCCATTGCAGAGCTAGAGCCAAGATCTTTTTCATTCAACAACCCGGCAGGGGCCTGCCCTACCTGTGACGGGCTAGGGACAAAACAGTTTTTTGATCAATCAAAGATTGTCGTTGATGAATCACTGTCTCTGGCAACCGGGGCTATTAAAGGCTGGGATAAACGCAGCTTGTATTACTTCCAGCTTCTCGACTCCATCGCCAACCATTATGGCTTTTCACTAGACACGGCATGGAAGGATCTTGATTCAAAGTTCAAGAAGCTCATCCTTCAAGGCTCGGGCAGTGAGAAAGTAGCGTTCAAACATGTTACAGCCAAAGGCGATGTGTATTTTAAAGAACAAAGCTTTGAGGGTGTGTTACCAAACCTGGACAGACGCTACAAAGAAACTGAAAGTCCATTAGTCAGAGAAGAACTCTCAAACTACCTTAGTATTCAGCCCTGTCCTAGCTGCGATGGTGCTCGATTAAAAGAGTCATCTCGCCATGTCTTTGTTAATGAACAAACTTTACCATCCGTCACGAGACTGTCGGTTGGTGATGCTCAAGCGCTGTTTTCATCAATGGAACTCGAAGGGGCAAAAGCTCAGATTGCCGACAAAATTGTTAAAGAAATTGGCGATCGCCTTCACTTTCTGGTCAATGTAGGACTGGAGTACCTGACTTTGGACCGAAGTGCAGACACCCTCTCCGGCGGTGAAGCCCAGCGAATTCGTCTTGCAAGTCAGATCGGCGCCGGTTTGGTAGGCGTGATGTACATTCTCGATGAGCCTTCTATTGGCCTCCATCAACGAGACAACGATCGCCTGCTTGAAACACTGAAGCGTCTTCGCGATCTCGGCAATACAGTTATTGTCGTCGAACACGATGAAGATGCCATTAAACTTGCGGATTACGTAATTGATATCGGTCCAGGAGCAGGCGTTCACGGCGGTCAAGTGATCTCACAGGGTACACCTGAAGAAGTTAGCTCAGACAAGAACTCGTTAACCGGACAATACCTGTCAGGTATCAAACAAATTGAAGTGCCCGCTCAACGACATCCTGTAAGTGATTCCTGGTTAGAACTGCTTGGTGCCGGTGGCAATAACTTAAAAGATGTAAACCTTAAACTCCCTATTGGGCTTATGACCTGTGTCACCGGTGTTTCCGGATCAGGTAAATCAACGCTAATCAATACAACCCTTTATCCGATCATGGCCCACAAACTTAACGGGGCACATCAGTCAACCACCGCACCTTACCAGGACATCAATGGGGTTGAGCACCTAGATAAGGTTATTGATATAGACCAAAGTCCGATTGGCCGTACACCACGCTCGAACCCAGCCACATACACAGGTATATTCACCGGCGTTCGTGAGCTTTTCTCAGGAACACAAGAAGCTCGTTCTAGAGGCTATAAACCAGGTCGTTTTAGCTTTAACGTCAAAGGTGGGCGCTGTGAGGCCTGCCAGGGTGATGGGGTGATCAAGGTAGAAATGCACTTCCTACCTGATATTTATGTTCCATGTGACATATGTAAAGGAAAACGTTACAACCGAGAGACCCTCGAAATTACCTATAAAGGAAAAAACATTCACCAAGTTCTGGATATGACGGTTGAGGATGCACGGGAATTCTTTGATGCCATTCCAGCCATTGCCAGAAAGCTTCAAACCTTATTGGATGTTGGCCTTGGCTACATAAAGCTGGGGCAAAGTGCTATTACACTGTCAGGCGGTGAAGCTCAGCGGGTGAAGCTATCTAAAGAACTTTCTAAGAGGGACAGCGGCAATACGCTTTACATTCTGGATGAACCAACAACAGGGCTTCACTTCCATGATATACAGCAACTGCTCACAGTACTGCATAAGCTTCGTGATCGAGGAAACACCGTCGTAGTTATTGAGCACAATCTTGATGTGATTAAGACGGCAGACTGGATCGTGGACTTAGGTCCAGAAGGAGGTAAGGGAGGTGGTACCATTATTGCCGAAGGTACACCTGAAGAGGTTTCACAAGTAGCAGGCTCCCATACCGGGCATTATCTAAAAGCCATGCTAGAGAACTAAATAAAAAGGGAGCATAAGCTCCCTTTTTTACGCCGGCTAGAATGTAAATAGCCAGACAATAAAAAGCCGGGTGTTAAACCCGGCTTTTTATTAATCTTCTGCGCTGTCTTCGCCAGCTGGCAAAGGACGATCGACTAACTCAACGATAGCCATAGGCGCATTATCACCTGCACGGAATCCGCACTTAAGGATACGGATGTAACCACCAGGACGGTTCTCATAACGAGGACCTAGTTCATTGAACAATTTGCCTACCGCTGCATTGCTACGAGTACGAGCAAAAGCTAAACGACGGTTAGCAACTGTATCTTTTTTAGCAAGAGTAATTAAAGGCTCTGCAAAGCGACGTAATTCTTTCGCTTTAGGTAGAGTTGTTTTAATAACTTCATGCTCAACAAGCGATACAGTCATGTTCTTGAACATCGCTTGGCGATGTGCACTTGTACGATTAAAGTGACGACCACTCTTACGATGACGCATGATTTAATTCCTTACCAAACATCAGAGTTCGGATGCTCTGATTACGGGTTTACTCTGTCGTCGTTTTTCAAACTTGCTGGAGGCCAGTTCTCTAGACGCATACCCAAAGACAGACCGCGAGAAGCTAGTACATCTTTGATTTCCGTCAGAGACTTTTTACCAAGGTTTGGTGTCTTCAACAATTCAACTTCAGTACGTTGAATTAGATCACCAATGTAGTAAATGTTCTCAGCCTTCAAACAGTTTGCAGAACGAACTGTAAGCTCCAGATCGTCAACAGGACGAAGAAGGATTGGATCAATTTGATCTTCTTCTTCTTTAACTTCCGGCTCAGCTTCATTCTCAAGATCGACGAACACAGCTAACTGCTGCTGTAGGATAGTTGCTGCACGGCGAATGCACTCTTCAGGCTCAATAGTGCCATCAGTGTCCAAATCAATCACCAGCTTATCCAGGTCCGTACGTTGCTCAACACGCGCGCTTTCTACACTGTAGGCAACACGACGAATTGGGCTGTACGTGGCATCCAACTGTAGGCGGCCGATTGGACGAGTTTCGTCTTCATCAGATTCACGCGTATCAGCTGGCTCATAGCCGCGACCTTTTGCAACTTTAAGAGTCATTTTCAACTCTGCTGCTTCATTCAAGTTAGCGATTACGTGCTCAGGGTTAGCAATTTCCACTGAGTGATCAACTTGAATGTCTCCTGCCAATACAGGACCAGGACCAACCTTAGACAGGCTTAAAGTAGCAGTGTCTGCTTCGTGCATACGAACAGCTACACCTTTAAGGTTCAACAGAATTTCAATTACGTCTTCCTGCACACCTTCAATTGCACTGTACTCATGTTGAACGCCATCAATTTCAGCTTCAACGATAGCAGCACCAGGCATAGAAGAAAGCAGGATCCTACGCAACGCACTACCCAGCGTATGACCAAATCCACGCTCCAATGGCTCAAGAACCACCTTCGCGCGTGTGTTACTGTATTCAGTCACATCAATGTGACGTGGAACTAAAAAGTCGTTCACGGAACGCTGCATAGTTGCCTCTTAATTAGCTATACCTGTTACTTAGAGTAAAGCTCAACAATCAGGTTTTCGTTAATTTCTGCCGACAGATCAGAACGTTCAGGAGCAGCCTTGAACGTACCTTCCAGCTTCTTCTCATCTACTTCGATCCACTCAACCGCTGCACGGTTTTTGCTCAATTCAAGAGCACTTTGGATACGAAGTTGACCTTTCGCACCTTCACGAACGCTAATCACGTCGCCAGGAGCTACTTGGAAAGAAGCGATGTTAACTGTGCGACCGTTAACTTGAATCGCTTTGTGGCTTACGATCTGACGTGCTTCTGCACGAGTAGAACCAAAGCCCATACGATAAACAACGTTATCTAGGCGTGCCTCAAGAAGTTTCAACAGGTTTTCACCAGTTGCACCTTTAAGACGCGCTGCTTCTTTATAGTAGTTGCGGAATTGTTTCTCAAGAACGCCATAAGTACGACGTACTTTCTGTTTCTCACGCAACTGTAGTCCGTAATCAGACAAACGACCACGACGTTGGCCGTGCTGACCCGGAGCTGTCTCTAGCTTACACTTAGAATCAAGTGCACGGGCACCACTTTTCAAGAAAAGATCGGTGCCTTCACGACGAGACAGTTTACATTTTGGTCCGATATAACGAGCCATACTGCCCCCTTCTTACACGCGACGCTTCTTAGGAGGACGACAACCATTATGAGGAATAGGTGTTACGTCCGTAATGTTACTGATCTTGTAACCACATGCGTTTAGTGCACGCACTGCGGATTCACGACCAGGGCCAGGGCCCTTAACTTCTACATCCAGGTTCTTAAGACCATACTCTTGCGCTGCAGTACCTGCGCGCTCTGCCGCAACCTGAGCTGCGAACGGCGTAGACTTACGAGAACCACGGAAACCAGATCCGCCTGCAGTTGCCCATGCTAGAGCATTGCCTTGACGGTCAGTAATAGTCACGATGGTGTTGTTAAAAGAAGCGTGGATATGTGCGATACCATCCGCAACTTGCTTTTTAACTTTTTTACGTGCCTTTGAACTGCTTGGCTTTGCCATGCTTCAGTTTCCTGCTATCAAAGATTATTTCTTAATAGGCTTACGAGGACCTTTACGGGTACGAGCATTCGTTTTAGAACGCTGACCACGTAGAGGAAGGCTACGACGGTGGCGAAGACCACGGTAGCAACCCAAATCCATAAGCCGCTTGATGTTCATATTGATTTCACGGCGTAAGTCACCTTCAGTGTCAAACTTAGCAACTTCCGCACGAATTTTATCCAATACTTCTTCAGACAAGTCTTTTATCTTAGTAGTTGGCTCAACACCTACAGAAGAAAGAATCTTCTGAGAAGTTGTACGACCAATACCAAAAATGTAGGTGAGTGAAATCACCGCATGTTTGTTGTCTGGAATATTGACGCCTGCTATACGGGCCATCTAAATTACTCCGTTAAACTTTCGTAACGAATTGTTCACGACTATCGTGAAAGGCGCAACAGCATAATGCGTGATCAAATAAAAATCAAGCACTGTTGCACCCACCGTTCAGATAATTAGCCTTGACGCTGCTTGTGACGTGGTTCTGCATCGCAGATTACACGCACAACACCGTTACGGCGAATGATCTTACAGTTACGACAAATTTTCTTTACTGATGCACGTACTTTCATGATCGCATCTCCAATTCAAGTGCTAACCAGGCTTAAGCGCCCTTAAGGTTAGCTTTCTTCATCAGCGAACCGTACTGGCTAGACATCAGATGAGATTGCACTTGCGCCATAAAATCCATGATCACTACTACTACGATCAACAACGAGGTACCACCAAAATAGAAAGGTACATCAAAGAAGATCACTAAAAGCTGAGGTAATAAAGATACCGCAGCGATATAAGCAGCACCGAACAGAGTTAAACGCGAAAGTACGTTATCAATGTATCGTGAAGTCTGTTCACCAGGACGAATCCCCGGTACATATGCGCCAGAACGTTTGAGATTGTCTGACACATCTTTAGGATTGAACATTAACGCTGTGTAGAAATAGCAAAAGAACACAACACTTAATGTAAACAAAATCAGGTAAAGCGGCTGACCTGGAGCGAGAGCCAATGCTACTTCCTGCAACCATTCCATACCCTCACCTTGACCAAACCATTGACCAAGAGAAGCTGGGAACAACAGGATACTAGAAGCAAAAATCGGTGGAATAACACCCGCCATATTCACTTTTAACGGTAAATGACTGCTTTGCGCTGCAAAAACCTTACGGCCTTGCTGACGCTTTGCATAATGGACAGTAATACGGCGCTGAGCACGCTCCATCCATACAACAAAAGCAATCGTCGCTACTGCTAAAAGCGAGATAACGATCAAACCAAGGAACGACATACCATCCTGCTGACGAGCAGTTTCGAAGGTTTGCCCGATCGCTGAAGGAAGCCCTGCAACAATACCAGCAAAAATCAGGATAGATATACCATTACCGATACCACGTTCGGTTACTTGCTCTCCTAACCACATCAAGAACACTGCACCACAAACAAGTGTGGTTGTAGCGACGAAGAAGAAAGAAAAACCTGTTGTAAACGAGATACCCTGACTTGCAAGCCCCATAGACATACCTAATGCCTGAACGGTTGCAAGAACCACGGTACCGTAACGCGTGTATTGGCTGATCTTTCTACGCCCAGCTTCACCTTCTTTCTTCAGTGCCTCCAATTGAGGAGATACTGCAGTTAGAAGCTGCATGATAATGGACGCAGAAATATAAGGCATAATTCCGAGCGCAAGAATACTCATGCGCTCCAAAGCCCCTCCGGAAAACATATTGAAGAGGCTTAGAATCGTTCCCTGATTTTGCTCAAACAAGGCTGCCAGTCTATCTGGATTAATTCCAGGTACAGGTATATGAGCACCGATGCGATAAACAACGATAGCCATAAATACAAATAACAGGCGAGATTTTAACTCACCTAAGCCACTTGCCGCACCTGCTGGCAATGCTCCTGCTTTAGCCATTATTCTTCAACCTTACCGCCTGCAGCTTCGATTGCAGCTTTAGCGCCTTTAGTTACGCGCAAACCTTTAACCGTTACTGCTTTATTAATTTCGCCAGATAGGATGATTTTGGCGTATTGAATGCTGCCGTTTACAACATCAGCAGCTTTCAATGCGTTCAAATCAACTACATCACCTTCAACTTTAGCTAGCTCACTTAGGCGAATCTCTGCAGTTACAAGAGACTTACGTGAAGTGAAACCAAACTTAGGAAGACGACGTTGTAATGGCTGTTGACCACCCTCAAAACCAGGAGCTACGCTGCCGCCAGAACGTGATTTAAGACCTTTGTGACCACGGCCACCAGTCTTACCAAGACCGCTACCGATACCACGACCTACACGCTTTTTAGCAGTTTTTGAGCCTGGTGCTGGGCTTAGAGAATTAAGACGCATAGCTTACTCCCCTATAACTTCTACTAGGTAGTTAACCTTGTTGATCATGCCACGAACTGATGGCGTGTCTTCAAGTTCAACTACTTGACCAATCTTACGTAGACCTAGACCCTTAACGCAAAGCTTATGCTTAGGCAGAGTAGAAATTGGGCTACGAACCAGTTTTACTTGTACTTTCTTACCAGCCATCGTATTACCCCAGAATCTCGTCCACTGAAAGGCCACGCTTAGCAGCAACTTCTTCAGGTGATTTCATCTGCTTCAAGCCGTTAAACGTTGCACGAACAACGTTTACTGGGTTCGTTGAACCGTAGCACTTAGCTAGTACGTTCTGAACACCCGCAAGCTCTAGTACAGAGCGCATTG
This sequence comes from Litoribrevibacter albus, assembly GCF_030159995.1. Taxonomy (NCBI): domain Bacteria; kingdom Pseudomonadati; phylum Pseudomonadota; class Gammaproteobacteria; order Oceanospirillales; family Oceanospirillaceae; genus Litoribrevibacter; species Litoribrevibacter albus. Next base: position 8,908 of record NZ_BSNM01000006.1, on the reverse strand, counting down.
CACCACCTGCAATTACACCAGTACCTTCAGATGCTGGCTGCATGTACACTTTAGAAGCGCCATGACGAGCAGTAACAGGGTACTGAAGTGTGTTACCGTCAAGCTGAACAGTAATCATATTACGACGTGCAGATTCCATTGCTTTTTGAATAGCAACAGGCACTTCACGTGCTTTACCACGACCGAAACCTACACGACCTTGGCCATCACCAACTACAGTTAAAGCTGTGAAACCGAAGATACGACCACCTTTTACAGTTTTCGCAACACGGTTTACCTGTACTAGCTTCTCTTGCAATTCGGTAGTAGTTTGTTCTGTATTTGACATCTTCTACCCCTTAGAACTCAAGGCCAGCTTCACGAGCTGCGTCAGCTAAAGCTTTAACGCGGCCATGATACTTAAAACCAGAACGGTCGAAAGCAACTTTAGTTACACCTGCTTCTTTAGCACGGTTAGCGATAAGCTCACCTACTTTTGCAGCTGCATCTTTATTACTAGTTGCACCAGAACGCAATTCTTTATCCAAAGTAGAAGCTGACGCTAGTACTTTGTTTCCGTCACCAGAAATGATTTGCGCATAAATATGTTGTGATGTGCGATTAACACACAAACGAGACGCACCCAATTCACGCATATGAGAACGAGAACGGCGGGCACGACGCAAGCGACTTTCTTTCTTACTAAGCATACCCTACCCTTACTTCTTCTTAGCTTCTTTAGTACGAACCGTTTCGTCTGCGTAGCGGACGCCTTTACCTTTGTAAGGCTCAGGTGGACGGAATGCACGGATTTCAGCTGCGACTTGACCAACTTGCTGCTTACTGATGCCTTTAAGAACGACTTCAGTCTGGCTTGGCGCTTCAGCAGTAATACCTTCAGGCAATTCATATTCAACTGGGTTAGAGAAACCTAATTGAAGATTCAACTTTTTGCCTTGAACTGCAGCACGGTAACCAACACCTTTAAGCTCAAGTTTCTTCTCGAAACCTTGAGTCACACCAACAACCATGTTGTTGATTAAAGCGCGGGTAGTACCAGACATAGCACGCGATTGCTTGCTACCATCTTTCGCAGCGAAAGTTAGCTGGTTGTCTTCTTGGTTAATTTCAACAGTGCCATTCAAAGCTAACTCAAGACTGCCCTTAGCGCCTTTAATCGTTACTTTTTCACTGTCGATTTTCACTTCAACACCGCTCGGTATTGCGACAGGGCTTTTAGCTACTCGAGACATCCTGCCCTCCCTTAGAATACCGTGCAAAGAACTTCACCACCAACGTTCTCTTTACGAGCTTGGCGGTCAGTCATAACGCCTTTAGAAGTAGAAACGATAGCCACACCTAGGCCAGCCTCTACTTTAGGCAGATCATTAACACCACGATATTGACGCAAAGAAGAACGTGATACACGCTCAATACGCTCAATAACTGGCTTACCTTCGAAATACTTAAGATCTACAGTAAGTTCAGGTTTAACACCTTCAGTTACTGAAAAATCGCTGATGTAACCTTCGCTCTTAAGAACGTTAGCTACAGCAACCTTAAGCTTTGAAGACGGCATTGAAACACTTAGGTGCTCAGCCATCTGTCCGTTACGGATACGGGTAAACATATCCGCCAACGTATCTTGCATACTCATTTAGGTCTACTCCTAGGTTGTGCAGCAGAAGGCCCTCATAAGAGGGCACAACCGCTTACCAACTTGCTTTTTTCAAACCAGGAACGTCACCGCGCATCGCAGCTTCGCGAAGCATGATACGGCTTAGTTTGAACTTGCGATAAACTGCGTGTGGACGACCAGTAAGCTGACAGCGACGCTGTAGACGAGCTTTACTAGAGTCACGAGGCAGTTGTTGCAGCTTAAGCTGCGCTTCCCACTTTTCATCATCAGAGCTTTCTGGGCTCAAGATAATTGCTTTTAGGGCAGCACGCTTTTCAGCATACTTGGCTACAAGTTTTTCGCGCTTTAGTTCGCGCTGTTTCATTGATACCTTTGCCATGTCAACCCCTTACTTGCGGAATGGGAAGTTGAAGGCTTCTAACAAAGCCTTGCCTTCTTCATTGGTGTTCGCTGTAGTGCTGATAGTGATATCCATACCGCGAAGGCGATCGATTTTATCATAATCAATCTCAGGAAAGATAATCTGTTCCTTAATACCCATGCTGTAGTTACCACGACCATCAAATGATTTTGGATTAACACCACGGAAATCACGTACACGAGGTAGCGCGATGTTCATGAAGCGGTCCAAGAATTCCCACATTTGATCGTTACGCAAAGTCACCTTACAACCGATCGGCCAGCCTTCACGAACTTTAAAGCCAGCTACAGATTTACGAGCGCGAGTCACAACAGCCTTTTGGCCTGAGATCTGCTCCATATCTGCAACAGCGTTTTCGATTAGCTTACGATCGCCAATAGCTTCACCAACACCCATGTTAAGAGTAATTTTGGTGATGCGAGGCACTTCCATTACATTTTTGTACTCAAACTGCTCGCGCAGCTTGGGTACAACTTGATCTTGATAAAATTGCTTTAATCTTGCCATTGTCGTACCCAATGCCTTATGCATCAATAACTTCTTGATTAGACTTGAAGATACGAACCTTCTTGCCGTCCTCAAGCACCTTGAAGCCTACGCGATCAGCTTTGTTTGTTGCAGTGTTGAAAATTGCAACATTAGAAGTCTGAATTGCAGCTTCTTTCTCAACGATACCACCCGGTGTACCTAGGAATGGGTTTGGCTTCTGGTGTTTCTTAACTAGGTTAATTCCAGAAACAATCAAACGACCATCGTTAAGTACTCGAGATACTTTACCGCGCTTACCTTTGTCTTTACCCGCGATTACGATTACTTCATCGCCACTTCTGAGTTTATTCATAATTCTCCTCCCCCCTTATAGCACTTCAGGTGCAAGGGAAATGATTTTCATGAACTTCTCAGAGCGTAACTCACGAGTTACCGGACCAAAGATACGAGTACCAATTGGCGCTTCTGATGCGTTCAACAAAACTGCAGCATTTCCATCAAAGCGAATGATAGAACCGTCTGGGCGACGAACACCCTTCTTAGTACGAACAACTACAGCGTTCATTACCTGGCCCTTCTTCACTTTACCGCGAGGAATAGCTTCTTTAACTGTAACTTTAATGATGTCACCAATGCCCGCATAACGACGGTGTGAACCGCCTAGGACCTTGATACACATCACACGACGTGCACCGCTGTTATCAGCGACGTCAAGCATTGTCTGAGTTTGAATCATAGTTCACTCCAATACCTATGTTGTCGCCGACTTAGTCGGCTGCTTTTTCAACGACTTCGACCAAGGACCAAGACTTAGTCTTAGACAATGGACGAGTTTCACTAATAGTAACCACATCACCTAGACGGCACTGGTTGCTCTCATCATGCGCATGTACTTTTGTAGAGCGCTTAACATACTTCCCATAGATTGGGTGTTTAACGCGACGCTCAACAAGTACTGTGATGGTTTTATCCATCTTGTCGCTCACGACTTTACCTGAGACAGTGCGCGCATTTGTTTGCTGTTCTGTCATCTTAATTACCTGCTTTCTGGTTCAGCACAGTTTTTACGCGAGCAATGTCCTTACGAACTTGAGTAAGCAAGTGCGTTTGGCTCAATTGACCGGTCGATTTCTGCATACGCAAGTTAAACTGGTCGCGTAGCAAGTCGAGTAGTTGTTGCTGTAGCTCTTCAGAGCTTTTTTCTCTCAATTCACTCGCTTTCATTACATCACCGTTCGCGTTACAAAGGTTGTTGATACAGGTAGCTTAGCGGCAGCTAGAGCGAATGCTTCGCGCGCTAGTTCTTCGCTAACACCTTCCATTTCGTACAACACTTTACCTGGCTGAATCTGCGCAACCCAGTATTCTACAGAACCTTTACCTTTACCTTGACGAACCTCAAGAGGCTTCTGGGTAATAGGTTTGTCTGGGAATACTCGAATCCAGATCTTACCGCCACGTTTAATGTGACGAGTCATAGTACGACGCGCTGCTTCGATTTGACGAGCAGTGATGCGACCACGACCAGTAGCTTTAAGGCCGAACTCACCAAAGCTAACTTTACTTCCGCGATTAGCAAGACCACGGTTGCGGCCTTTCTGCATTTTACGGAATTTCATACGTTTAGGTTGTAACATAATTCATTACCCCCTTACTTAGCTTTTTTCTTAGACGCTTTTTGAGCTCGAACTTCTTCGATACCGCCCAAAACTTCGCCTTTAAAGATCCAAACTTTAACACCAATGATGCCGTAAGTTGTGGATGCTTCGTATGTCGCGTAATCGATGTCTGCACGTAGAGTATGTAGAGGTACACGACCTTCACGATACCATTCAGTACGAGCAATCTCAGCACCGCCTAGACGACCACTTACCTGGATCTTGATACCCTTCGCACCTTGACGCATAGCATTTTGTACAGCACGCTTCATTGCACGACGGAACATAACACGACGCTCTAGCTGACCAGCTACGTTAGCAGCTACCAGTTTTGCATCCATGTCAGGCTTACGAATTTCTTCGATGTTGATGTGTACAGGTACACCCATCATCTTAGAAGCTTCTTGACGTAGTTTTTCTACATCTTCGCCTTTCTTACCAATCACAATACCAGGACGAGCAGTGTGAATAGTGATGCGAGCATTCTGTGCAGGACGCTCGATAATAATATTGCTTACAGATGCCTTAACAAGACGTTCTTCAAGGAACTTACGAACTTTAAGGTCTGTTAGCAGCTTGTCTGCATAGGCACTGCCATCAGCGTACCAGATCGAGTTATGATCTTTAGTAACGCCCAGGCGGATACCTGTTGGATTTACTTTCTGACCCATCTGGCCGTCTCCTAATTGTCCGCTACTTTAACAGTGATATGACAAGTTCTCTTCAAGATACGATCTGCGCGACCTTTAGCACGAGGCTTGATACGCTTAAGAGTCATACCTTCATCTACCATGATTGTGCTTACACGCAATTCATCGATATCAGCACCTTCATTGTGCTCTGCGTTAGCGATGGCAGATTCAAGAACTTTCTTGATAATTGCAGCGCCCTTTTTAGGACTGAAGGCCAAAATGTCTAGCGCTTCTGCTACTTCTTTACCGCGCACCTGATCGGCAACCAAGCGTGCTTTTTGAGCAGACAGACGCGCACCTTTTAATACTGCGGATACTTCCATCTTTAAATACCCCTAGGATTAGCGCTTGGCTTTCTTATCAGCTACGTGACCACGGTAAGTACGTGTCGCAGCAAATTCACCCAACTTGTGACCTACCATGTCTTCGTTTACGAAAACAGGTACATGTTGGCGTCCGTTATGAACTGCAATGGTCAACCCAACAAATTCTGGGAAGATCGTCGAACGACGAGACCAAGTTTTAATTGGCTTCTTGTCGCCAGCTTCCAAAGCAGCTTCAACCTTTTTCATCAGATGATGGTCAACAAATGGACCTTTCTTTAATGAACGTGGCACAGTCTACTCCCCTTACTTGGCGTTGCGACGACGAACAATAAACTTATCCGTGCGCTTGTTCTTACGAGTCTTGTGTCCCTTAGTTGGAACACCCCAAGGTGTAACAGGATGACGACCACCTGAAGTACGACCCTCACCACCACCGTGTGGGTGATCAACCGGGTTCATAACTACACCACGCACAGTCGGACGAACACCACGCCAGCGAGAAGCACCTGCTTTACCAAGTTGGCGCAAGCTGTGCTCACTGTTGCTTACTTCACCAAGAGTCGCACGGCAATCTGACAATACTTTACGCATTTCACCAGAACGCAAACGAAGTGTGCAGTATGCACCTTCACGAGCAACCAACTGAACAGAAGCACCAGCAGAACGTGCCAATTGAGCACCTTTACCTGGCTTAAGTTCGATACAGTGAACAGTACTACCTACAGGAATGTTACGAAGCGGCAAAGTGCTACCAGCACGAATTGGCGCATCAGAGCCTGACGCGATTGGATCGCCAGCTTTAACACCCTTAGGAGCAATGATGTAACGACGCTCACCATCAGCGTATTTGATCAGTGCAATGTGTGCACTACGGTTTGGATCATATTCCAAACGCTCAACTACTGCCGGGATACCATCTTTGTTACGACGGAAGTCAATTTTACGGTAGTGCTGCTTATGACCACCGCCAATGTGACGAGTTGTAATACGTCCATTGTTGTTACGACCACCAGATTTCGTCTTCTTCTCAAGCAGTGGAGCATAAGGTTTACCCTTATGAAGCTCATCACTTACTACTTTGACAACGTGGCGACGACCCGGGGACGTAGGTTTACACTTAATAACTGCCATTACCTTACCCCTTCTTACTCAGCGCCCAGAAAATCAATGTCACTGCCTTCAGCAAGACGAACGTAAGCTTTACGAGTATCGCTACGCTTACCTAGACCACGCGCAGTGCGCTTTGTCTTACCTTTCTGGTTTAGAACCTGGACGGACTCAACTTTCACGTCGAACAATTGCTCGACAGCTTTTTTAATTTCAGGTTTAGTAGCGTCTGGAGCAACTTTGAAAACAACCTGTTGGTTCTTTTCTGCAACAACGCTAGCTTTTTCTGAAACATGTGGACCTAGCAAAACCTTAAAGACGCGCTCTTGGTTCATGATAACGCCTCCTCAATCTTCTTAAGAGCAGGAACCGTAACCAATACTTTCTCATGCGCGATCAAGCTAACAGGATCAATACCAGCTGCATCTAGAACTTCTACACCAACAAGGTTACGTGCAGCTAGATATAGGTTTTGCTCAACATTTTCAGAAACAATCAATACGTTATCCAGGTTAAGCTCAGTTAGCTTACCTAGTAACTCTTTAGTTTTTGGTTGTTCGCAAGCCACTTCGTCAACAATAACTAGACGCTCTTGACGAACTAGTTCAGAAACAATGCTCTGTAGCGCAGCGCGATACATTTTCTTGTTAACTTTCTGTGAATGGTCTTGAGGCTTAGCAGCAAATGCTTTACCACCACCAACCCAGATAGGGCTACGAATAGTACCAGCACGTGCACGACCAGTACCTTTTTGACGCCATGGCTTCTTACCACCGCCACGTACTTCAGAACGAGTCTTCTGAGCACGAGTACCTTGACGAGCACCAGCAAGATAGCTTGTTACTACCTGATGGATCAGTGCTTCGTTGTACTCACGACCGAAAGCTACGTCAGATACCTGAACAGTGCCTTCAGCACCTGTAATATTCAGTTCCATGCTGCCTCCTAGCCGCGCGCTTTAATAGCTGGTTTAACGATAACGTCATTACCAGGAGCACCAGGAACAGCACCCTTGATTAACAACAACCCACGCTCAGCATCAACACGTACAATCTCAAGAGTTTGTACAGTTACGTTAGCGTTACCCATTTGACCGGCCATTCTCTTACCTTTCCAAACACGACCAGGTGTTTGACACTGACCAATCGAACCAGGCGCACGGTGAGACAATGAGTTACCATGAGTTGCATCTTGCATCGAGAAGTTATGACGCTTAACACCACCTTGGAAACCTTTACCTTTTGATGTACCAGATACATCTACTTTTTGACCAGCTTCAAAGCGATCAACGGTCAATTCCTGACCAACTGCAAGCTCTTCTTCGCCATCTACACGAAATTCCCATAGACCACGACCCGCTTCAACTTCAGCTTTAGCAAAGTGACCTTGCTCAGCTTTAGTCAAACGACTTGCTTTTTTAGAACCAGTTGTAACCTGAACCGCTTTATAACCATCAACTTCAAGCGTCTTAACTTGAGCGATACGGTTTGGTTCAACCTCAATTACTGTAACAGGTACGGATACACCTTGTTCGGTGAATACGCGAGTCATCCCGCTTTTCCGCCCTACTAAACCAATAGTCATTACTATCTTCCTCAATCTGTACGGGACTTTCACCCTCTATGGTCGCCCTTTCCAAGGCGTTCCAAACATCGAATCACGTCTACGACGTGAAAAATGAGATACTCAGTCTTAGCCAAGGCTAATTTGAACATCAACACCCGCTGCCAGATCCAACTTCATTAGCGCATCAACTGTTTTTTCAGTTGGCTCAACAATGTCAAGCATACGCTTATGAGTGCGAATCTCGTACTGATCACGAGCATCTTTGTTTACGTGCGGTGAAATCAACACAGTAAAACGCTCTTTACGAGTAGGCATTGGGATTGGTCCGCGAACCTGAGCACCAGTACGTTTGGCAGTCTCAACAATCTCCTGAGTCGAAGCATCGATTAGGCGATAGTCAAAAGCCTTCAAACGAATCCTGATTTTTTGGTTTTGCATTATCCAAACTCCACAAGATCATAAACATCGGTTCATTTTTGATGAACCGACCCCATTTAAAAGGACGCGCATTGTAAGCAACTGATCATTTTTTGTCAACTCCCTACAAGACACACAAAAAAAGGAGGCCAAAGCCTCCTTTTTTAACTCAGTATTATTTACTTAAGTCTGCTGATATTACTCAACAATCTTAGCAACAACACCAGCACCAACTGTACGACCACCTTCACGGATCGCGAAACGTAGACCTTCGTCCATCGCAATTGGAGCAATTAGAGTTACAGACAACTGAACGTTATCACCAGGCATAACCATTTCTACGCCATCAGGTAGTTCACAAGAACCAGTTACGTCAGTTGTACGGAAGTAGAACTGTGGACGGTAACCTTTGAAGAATGGTGTGTGACGACCACCTTCATCTTTACCTAACACATATACTTCTGCTTCAAACTTGGTGTGCGGAGTGATTGAACCAGGGATAGCCAATACTTGACCACGCTCAACTTCATCACGCTTAGTACCACGAAGAAGAATACCACAGTTCTCACCTGCACGACCTTCGTCAAGCAGCTTACGGAACATTTCAACACCAG
>NZ_BSNM01000005.1 GCF_030159995.1 Litoribrevibacter albus | reverse complement strand
GACTGTTGGTATGGGTTCTGTAGGTGGTGTATCTCAAACAATTGGTACAATCCACATGGAGAACTTGGACGTATCTGGTACTACTTTGAAAGTATACGGTCACTAAGTTGATCTGATTGCTTTAAAGCAAGTATTGAAAAAGCCGCCTTCGGGCGGTTTTTTTTGTGCGTGCTGATTATGAACTTGGTTTTATTGTGTGGTGGTTGTTACGATTTTGGATGGTTTGTGTTACTGATTTGCTTGTTTTTGTTTTGCGGCGACAGGAATTGTGTTTTTTGACGCTGAAATGGCGGGGTTCAATCGAAAGGTTGGGGTGTGAGGTCGGGGAATATTTGGTTTGTTTCGCTGATTGTTGGGTTTTATGGAACGAATAGTTCGTTAAACTGGATATAAGAGTTAACAAAGACTCTACTTATAAAGTACTCAAAAATAATAATTAGGAGTTACACAATGAAAGGTTTCAAAAAGCTGGCTCTAGTAGCTGCGATCGCTGCACCACTATCTTCTGTACACGCTCTAGAAGCATTGGATGATTCAACGCTTTCTGGTATGACTGGTCAGTCTGGTATCTCTATCGACCTAACCACTCAAGTATCTATCGACCGTTTTGACTATACCGATGAAGGTACTCTTTCTATCAACGGTATCGAGTTTGGTGGTGCTGGTGCTGATCTGGCGTCTGCAGGTACTGCAGTATTGGACGACATCAAAATTGACATCGACGTAGAAGCGGACGGCGACCTATTGATCCACTTGGGTACTCAAGACGTAGCGTCTTTCCTACAAGGTACTAAAGAAATCGACTTCGGTTTCGCAATGGACAGCATGACGTTGACTGACGGCACTGACACTACAACAG
>NZ_BSNM01000004.1 GCF_030159995.1 Litoribrevibacter albus | reverse complement strand
GCACCACCAAATACTTCAGCACATACACGAGTCAATGCTGCAGTTAGAGTTGTTTTACCGTGGTCAACGTGACCGATAGTACCAACGTTAACGTGCGGTTTGGAACGTTCAAACTTTTCCTTTGCCATCGAGAAAACTCCCAGAGCACAATATACAAGTTACAAATACACAAAATAGGCGCACAACAAGGCCGCCTATCTTACTAATCTTCATGGAGCTCATGGCCAGAATTGAACTGGCGACCTCTCCCTTACCAAGGGAGTGCTCTACCCCTGAGCTACATGAGCAAATAATTTTTTAGTACTGGAGCGGGTGGCGGGAATCGAACCCGCATCATCAGCTTGGAAGGCTGAGGTAATAGCCATTATACGACACCCGCATAAGATAATGGTGGAGGGGGCAGGATTCGAACCTGCGAAGGCTGAGCCGTCAGATTTACAGTCTGATCCCTTTGGCCACTCGGGAACCCCTCCCCGAACTGTGGCGAGCATTATACTGAAGGACTTTTTATTTGCAACCCTTTTTTATCAGTATCTTCACTGCCTCAGAAGAGGTCGCTATATTAAGCAGAAGATCTTTAAAAATCAACGACTTTTACACGATTTATGAGAGATATTTAAATTTAAATCCAACAAAGCATCGCTCACAATTGCCGAATCACCTGAAAACTCCAACCAATAGCGCTTTTGCGTACGTTGAATCTCTTGAACTACAGTTTCGAATCCAGCCGACACCATTTTATCCTTAATACGGTAAGCAGAAGATTTAACAGTAAACAAACCCAGCGATATTGCATTTGCGTAATCGCCTTGAGTCACTATATAGCTATCAATGTTGGCTAACTGTAATTGCTTCAACAAACGATATGCCTGTTTCTCTGAGGGCCTAGGAGGAATGATCACCCAGTAGTCTGTTGAAACAACAACATCATCTTCATACAATTCATTCGCTATATTCCTGGCCACCAAACGTTTAGATGCCTGTTCAATAACTTCAGTCGCTACAGCCGGCCCCACCTCGCCACACTCACCCTCTCGAGGACGCTTGCTTTTCACCAGCTGCCTAGACACAACCTCAACTGCCTTCCCTTCTTGTATAAACGACATAGACTGAGAGTCAGCTATGCTTAATTCTCGATTCATAACAATAAAGAGCACAAGAAGCGCATTTACCGCTAAAAGCAATATAAATACTTTTTTTGCCATTCCCTAAGCCTCAGTCATTATCCATATACTGCCTTCAAACCATTAAATACCAAATATTGATCCACCTCGCCCAACTCACTTAATGAAGACAAAACCCCATTAAGGTCACCTCCGGTCAGCACTACTTTGGCTGGTTCAACCTCCAAAATTAAAGACTCACATAAAGATTTAATCATTCTTAAAGACCCATGCCTAATACATTCCGTAGTATTCTTACCTAGCCGAGTATCAGGAAGAAGTTCATCAAATGAAAGATTAGTCCCCTGCAATAAACTCTCCATCTGAAGCCTAAATCCGGGGACTATATATCCTCCCTGATGTTTACCATGCTTATCAACAACATCAAGAGTTACGGCACTACCACAATCGATTACCACGAGACTCGTTTCATAATGCCGATAAGCAGCTTCAATAGCCAACAAACGATCAACACCCAACTTAGACGGGTCATCGTAGGAATGCTGCACCATCCAATTACCTACATCATACGCAGCCAACTGATAATCTATACCCCTTAATACTTCCAGCACAGCGTTTAGTTTTTCAGGTACTGCAACCGAAGAAATAACCACACGACGAATAACCGACCTATCGAGTAAGCCTCTAAGTTGAACAAGCCAATCCTGCTCCAGAGACGAATATACCCCCAAAAGATTTCCATCGGTGTCAAACACCTTTAATGAGGTATTACCTAGATCAAAGTACGCCTCAGCCATTATTCAATCTCAGAGTCACTTCGCCACCATGAACTTGCTGCATTTGCCCATTTACATTAAGCAAAAGAACCCCCGAATCATCTACCCCACAAGCGACACCTGACGTAATGACCCCTGCTTGTTCTAGCTGAACATCCATACCTTTGAATGCATCCAAGCAATCCCACCTTTCACTGAAAACTATAAAACCTTCATCTTGGAACAGTTTTACATTTTCTTGAAGCGCACTTACTAGCTCAGCCAACAATGCAGTTCGATCAAGTGTAGTGCCTAGCTCAGATGCCAATGACGTTACAGCTCGATCTTCAATATCAGGTTTTTCATTCACATTAATGCCTACACCGATCAATAGGGTATATAGACCATCCATATCCCCTTGTATTTCAACCAGTATTCCAGCCAACTTAGCGTAATTGATTAACAGATCGTTAGGCCATTTCACTTTAGCATCAAGCTTATATTTATTTCTGACCACTTCCGCTATCGTGATTCCCACCACCAAACTTAACCCGCCCAACCCTTGAGATGCATTAAAGTTTGGTATGGCATAAGTAAACATTAAATTATGAGCATAACAACTTGCCCACACACGACCTCTTCTTCCGCGCCCACCGGTTTGATATTCAGACGTAACAAGTAAAGGCCGATTCATTGATTTTGCATACTCTTTTGCTACATCGTTTGTTGAAGTAACAGAAGGAAAATAATAGGCAGGTGTTCCTGATAAAGAATCGCTGATAGTCTCGATGTTCAACAAAGCAGAGCCACCGCGATAGCGATAACCCTTGCCTCTAACTCGAGAGACAACAACTCCCTTTTCCTCTAAAGAATTAACTAAAGACCAAACTCTACTACGGGTAACACCAAACAAATTTGCAATCACTTCACCAGAATGAAATTCTCCGTCCGAAAGCAACTCAAATAATCTCTGATCTTTATCCATGATATTCTCTAAAGGGAATCTACAAATTCTTTACATATCATTGGTGCGGTTCCCAAATCAATGGCACCACATCTAAATGCACTACGAATCCATAAACCATCAATCATCGCAGCCAAACCATGTGATTTCGCATCCACTTGGTCGGCAGGAACCAAATGTTTCATAGAGTATTTAATGTTTGAAAAGAGTCTTCTCTCATTAATACACTGCAATCGACGTAGTGAAGGATCATGTGCAGCCTGTGCCCAAAAAGACAACCAAGTCACTGCAGCCTTCTTTGTCGTTTGAATTTGACTAAAATTTGAATCAATCAACAAATACAATCGCTCTTTATGCGACACGTCATCTTTCTCTTTAAGCTTACTTAATAGCTCAGTTTGAAGCGATTTAATTAAGTAGCTAACTGTTGCCTCAATCAGTTGTTGCTTGCCACCAAAATAATGACTGATTATTCCAGGTGACATCCCTGCAATCTTACATATTGTTGCCACAGTCGTATTTTGAAGACCGTATAATTCTACAGATTCTAACGTAGCCTCAATCAGTTGCGCTTTACGTATAGGCTCCATTCCAACTTTAGGCATAAGTCTCTGTCCAGATTTAGAAAGGGTCACATATTATACAAAGCCTACCTTTAGACTCCACAAGAGATTAGAAAAGTGGAACGCCTGTCCGCATCTTATTTATTTTTATATGACCAGGGAAGGAAACAGCTTATCCATGTTCTGAGGGTCACGTCTTGTTAGGAATACCCTGTTTACCTTTGGCCCAATGAGTTTTTGGAACTTATCAGGGATTAGGGATTAGGGATTAGGGATTAGGGATTAGGGATTAGGGATTAGGGATTAGGGATTAGGGATTAGGGATTAGGGATTAGATAGATTGTGTTCATCAGAACACGCTTGGAAGTTTTCCTAGCGCATTTTTTCCGCGCAATAAAAAAGCCCCGATGCGTTAGCATCAGGGCTTTTAGTATAAGGCGCTTGACGATGACCTACTCTCACATGGGGAGACCCCACACTACCATCGGCGCGGACCGGTTTCACTTCTGAGTTCGGAATGGGATCAGGTGGTTCACAGTCGCTATGGTCGTCAAGCAAAACTGGGACAGAGGTGGATGAGGTTGAGTTTGTCGTTTGACTGTCTCACTTATCATCTCACATTGAATACGGTGTCTGAATCAGGATGTTTACATCTGATGTTTTAATCAATCGGGCTGAACAATAGTGTTCTAAACCACTTTGGTGTTATATAGCCAAGCCTCACGAGCAATTAGTACTGGTT
>NZ_BSNM01000001.1 GCF_030159995.1 Litoribrevibacter albus | reverse complement strand
ACAGGCAGCTCAGAAATGACACCGGATCAGTTGTGACCGCCTTCCAATGTTCACTGCCACACAGGCAGCTCAGAAAGTACTCATATATGTACAGAGCAAGAACAAAAGGTTCACTGCCACACAGGCAGCTCAGAAATGATCCCGATGAAGTATCTGGTGATAAACCGCGTTCACTGCCACACAGGCAGCTCAGAAAAACAAACGAATAAATAGCGATCATTACCAACGGTTCACTGCCACACAGGCAGCTCAGAAAGCATTGATGTTGTTATAGATGAAATGAGAACAGTTCACTGCCACACAGGCAGCTCAGAAATGTTGGCGTAAAGGTGAGCTATGGAACCCTTGGTTCACTGCCGCACAGGCAGCTTAGAAATATCATTTTGCCCATATCACACTCCTACCTGAGTTCACTGCCGCACAGGCAGCTTAGAAAAAGGTTCAGAAGGTTTTGAGCGCCCTGCGTTCGTTCACTGCCGCACAGGCAGCTTAGAAAGGCAATATCGGCGTTATTGTGCATGAACACAAGTTCACTGCCGCACAGGCAGCTTAGAAAATGTGTTCAAAATGAAATCCCAACATTGAAAAGTTCACTGCCGCACAGGCAGCTTAGAAATGTTGGCGTAAAGGTGAGCTATGGAACCCTTGGTTCACTGCCGCACAGGCAGCTTAGAAATGCATACTGTCCATCTTGATGGTCTGCATCTTGTTCACTGCCGCACAGGCAGCTTAGAAAATTTGTTGGTGTTGGGTCATCAACTGATTTGAGTTCACTGCCGCACAGGCAGCTTAGAAATGCTAACAAATCTTTTATTTGCCCTAGATTTGGTTCACTGCCGCACAGGCAGCTTAGAAAAAACCGCCAGCGAGTACAATGCCACCTTGTACGTTCACTGCCACACAGGCAGCTCAGAAAAGATAAACCAAACGCATAACGGGCGGCTTGAAGTTCACTGCCACACAGGCAGCTCAGANAATTATTAAATGGTGCCCCTCCAGAGAATCGAACGTTCACTGCCGCACAGGCAGCTTAGAAAATTTCAATTTGTTGTCAGACGGATCTTTCCAAGTTCACTGCCGCACAGGCAGCTTAGAAATTCATAAACGCAAGGCCAGCCATTGAGCGAACGTTCACTGCCGCACAGGCAGCTTAGAAATCTTTAAGCGAAAACTTCGCTTCGCTTGTCGGGTTCACTGCCGCACAGGCAGCTTAGAAATTAATGGATAGAGTGACTTCTTTCTTTACTGCGTTCTCTGCCGCACAGGCAGCTTAGAAATATTCCGGCCCGCGTTCTGGTCCTCGATTTGGGTTCACTGCCGCACAGGCAGCTTAGAAATGCTATCAGTATACCGTAAGCCGCACCGGCGGGTTCACTGCCGCACAGGCAGCTTAGAAAAGATCGATCCGGCTGTCGCATTAGATTTCTTCGTTCACTGCCGCACAGGCAGCTTAGAAACGAACAGGGAAAGAAATCTTACGGCCATCCACGTTCACTGCCGCACAGGCAGCTTAGAAAAATCACATGTATCCATTACGCACTCGCAAAGGGTTCACTGCCGCACAGGCAGCTTAGAAACGTAGTTAACCGATACCAGGTCGCCTTCATCAGTTCACTGCCGCACAGGCAGCTTAGAAATTTAGGTAATGGGGTTTTGCTCATTGTGCCATGTTCACTGCCGCACAGGCAGCTTAGAAAGCCGGTGAAGACCACCCCGACTTCGTCCACCCGTTCACTGCCGCACAGGCAGCTTAGAAAACAACCAGCGCTCCTATAATCATAATGATAATGTTCACTGCCGCACAGGCAGCTTAGAAATATCATTTTGCCCATATCACACTCCTACCTGAGTTCACTGCCGCACAGGCAGCTTAGAAAAAGGTTCAGAAGGTTTTGAGCGCCCTGCGTTCGTTCACTGCCGCACAGGCAGCTTAGAAAGGCAATATCGGCGTTATTGTGCATGAACACAAGTTCACTGCCGCACAGGCAGCTTAGAAAATGTGTTCAAAATGAAATCCCAACATTGAAAAGTTCACTGCCGCACAGGCAGCTTAGAAAATAGGCCACGCATTCAATGCATTCTTTTTCGTGTTCACTGCCGCACAGGCAGCTTAGAAATTCGTTCCGTCATAAACGACTTCATTACCAGCGTTCACTGCCGCACAGGCAGCTTAGAAATGAAGATATAGAACTTGATCCATGGCTTCTTCGTTCACTGCCGCACAGGCAGCTTAGAAATACAGATGGAGACGATCCTACCGATGGCTCTGGTTCACTGCCGCACAGGCAGCTTAGAAAATAGGCCACGCATTCAATGCATTCTTTTTCGTGTTCACTGCCGCACAGGCAGCTTAGAAATGCTAACAAATCTTTTATTTGCCCTAGATTTGGTTCACTGCCGCACAGGCAGCTTAGAAAGTATTGGTAGATATGGAGATCCTGAATTGAATGTTCACTGCCGCACAGGCAGCTTAGAAACGCGACCGCACGTATCAAAACAGCTATGTGTAGTTCACTGCCGCACAGGCAGCTTAGAAAATAGCTCGAATGCCATACTCAGGACTCACGAAGTTCACTGCCGCACAGGCAGCTTAGAAAAGTGCGTTAGCTGCCTCAGCGGGAATACCGAAGTTCACTGCCGCACAGGCAGCTTAGAAAAGGACGCAGACCAAGCTGCGACGATGAACAGTGTTCACTGCCGCACAGGCAGCTTAGAAATGTCAGTTGCTGTACCCACTGAGCTTTACCCAGTTCACTGCCGCACAGGCAGCTTAGAAATCCATGGTACAGTCGGGGAGATCGCCAAAGGGGTTCACTGCCGCACAGGCAGCTTAGAAAACTTGAACAGCGGGTAAAAGACCACTTGTTCAGTTCACTGCCGCACAGGCAGCTTAGAAATGTGACTGAATCAACCCGTTCGGATAGATACGGTTCACTGCCGCACAGGCAGCTTAGAAATTATGAAGGTGTCTACAAAGGTTCTGATGGGTGTTCACTGCCGCACAGGCAGCTTAGAAATGACCAAGATTACAAACTGATTCGTCAGGACAGTTCACTGCCACACAGGCAGTTTATATCCTGTCTTCCAGGGTAAACTTAGTTGTTTTTAGCAGATGAAAAATGCGGCCTTTCTTAATAGGGATAAAGGCAGACAGTGACAAATCTTTGCTGGCTCAGTAGAGTAAGTTCTTCTTTAAGAATCCACATGGAACGTTTCGTGAGTAAGTCATTTTCTTCTACGCATTTTCTTCATAATTCTCTTATTGCCAATTTAGTTGGTGTGCGATTGGCTTTGGCTCTGTTGGTTATGTCGCTATTAGCTATGCCTCTTTTGAGCGGGAACGCCCAGGCGCGAGACTATCAGTTCTTTGATGCTGAAATTCACTACCAAGACGCCAAACAGGCGACGGATGGTATGGATTTCCTGCTTGAGAATATGGAAAAAGCGAGCATTGAAAAGGCCTTGATCACTGGTTTTTCGGTGACTAAAAAATGGGCCTCGTCTTCACCTCGTCGGCCTTTTTCTTATGGCGCAGATGATGCGCCGGTGTATTGGTATTCGGCCACCGATATGTTGGTCTACGATGCCGTTAAGTCGTTGCCTGAACGTGAGCAGTCGCGCTTTTATCCGTTCATAACCGGGTTTAATCCGACGGATCTGAATGCGGTGGATCACATTGAACGCCTTTTGAAACGTGATCCAGGCTTTTGGAAAGGGATCGGTGAAGTCTTCACTCGCCATGATTTGTTGTCGGCCATGATTGAGGGCGAACGCCCGTTGGCACATCACCCCGCATTGATGAGAGTCTATCAATTAGCGGCTAAATACGGTTTGCCGGTAATGCTGCACAGCAACTTAACTTCGCCGGTGATGAAGGAGTTTATTTACTTACCTGAATTGGAATTGGCGTTGGAAACAAACCCCAAGACCACCTTTATCTGGGCTCATGCCGGCTTGAGCGATGCGATTACGTTGCAGCAGACAGTGGAAGGTTTACCCGAGCTAGTGGCAGAGTTATTAGGGAAATATCAGAACCTTAATATTTTGTTGTCCTGGACGGTTGTAGATGCGCTTTATGATGCAGAGGGCGTACCTAAAACTGACTGGTTAGAGGTGGTGAAATCGTACCCAAATCGTTTTGTGATTGGTTCTGATGTGGTGGGGGGGTTTAGCCCGCTAAAAGAAACAATGGATCACTTCCGTCCTTTCCTTGATGCGCTGCCGGAAGAGGTCGCACACAGAGTGGCATCTACCAATCTATTGCAATGGCTACCTTGAAACAGCGGTACTTACTGAAACAGCGGTACTTACTGAAACAAAAGTACCTACCGAAACAAAGGTAATTACAAAGCAATAACTGCCCACCGAAACAGAATAGCGCGCTTTCATGAAGGGTCTAGAACAGATCCTTCATTCGGTGATAGAGCATTCCCATTGCCAGCATAGGCGAGCGGAATCGTCGCCCACCAGGGAAGCGCATGTGCTTCACCTTTTCAAACACTTCAATACGGTCGTTTTGCTGATGAATGCTTTCAGCAATTAACCGTGCAGCCATGTGAGTCGCATTTAATCCATGTCCTGAATAGGCTTGGGCGTAGTAAACGTTAGGGGCTAACCGACCAACTTGAGGCAGTCGATTGGCGCCAATGCCGATCATGCCACCCCATTCGTAATCAATCTTGATGCCTTCCAAATACGGGAAGACCTTAGTGATGTGTGGGCCAAGCTTGTCTCTGATGGATTTTGGATCTCGACCTGAGTAGGTACACAATCCACCAAACAGCAATCGTTTATCGGCGCTGAGTCGGTAGTAATCGAGATCGACCCGTTGATCACACACGGCCATGTCTTGCGGAAGTACTTTACGCCACATCTCTTCAGAAAGCGGCTCGGTCGCTAACACATAGCTACCCGCCGGTAGCACTTGTCCTTCTAGGGTATTATCGAGGCCAGCCACGTAGGCGTTGCCACAGATGACCAAGGTATCAGCGGTAACCTGCCCATGTTCTGTTTTGATGACATTGGGCTGACCTTTAGCAATATCAACGACAGGGGACTGCTCAAAGATTTGAACCCCGAGCTTTAGAGCCGCGTCTGCTTCACCGGCTACCAGGTTTAACGGGTGAACATGGCCGCTGCCCATGTCGATCAAACCACCGATGTAGTTGTCTGAACCAACCACTTGGTGCATTTCATCTTTGGAAAGAAGTCGTGTTTCGTAGGGGTAATTAATTTCATCCAACCAGGCTTTGTCTTCTTCAAAATCCTGGAGATGTGCAGGCTTGTTGGCCAGGTCGCAATAGCCCATTTTTAAGTCGCATTGAATGTCGTATTTCTTAACCCGTTCTTTGACGATTTCTACGGCTTCGAAGCCCATGTGATTGATGGCATCAATGCCTTCCTGACCTATACTGTTTTTGAACTGATCCAATCCGTGACCAATCCCGCGAATCAGTTGACCACCGTTTCTGCCAGACGCACCCCAGCCGATTCTATAGGCTTCAATCAATACCACTTGATAGCCTCGCTCGGCGAGTTCCAACGCTGTATTGACGCCACTAAAGCCCCCGCCAATTACGCAGATGTCTGCTTTGATGTGCTCGGTAAGCTTTGGATATTGGTTGGGATACATGGCGGATGCCAAATAGTAGGAATTCGGGTGTTCAGTGTTGTGGGTTTTCGGGTTAAGCATGGCGCGACCTACCATTCTTGTGTTTAAGCTAGTTGTTGTAATTGGCTAGTTTGCTGTAATTGGCTAGTTTGTTGGAGTTGATTCGTTCGAACTTGGATTTGTTTGTTCTTTACTCTAATGATGTTCTAAATATTAATCAAACTGTTTTCAATATTTTACATATGGCGGGTATGTGTCTAGGCTTAAAAACTGAAAGGCGGCTGATATTGATCAAAATTTTATACAAACTGTTTTGTATTTTGATTACTCGATATCAGCAAACTGGTATACTTTGCCTCGTTCAGCCCCCTTAAAGTCTATGTTTCAACAGGGGTTGATGCAGTACTTGGTGAATTAACGATAAGTCAGAGAGGATCACACCATTGGATGTCGGTAGCCGTTTAAGAGAAATTCGTGCACAAGCTGGATTGTCGCAGCGTGAGTTAGCCAAACGAGCGGGAGTAACAAACTCCACTATTTCGATGATTGAGAAGAACAGTGTTAGCCCAAGTGTGAGTTCTCTTAAAAAAGTACTTTCTGGTATTCCCATTTCGTTATTGGAATTTTTTGATTCCGAAGAAGCATCAAAAACGGATATTCCTGTGGTTTACACGGCAGATGAATTCCTGGATTCCTCTGTTGATCAAATTGACTGGAAGTTAATCGGTAAAGGCTTCCCAAATCGAGCCATGACCATGTTGGTTGAATGTTTCCCGCCGGGAGCAGACACGGGGGAAGAGCCTTATACCCACGAAGGTGAAGAGGCGGGCTATGTGATCAGTGGTAAGATCGAGCTGACCGTCGACGGCGAAGTGTATGTTTTAGAGCCGGGGCAGGGCTATTATTTTGAATCCACCCGACAGCATCGATTCCGCAATCCATTCGATGAAGAGTGCCGTTTGGTGTCGGCAACCACGCCAGCCAATTTCTAATTGCCTTGTATTTAAAAACCGGGCGTTTTCAAAGACCGGCTGCATTCAATGAAGGGCGTTTTTAACGTCCTTTTTAATATCCTGTTGTGAGGCTTTTCTTTGGCACCCTTCAGTACTGTTTTTTTTAATGTCTTTTGTTATTGTCTTTTCCCTCTGGCTTTTCCTACTAATTTTTCCCCTTGTCTTGATGATCTCGATCAATCTCTTTTGAAGTTTCATTTTCCGGTTCTATCTGTGTCATATTGATTCGTTAGTTTAGCGAGTATTCAGTCTCTAGGGAGCCAAATATGGATACTCAGCTAATCAGTTCCGGTGTGAATGAACACGATATCGAAAGAAAACCACTTACTACGAATCACTCTTTTGAGCATCCGTTTGATCATATTCTTGATCTTCAAAAAAACTATTCAGCGATGCCTACGGCTGTGGTGCATCCGACGGATGAAAACTCATTAATCGGTGCCCTGGAAGCGGCAGAGCAGGGAATCATCGAACCTGTACTGGTTGGACCAGAGCATAAAATCAGAGCAACCGCCGAAGTTCATAATCTGGATTTGAGTGGCATTGAATTGGTTGCTACCGAGCACAGTCATCACTCCGCTGAAATGGCCGTTGATTTAGTACGTCAGGGGCTGGTTCAGTCGTTAATGAAGGGTAAGCTTCATACCGATGAGTTAATGGAAGTGGCGCTTCATAAAACGAAAGGCCTGAGAACTGAACGTAGAATGAGTCATGTCTTCGCGATGGCTGTTCCCACGTATCACAAGCTGTTGTTCTTAACCGATGCGGCCATCAATATTTTCCCTAATTTGATGACCAAAAAGGACATTACTCAGAATGCTGTGGATTTGTTTTTGTCTTTTGGTCAGGGCAAACCGAAGGTGGCCGTGGTATCTGCGGTAGAGACCGTGACGGAGCGTATTCCATCAACAATTGATGCGACCGCACTGTGTAAGATGGCAGAGCGTGGTCAGATTACCAATGCGATTATTGATGGGCCTCTGGGTTTTGATAATGCGATTTCCAAAGTCGCAGCTGAGGCGAAAGGCATTGTGTCGGAGGTGGCTGGTGATGCTGACATTATCCTGGTGCCGGATTTGGAGTCCGGTAATATGCTTTACAAGCAGATGAGTTTTCTGTCGCAGGTGGAGTCGGCAGGTATCGTGCTAGGGGCCCGAGTGCCGATTATCCTGACCAGTCGAGCGACGGGCTCTGGATTAGCCCGGTTGGCATCTTCGGCGTTGGCCACTGTGTGGGCAAACCGTGGTCTGTTGAAAAAGGATGTGTGATCTAAGACGTTCTGGCACACCTATGATCTAGAATTCGTTCCTGAGTTGTCACTTTTCTCATTATGAATTTTGCCGCTTTCCTAGCGGCAAGTCCCTTCCTTGTGCATTGGTTTTTTATCTCTTGTTCCTACTCAAATCGTCTCTACCATACTAAAACGATTAGGTTTTTTCTGTTTTGGTGCCTTGCTTGCTTATTGTATGCATCCTTAAAAACTTACGCATCAAATAACTATATTGACCAAATCATTGACCACATGGAGGTTGCCATGCAGATTCAGAATGGAGTTCAGACATCTCAGCAAGCGTCGCAAGTAAACGGCATTACTCAAGCGCTGCAAAACCAGGGAACGGTTGATCAACGGGCACGAGTTGATTCTGTGACCCAAGTTGCGGACGATCAGGTTACGTTATCAGCCAGTGCCACTGATAAAAGCTCAGCGCAGGCGCGTGCGGTTGCCAAGTACGAAGATATGACGCGGGTGTATTCCACCGTTGTTGCCCCGGAAGAAAAAGATGAGGCATCAGCTACCACGTTAGAGGGCTTCGAACCGATCAAACTCTTTAACGCTGATGATGTCGCTGCGTATGAAGAAAAGTTATCTCTTGCCTTTGCCAAAGCGGGGGTTGATACCTCTCAGGATATAGATTTGGCGATCGATTACGAAGGCAATGTCTATGTGAAGAACGACCATCCTGATAAAGAAAAGATTGAGCAGCTATTCAAAGAAGATAGAGATCTTCAACAAGGGCTTATTCAAACGCAGGATTTTTACTTGTTCAAAGAGTTATACCGACTCACCCAAGAGTGGGCTCAGAAGATTGATAGCGGCATGAGTGAAGAGATGGCTGGGCAATGGTTGCTGAGCTCGTCTAAGCAAGCTCAGAAAGTCTCTGGTGAAGGGTTAACCTTTAGAGAGGGCGGTATGGTTGATCCGTTCGAGCGGAGTGGTAGTAACGCCGTGGCATTGAGTGCATACGCAGGGTAAGGATTGAGGGGCTCTCAATTCTTATAAACAATCCTTACCCTCGATCCTTCCTTACCCTCGATCCTTAATGCTTAGACGCAACCACTAGGCTCGGTCTTCTTTGCTTTCCGCTAATAAGCACAGCAGGTTGGTGGCGATGGTTGCTGCCGCCAGCGCTGTGACTTCTGCGTGATCATAAGGTGGCGCGACTTCCACAACATCCGCTCCGATGAGATTCAGGCCGGTTAATCCATACAGAATCTTGATGGCGGTGGCGGTATTAAATCCGCCGCAGACGGGGGTGCCGGTGCCAGGGGCAAAGCTCGGATCTAAGAAATCAATATCGAAGGTGATGTAACACGGGTTATCTCCGACGATGTCTTTAATGCGAGCAATGGCTTCCTCTTCACCATTCTTATGCAGCCACAAGGCATCAAACACGTTGTAGCCGTGGGTTTGCATGTTCTGGGTACGAATGCCCATTTGCACGGAATGAGACGGGCTGACGATGCCTTCTTTGGCGGCATGATAGAACATGGTGCCGTGGTCGATGCGTCCTTTTTCATCGGCCCAGGTGTCGGTGTGAGCATCGAAATGAATCAGGGAAATCGGGCCGTGCTTCTTATGCAAGGCTTTAAGAATCGGGTAGGCGACAAAGTGGTCTCCGCCGAGACTCAAGGGAATCACATTGTTATCCACCAGACGACTGATGAAGCGTTCGATGTCCACTGCCACATCTTCCGGGCGACCGGGATCAAACACGCAATCCCCATAGTCAATGACGTGTAAGCGGTTAAATGGGTCGAACGTCCAAGGCCAAGGTCTGGCCCAAGAAAGCTGTGTAGATGCTGCTCTTACCGCTCTCGGCCCAAATCTCGCGCCAGGGCGGTTGGAGGTAGCCAAATCATAGGGGATACCAACAACGGCGACATCAACGTCGGTGAGATCTCGGGTGTACTTACGGCGCATGAAACTGGTGGCGCCGGAATACATGGCTTCAATCACGGTGCCATAGGGGGACTCACGCGTGAACGCGAGATCACCATTACTGTATTGATCAAAATCGGAACTCATATGTCACCTACTGCATTTGAACTGTTGGAGTCAAAAGGCTAAATCCTAAGCAGGAAGGGGGAGTGAAAACGTCACCAGTACGCTTGTTTTCACTCCCTTGCTTCAGTGGGCCACTGATTGCTAGTTGGCCTTTGGTTGCTAGTGGATCATGGGTTACTAGTTGGCCATTGACTGTTTCATCCGATCATTAATGCGCTTGGTGGCGAACCACGTGGCTAGAGACACTATGATCACGGCAAGAATGATCAAGGTCGCCAAGGCATTAATCTTAGGCGTGACACCCAGTCGTACCGAACTGAAGACTTCAATCGGTAAGGTGGTTGCCCCAGGGCCGGTCACGAAGCTGGCAATCACCACATCGTCCAGTGATAGGGTAAAAGAGAGCAGCCAGGCCGATAAGATCGCAGGGAAGATGATCGGCAAGGTGATTTTAACGAAGGCTTCCAGTTGATTGGCGCCTAAGTCCAACGCGGCTTCTTCAATACTGCGATCCATTTCCATCAAACGGGAACTGATCACAACCGTTGAATAGGCCAGACAGAAGGTGGTATGAGCAATCCAAACCGTCAGCATACCGCGTTCAGCGGGCCAGCCAATGTACTGGCCCATTGCAACGAATAACAACAGCATGGATAAACCAATGATCACATCCGGCATCACCAGCGGAGCGGTGATTGACCCCGTGAAGAGGGTACGGGTTCTGAACTTTTTGATACGCACCATCACGATTGAGGCAAAAATAGCCAAAATCACAGCGGCCGTTGCTGAGCAGAACGCAATCTCCACTGAACGCCATACGGCATTCATGATTTGCTGATCTTCAAACAGTTCAAAGTACCACTTGGTGGAGAACCCGGCCCAAACGGTTACCAGCCGACTTTCGTTGAAGGAATACACCACCAACACCAGCATCGGTAAATACAGGAAGGCGATCCCGGCCCAGAACATAAATTTGCTAAAACTAAACGTGGCAAAGCTAAACGAACCGCGCTTTTCAGTTGAGGCTGTCATTGGCTCACCTCCTTATTCTGATACCGGTGGAATAAGGTAATCGGCACGATCAGGATGACAATCATGATCACCGCCAAAGCCGAAGCTACCGGCCAATCCCGGTTATTAAAGAATTCCTGCCAGAGCACTTTCCCGATCATGATGGTTTCTGTGCCACCTAATAATTCAGGAATCACGTATTCGCCCACCGCAGGAATGAACACCAACATCGAACCCGCCACAATGCCGTTGAATGAAAGAGGCAAAGTGATTCTGAAGAAACAGGTCAGTTTGTTTGCGCCCAAATCACTGGCTGCTTCCAAAAGTGAGTCGTCGTGTTTCACCAGATTCGCATACAGTGGCAAAACCATGAAGGGTAAGTAGGAATAGACAATGCCGATATACACAGCAAAGTTGGTGTTAATCATCTGGATAGGGTCATCGATAATGCCCAACCACATCAGGCCGTTGTTGATCAGCCCGTTGTTTTTGAGTAATCCCATCCAGGCGTAAACGCGGATAAGAAAGGACGTCCAGCTTGGCAGCAGAACCAACAGCAACCAAATGGCTTGTTGCTCTTTCGGTGCTTTGGCAATGGCATAGGCCATTGGGAAGCCAATCAACAAACACAAGACAGTCGACCAGAAGGCCATACTGATTGAGTTCAAATACGCCTGAATATAAATGGGGTCTTCAAGTAGCCACAAGTAGTTCCCAAAGTTCAGGGTAATGTTCAGTTGGTTTTCTTCCCAGGCAAACATCGGCGTGTAAGGAGGAATGGCTAATTCCGCCTCGGAAACCGAAATCTTTCCGACGAAAAAGAAGGGAAGAATGAAAAATACCAAGAGCCATAAATAGGGTGCTGAGATTACCCAATGACGACCTTTTGGTAGTTTTTGCGGGAGTCTTTGGATGGATTGTTTGATGTTCATAAGCGCATCACCATGCCCGCGTCTTCTGTCCAATAGACATAGACTTGGTCGTCCCATTGTGGTCGTTCTGCACGGCGTTCGGTGTTGGCCAGGAAACACTGAATGACTTTTCCGTCTTTCAGCTCCACGTAATACACCGTGTGTCCACCGAGGTAGGCGATGTCATCGACTCGGCCGGTAGACCAGTTGCATTCTTGTGATGGCTTGGTTTTCGATAAGAACGTTTTTTCCGGGCGCAAGGCAAACAGCATGGCTTTCTCGTCGATGCCTGTCGACACACCACGGCCCACATAAATGTCGGCATCCAAGGACGGACAGCTCAATTTCATGTGATCTTCTTCGTCCACCATGATGTCGGATTCAAAGATGTTCACTGATCCAATGAACTCCGCCACCATTCGGTTCTGCGGACTTTCATAGACATCCACTGGCGAGCCAATTTGCTGAATGAAGCCTTCGTCCATAATGGCGATACGATCGGCCATGGTCATGGCTTCTTCCTGATCGTGGGTTACCATTACACAGGTCACACCGACACGCTCGATGATGTCGACCACTTCCAGCTGCATCTCAGTGCGGAGCTTTTTATCCAGGGCACCCATTGGTTCATCAAGCAACAACAACTTCGGGTGTTTCGCCAAAGAACGGGCAAGGGCTACACGCTGTCTCTGGCCGCCAGATAATTGATGAGGCTTACGACGCGCGAATTTTTCCATGTGAACCAGTTTCAGCATCTCATTCACACGATCGGCGATCTGACCTTTTGGCATACCATCTTGTTTGAGGCCAAAGGCAATGTTCTTTTCCACACTCATGTGAGGGAAGAGGGCGTATGACTGGAACATCATGTTAAAAGGACGTTCATTCGGTGGCATGAAGCTGATGTCTTCATTGCCTAAACAGATCTGGCCTGACGTTGGTTTTTCAAAACCGGACAGCATACGAAGCAGCGTTGATTTGCCTGACCCGGAAGCGCCGAGCAGCGCAAAAATTTCGCCTTTGTAGATGTCGAGACTGACGTTATCTACCGCCAGAGCATCTTCGTAATACTTGGTGATGTTGTTAATGGAAAGCAAGACTTCCTGCGTTGAGCGAGGTGACTTTCCGTTACCTGCCTTGCCATTACCCGCATTGCCATTACCTGCATTGCCATTACCATTCGGAGACACGCTTCCATTCGTGTGGCTTTGATTGCCATTGGCTCCGTTTGAGTTGTTCGTATCTACCGCAGAAGACATAAATGCCTCGTGTTTCGTTGGGAGGAATTTGGTGAAGTCCTTAAATCTGCGCTACCGGGAGACTTCAATAATCCAGGCAGCGCGAATTAATGTGCGAACAGGAGGACGTATTAGCTGCCTGTCTTGATCGTTGTCCAGGTACGGTTCATCACTCGTTCGATCTTCTGAGGAAGCACTTCGAAGGTGAACAGTTTTGTACCTGCTGGTGGGTAGATGCCAGGGTGTTGAAGAATCTCTGGATCAATAAATTCCTTAGATGCCAGGTTAGGGCTGCCATACCAAACGTAGTTGGTGATGTCTGCACCGGTTTTAGGTTCCAGTACATAGTTAATCCATTGGTGAGCTTGTTCAACATTATTGGCGTCTTTTGGAATGGCCATCATGTCTGCCCACATTGCGGTGCCTTCTTTCGGAATGCTGTAGCCGACTTCAACGCCGTTTTCAGCTTCTTCTGCACGGGCTGCCGCCTGGAAAACGTCGCCAGACCAACCGATCGCGACACAGATGTCGCCATTAGCCAGATCAGAAATATAACGGGAGCTGTGGAAGTAAGTGACATCGTCACGGATTTTAAGCATCAGCTCTTGCGCTTTTTTGTAATCACCGGCTTTCTTGCTGTTCGGGTCAAGGCCAAGGTATTGAAGGGCAAGCGGTAACACTTCACTGGCGGAATCCAAAATGGCAATGCCACAGGATTTCAGTTTCGAGGTGTATTTCGGATCAAATAACAAATCCCAGCTGTCGGTCGGCGCATCTTCGCCCAAGACTTCGGTCACCTTTGCTACGTTGTAGCCGATACCGGTGGTTCCCCATTGATAAGGCACACCGTATTCGTTGCCCGGATCGTAGTTTTCCAGATTTTTCATCAGTTCAGGGTCAAGATTCTTCCAGTTAGGAATCTTGGATTTGTCCAGCTTCTGATAAGCCCCTGCTTTGATGTGACGAGCTAAATAGTCAGAGGTAGGAACCACGACGTCGTAACCGGACTGACCTGAAAGTACTTTTGCTTCCAAGACTTCATTGGAATCGAATACGTCATAGCTGACTTTGATGGACGTTTTGTCCTGAAATTTAGGAATCGTATCCTCAGCAATATAATCCGACCAGTTATAGATCTTCACGGCTGTTTCGGCCGCAAAGGCACTGGTAGCGGAGAGCGTACCTGCGACGGCGGTTGCCAGTGCTGCTCCTTTAAGTGTGTTGGATAGTACTTTCATGGTGGTTCCTCTTCCTAATGGAAATAATTGTTTTGATTATTAGGTTATTTCAATGTTTGCTTTTATTTTGGACCTAACCCGGTGGTGACAGGTTAGGTCGGATTCAAACCCTGTTAAATATGTTTTCTATCATTAAATTGATTTATTGCATATCTTTCAGTGTGTTATCTAATGCAATCTTAGTTGCTTTAATGATGCTGTCGATCTCTTCTTTGGTAATTACCAGCGGGGGAGAGAGCAACATGGTGTCGCCGGTGGCTCGCAGAATAAGACCTTGATCTAATGCGTGATCGCGACAGATGCTACCGACCTTGCCATTGCCCGGATAGCGCTTACGAGTGGCTTTGTCTTGCACCAGCTCAATTGCTCCAAGCATCCCTAATGTTCTGACTTCACCCACGAGAGGATGATCCGCCAAAGTTTGAAGTTGTTCCGCCAGATATGGACCGGTGTTTTGTTGGATGTTCTCGATGATCTTTTCGTCTTTCAGAATCCGAATGTTTTCCAGCGCAACAGCAGCACAGGTCGGGTGGCCTGAATAGGTAAAGCCATGCAGAAAATCTCCGCTTTCTTCCGACTTCAACACCTCTGCAACGCGGTCCGAAATGATCACACCGCCAATGGGGAGGTAGCCTGACGATAAGCCTTTGGCAATCGGCATTAAATCGGCCTTGATATTAAAGGTGTCACAGCCAAACCAGTTGCCTGTGCGACCGAAACCGCAGATCACTTCATCCACCACCAACAGAATGTTGTACTTGTCTGTTATGCGTTGAATTTCAGGCCAATAGGTAGCAGGAGGAATGATGACACCGCCAGCACCTTGTACGGGTTCTGCGATAAAGGCGGCTACGTTGTCTGCACCGACTTCGAGAATTTTTTCTTCCAGCGCTTTGGCGGCAATCAATCCGAAAGCATCCGGAGAAAGATCTTCACCTTCATCAAACCAGTAAGGTTGACGAATGTGTTCTATGCCTTGGATCGGTAGATCGCCTTGCTTGTGCATTGGCTTCATGCCGCCCAGACTGGTGCCCGCAACGGTTGAACCGTGATAACCGTTGTGACGACCGATGATGATTTTCTTCGTCGGTTGACCTTTGACATCCCAATAACGGCGTACCATACGAAACACTGTGTCGTTGGCTTCACTGCCTGACCCGGTGAAGAACACATTGTTCATATGTTCGGGGGCGATTTCGGCGATGGCTTTAGCGAGTTGGACGGTGGGTGGGGTAGAGGTGTTAAAGAATAAGTTGTAATAAGGAAGCGTTGCCATTTGTTTGGACGCCGCATCGATCAGCTCTTTACGTCCATAGCCCAGGTTGACACACCAAAGGCCGGCGAAGGCATCCAAATACCGTTTTCCTTGATCATCCCACACGTAGACACCGTCTGCTTTAGACATGATACGTGCCCCTTTGTTTTTCAGGGCGTGATTATCAACAAAGGGATGAAGAATGTGATTACTGGCATCCTGTTGAATCTGAGATTGACCTTCCACTGAGTTCTGGGCCGACGCTTGGTCGGACGTGGCGTCGCTTTTCACTGATTCATTTACTGCGTTCATGCTATCACTTTTAACTCACTGCTCGATTGATGAATGGTTATGCGTATTTTTCTCTGGATAATGATGAGTCTCGATTAAGAGCTCATCACACCGCACTTAATAGGTATTCACGTTCCCAGGAACTGATCACTCGCTTGAAGCCTTCGTATTCAGCCCGTCGGGTTCCAATGAAACCATCCACGAATTGATCACCTAAAATCTCACGGATTTCCTGACACTCGTCCATCGCATCCAGAGCAGCCTCTAGGTTGAATGGCATGCTGTCATCAGCTTCATTACCGGAACGGCCCTGTACCGGCTTTCTTGGCTTGAGGTCATTCATTATGCCCAAGTAGCCGCACAGCAGGTTGCCTGCCAGTACTAAATAAGGGTTGGTGTCCGCACCCGGCAGACGGTTTTCAACACGTCGTGCGTTTGGTGAGGCTGAAGGTACTCGTAAGCCAACCGTTCGGTTTTCTTCACCCCAATCGATGTTCACAGGTGCATTGCCATCTGCGCCTGGAAGGTAACGGCGATAGCTGTTCACGTTCGGCGCGAAGATCGGCATCATCTGGGGAATGTAGGTTTGAAGACCCGCGATGTAATTCAGGAAGAGAGTAGAGGCGGAACCGTCGGAATTTGAGAAGAGATTGTTACCGGTTTTAATGTCTGTGAGCGATTGGTGAATATGCATTGAGCTGCCTGGTTCACCGGAGATAGGTTTTGCCATAAAGGTAGCTCCTATCTTGTGTTTCAATGCCGCTTCCCGAACGGTGCGTTTAAAGACAAAGACCTGATCCGCAAGTTTGAGTGCATCACCGTGTCGGAAGTTGAACTCAAGTTGAGCGGCGCCTTCTTCATGGATCACCGTATCAATGTCGAGTCCCATGTCTTCACACCAATCGTAGATGTCTTCAATGATCGGGTCGAATTCGTTGGCTGCATCAATGCTGAAAGATTGACGGCCACTTTCTTGTCGACCGGAACGACCTACGGGGGGTTCGAGTGGTAGATCCGGATCGGTACACCGTTTGGTT
Organism: Litoribrevibacter albus; assembly: GCF_030159995.1. Taxonomy (NCBI): domain Bacteria; kingdom Pseudomonadati; phylum Pseudomonadota; class Gammaproteobacteria; order Oceanospirillales; family Oceanospirillaceae; genus Litoribrevibacter; species Litoribrevibacter albus. The sequence goes on along the minus strand of NZ_BSNM01000001.1, from coordinate 22,808 downwards.
AAGTAGAATTCAACTTCTGGCGCAACAATCGGTTGCCAACCTTTAGCTGCATATAAAGAGAGGACTTTTTTCAGTACGGCACGCGGTGCAAGCGGGATAAGGTTACCCATGGCGTCATAACAATCATGAATGGCCTGTGCTGACGGTTCCTGTGCCCAAGGTACGGTAAACATGGCATTTTCATCGGGCTTCAACACCATGTCGATGTCAGCCGGATCGAGTAGGCTGTAATACAACTCTTCATCGGGATAGTCCCCGGTTGCGGTTTGCAGCAGCACACTCTCAGGCAGACGAATACCGCCTTCAGCAATGAATTTTGACGTTGGCATGATCTTCCCTCGGGCGATTCCGGTTTGGTCCGAGGTAATACACTCAACTTCTGTTATTTTATTATCGTTAAGCCACTTCGTTATGTTTTTCATGGGATTACTCTTTATGCCACTTCTTGTGCGACTTCATATGCCAATTCTTGTGCGACTTCATATGTCACTATGTTAGTTCTCATCAGTTATCGTGCACGGCACGCGTCACCAAAGGCCTCAAAAATTGTTCGTTGAATCGGGTTTTCAGCTACTTTCCATTCCGGGTGCCATTGAACCGCCAGCCCGAAAGTCATTTGATCAACGCTGATTGCTTCCACCAGATTGTCATCAGCTCTTGCTTCGACCGTTAGACCTTCACCTACTTTATTAATGCCTTGTGAGTGAAGGGAATTAACTTTGATTTGTGTACGACCTGTGATTCTGTGCAGTAATCCGTCTTGAGTGACATTGACGTTATGAACATCACCGTACTGAATATCCAGCGGTTGATTTTTGTCTTCGCGATGATCGTTGTTGCCCGGGACTTCCTGAACGGCTTGGTATAAAGAGCCGCCGAGTGCAACGTTAATATCTTGCAGACCACGACATACTCCCAGTAGAGGAAGATCCGCTTCAATCAGCGAACGAATGGTTTGGAAGCTGAGTTCGTCACGTCGCTCATCGTAATCGTAGGGTTTATCGATTTTCTGCTCACCATAGTGTTTTGGGTCAACCATAGAGTAAGCACCGGTGAGGAACACTCCATCTAATCGACGAATCCACTGTTTGATGTCTTGATCGTCTTGGAGACAAGGAATCACAACGGGAATGACATCGGCAGCTTGGGAAAGTGCACGAAGGTATTTGTCGCCCGAGGTATGGAATATATGTGGGCCAATGATTTGAACATCACTGACAACGCCCACTAACGGTTTTAATTTTTGGTCGTTTTTATAGTCACTCATAAAGCCCCGTATGTAAGCTCAATTTTTAGGTTCCTGTAACCTTTAATTGTTAGGTTTTTGTAACCCTGGAAAGCTTATCTGTGTTTAAGGATTGTTTAACTTATACTACAGTGATATAAAATATTTCAAACGCTTTTTGCAAAATATTTTACAACTGTAGTTCAAAATTCTGTACAAATCATCTAATAATGAATGGAATAATTGAACGCTTGAGCGTTTGTTAAATCAATATAGGAGCCATTACTGTGCCAACTTCTCTGCCTCAAGAATCTCTCTTAAAAGAGCACTGTTATATCGATGGACACTGGGCTGACGCGATTTCAGAACGACGCTATCCAGTGGTGAATCCTGCGAATGGGGATGTCTTGGCAGAGGTGCCGGATTGCAGTGCTCAAGATACTGAACAGGCGGTGGAGAAAGCGCACCAAGCGTTTTTGACCTGGTCCAACACCACTTCGAAACACAGAAGCCAAATTTTGAGAAAGTGGTTTGACCTTATTATTGAACACCAACAAGCCATTGCGGAGCTTATGACTCAAGAGTGTGGTAAGCCCTTGTTCGAGTCGCTGGGCGAAGTCAATTATGGTGCATCCTTTGTCGAATGGTTCTCTGAAGAAGCAAAACGCGCGTATGGCGATATCATTCCAGCGCCTTTTGCAGACAGAAAAATTCTCGTTCAAAAACAACCCGTTGGTGTATGCAGTGCCATTACCCCCTGGAACTTCCCACTAGCCATGATTACTCGTAAATGTGCACCAGCTATCGCGTCGGGTTGTACGGTGGTGGTTAAACCGGCAGAGGCCACTCCACTCACGGCGTTGGCCTTGGCTGAGCTGGCTGAACGGGCTGGTTTACCTAGTGGTGTATTTAATGTGGTTACTGCTTCGCACGGGAAAGATGTGGGTGAAGTATTAAGTACGCATCCGCTCATTCGTAAGATTTCTTTTACCGGGTCTACTGGGGTAGGCAAGCTGCTGTTGAAGCAGAGTGCCGAGAGTGTGAAGCGGGTGTCGATGGAACTGGGCGGAAACGCACCGTTCATAGTGTTTGATGACGCCGATATGGATAAAGCCATTGAAGGCGCCATGGTGTCAAAATATCGCAACACTGGGCAAACCTGTGTCTGTGCTAATCGCTTCATCGTTCATGAAGATGTCTATGAAACGTTTACTCAACGTTTGGCAGAACGATCTGCCGCATTGGTGGTGGGCAATGGTATGGACGAAGGTGTTCAGCAAGGTCCATTGATCAATATGGCGGCGGTGGAAAAGGTGGATAGCTTAGTAAAGGATGCTGTCTCAAAAGGCGGCAAGGTACTGACAGGTGGGCAACCCCATGAGTTGGGTGGAACCTTCTATCAGCCCACTGTGTTAACTCAGTTAAGTCGCGATATGAAGATCGCGCAGGAAGAAATTTTTGGGCCGGTTTGTCCTGTCTTTAAGTTTCGTACTGAAGAAGAAGCCATCGAGATAGCTAATGACACGCCTTATGGCCTGGCGGCATATTTTTACAGTAATGATCAGTCACGTGTATGGCGAGTGGCGTCCAAACTGGACTACGGCATGATCGGCATTAATGAAGGCATTATTTCGACCGAACTGGCGCCGTTTGGTGGCATGAAAGAGTCTGGCATGGGCCGCGAAGGCAGCAAATACGGTTTGGATGAATATCTGGAAGTGAAATACCTCTGTATGGGTGGCCTAGACGTTTAGCCTGGAAGGTTAGCCAAGAGATGTAAACCGCATATTTTCGAATGAGTTCATCATCAGATGGATTCAAAAACACTGAATGGGATGAGATGTAATGAGTCGTTCTCAAGAAAGTTCTCTGCAGGCATCACAAGAAGCCTTGGATTTTTTATTAAAGCACCCGGAAGTGGAAACCATTGAATTGTTGGTGGCAGACCTCAATGGCGTGATCCGTGGTAAACGTATCGAGCGCAGTCTATTAAAGAAGGTCTATAAAAAAGGGTTTTATTTACCTGGTTCAGTGATGGCTCTCGATGCCACCGGCACCACAGTCGAAGAAAGTGGTTTGGGAATGGATGTCGGCGATTGCGACCGTTTATGTTTTCCCATTCCTGGAACCTTATCGATTGTTCCTTGGCATGACGGGGATCGGGCTCAAGCCTTGTGCACCATGTATGAAACTGACGGTACGCCATTCTTTGCGGACCCCCGACAAGTCTTGGTGAATGCAGTTAAGCGGTTTGAAGCCTTAGGCTATACCCCGGGGATTGCGCTCGAACTTGAGTTCTATTTGATTGATCCTCAAACCAACGAGCGAGGGCAGATTCAGCCACCGCTGATTCCGGGAACGGATCGTCGTATGAGTTCCAAGCAAGTGTATTCTGTGGATGACTTGGACGATTACGATTTCTTCATTCGCGATGTGATTACCACCGCGCAGGCTCAGAATATTCCAGCGGATACCGTGATTGCCGAGTATGCGCCCGGTCAGTTCGAAGTGAATTTGAATTACGGCAACGATATTTTGGCGGCAGCGGATCAGGCGGTACTGCTTAAACGTGTCATTAGCAGTGTGGCCAAAAAGTATGGAATGCAGGCTTCTTTTATGGCGAAGCCGTACATTGATGAGTCAGGTAATGGGCTTCATATTCATCTGAGTTTGATGGATTCTGAAGGCATGAATGTCTTTGCGGCGGATGACCCAACCACCAACCACTTATTAAAAAGTGCAGTTGCCGGATTGCTGGATATGGCTGATTCAACGCAAGCCTTATTATGCCCGAATGTGAACAGCTATCGACGCTTAGCCCCGGAAGCCTTTGCGCCGACTTCAAAAACCTGGGGCGTGGACAATCGTACTGTGGCGATTCGAATCCCTTCGGGCGGGAAGGAATCTACCCGTATCGAACACCGGATTTCTGGTGCGGATGCCAACCCGTATCTGGCAGTGACTACGTTATTGGCCGGGGTCGTTGAGGGGATCACTCAGGATATGAGTGCACCAGAGGTGGTTACGGGGAATGCTTATGAACAAGATCACAGCCATATTGCCGATAATCAGCGGGATGCTTTACGGGCCATGACGGCTGACCCTCGGGTTCTGGACTGGTTCGGTGCGGATTTCATTGAAATGTACGGGAAATGCAAGTGGTCGGAAGTTCAATTATTTGAACGTCAGGTTACTGCGATGGAGTATGAACTATTATTACCTTATACCTAATAAGCTAAGCTATTAGGTATGGACAATGATTTCTCGGAAAATTAGGTAATGACTCAGTTCGAAGACTTCGAAGCACTCATTGGGAATGCTAATGTCGGTATTCATTGCGTTGATAAAAATGGCTACATTATTTACGCCAATGCCCAGGAATTAGAGACGCTTGGTTATCAACGTGATGAATACATTGGTCATCATGTGTCGGAATTTGAAGTGGAGGAGGGAAGTCTTCAACAACTGATGTTTCTGCTTAATTCTATGTCTACTCTGGAAAACTACCCTTATAAAGTAAAAGGGAAAAACGGCATTAAGCACATTGTGTTTCATTCGAGTATCTACCAAAAGGAAGGGGAGTTTGTGCATACCCGTTGCTTTGGTAATGAAGTTGATCCTGCCATTTTTGAGGTGTATCAGCGCCTGCTTGCTCAGTAGAGCGTTCTGTCTGTTTATCCGTTTTTAGTGGTTTCTTTCGTTTGTCTTAGACATTCACAAGCAATTTGAGATATTTATTAGTACACTCCGCGTTTTATTTCGTTTGATCAACAGATAGTACTTTTATGTACAGGAGTGATTGTGAGCTGGACAACAGATCTTCTTGCCAATGAGCAACATCAACATACCTTGATTATTGACGGGGCTGAATTTGAAACCGTTAAGTCGGCCATTGTGCAATGTGCTGATAAAGCCTTCTCTATGTTTGATGAAACCGTATTGGATACATCGATGTTTTGTTTGTTTGAGTGGCAAGCGGATGAGGGAACCCTAACCGTCGTTGTAACTGACGAAACCAAGCAAAGTGAAGGTAAGCACAGAGTTTCGGTTGTATTGCCGGAATTGCGTGGTGAGCAGTCCGAAGATTTCCTGGAACCTGACTTTTTGGAAGATATGCAGGCGTTTATTAGAGACTACTTAACTACTTGTCTGCCTTTTTTGCAGTTCTCTCTGATTGCAGCCTTTTCGCTTGGTAATCGCCAAACGGTAAAAATGTTGTAAGCTTTTCCTTGTTTATGCCATCCAGTGCTTTTAATTTTAAGGACGATCATTTTAAAAGCACTAATTTTAAACGTGCTATTTTTAGAGGTGCTATCTTTAGAGACTCTATGTATAGAGCTTTTATGTATAGAGCTTCTATGTTTAGAGCCTCTATCTTCGGAAATTCTATCCGTAGACGCACTTACTGGGTGGCGTATTCGTAGAGATCATTAAAGGGAGGAGTGATGTTTATGAACCATATAAAAGCAATGCTTGTTAGCTTTTTTCTGTTCTTGACGGTATTCGCTTCTCCTTATCTTCAGGCCAAAGAAAATCAGATTTATCTTACCTCTTTAGAGTGGCCTCCTTATTCAGGTGCAGAACTTCCTGACGGTGGAGCGGCCATTTCCATTGCCAAAGCTGCATTTGAAGAAATGGGTTATGAACTGGTGGTTGAGTTTTATCCCTGGTCGAGAGCTTTGATCCATGCAAAAGACCCTGACAGCCCTTACGCCGGATACTTTCCTGAGTATTATTCTAAGGACAGGGAAGCTCATTATCTGTTTAGTAGAGCAATTGGTTCTGGCCCTTTAGGATTCGTCGAACAGGCTGAACATCCGATTAAGTGGAATTCACTTTCAGATCTGACCGCTTATACGATTGGTGTTGTCCGCGATTATGTGAATACGCCGGAATTTGATGTTGCGGTTTTAAACGGGCAGTTGTCAGTGCAGGAAGTATCAGCCGATGTGCAAAATATTTGGAAGGTACTGAATGGTAGAATTCCCTTGGCTGTGATTGATCGAAATGTGTTTGAGTATCTGGTGTACACAGATATGTCTCTGGCATTAGCTGATCAACAGGTTCGGATGAACCCAAAGTTATTGGACATCAAGGAGCTCTATGTGTGTTTTAACAAAGCTAAGAACGGGGCGCATTGGCAGAAAATTTTCAATGAGGGATTGTTGAAGCTGGATGTAGCCAAGATGATGTCAGACTATTTTGAAAAGATTGGCATTGAACGAAACTGACGGTATTACAACGTCCGTGTTTTATTTTCTCCTTTCTTCATTGTGTCTACTTTAGTATTCCGCTATCAAATTTTGCTCTGTCAGAAAAAGAAAAGGCCCGCCGAAGCGAGCCGTTTTCTGTCCCTGGAGCTTAACCTTCAATCATCGCGTTGATGATTTTGTTGAAGCTTGGGCTTGGGCGCATAACTTTAGCAGCCACATAATCATCTGGATGATAGTAGCCGTAAAGTTCAACTGATTTGCCTTGTGCTTTACTGAATTCCTGAACGATTTCTTCACGATCATCAGTTAGCTTTTCTTTCATTTCTTCAAACACGGCTTTCAACTCAGCGTCTTTGTCTTGACGGGCAAGTTCTTGTGCCCAATACAAGCAAAGGTAGAAGTGACTGCCACGGTTGTCCAAACCGCCCACTTCACGTTGAGGTGACTTATCACGCTCAAGGAAGTGACAGGTTGCATTGGTTAGCGTTTCCGCAAGAACCAAGGCTTTTTGGTTACCTGTTTTATGACCTAGATCTTCAAGTGACACAGTCAAAGCAAGGAATTCACCCAGTGAGTCCCAACGCAAGTGACCTTCTTCAGCAAGCTGTTGAGCATGCTTAGGTGCAGAACCGCCAGCGCCTGTTTCATACAAACCACCGCCAGCAAGCAGAGGAACGATTGAAAGCATTTTCGCACTGGTGCCCAGCTCAAGAATCGGGAACAGGTCAGTCAGGTAGTCACGAAGTACGTTACCTGTCACAGAGATAGTGTTTTCACCGTCTTTAACACGCTGAAGGGTGAAGCGGATGGCTTCAACCGGCTCCATGATCTTGATTTCAAGACCAGACGTATCGTGATCCTGCAAGTACTTGGTTACCAAGGTGATTAGGTTAGCATCGTGTGCACGGTTTTCGTCTAACCAGAAAATCGCTGGTTGGCCCGTTGCTTTCGCACGATTAACTGCCAGTTTAACCCAGTCCTGGATAGGTGCGTCTTTGGTCTGACACATACGCCAGATGTCACCTTCCTCAACGTCGTGAGACATTAGGGTTTCGCCTGCTTTGTTTACAACGCGAACCTGGCCGGCGTCTTCAAGAATAAAGGTTTTATCGTGTGAACCGTATTCTTCGGCTTTTTGAGCCATCAAACCAACGTTAGATACGTTACCCATGGTTTGAACATTGAAGGCACCGTTTTCTTTACAGAATTGAATGGTTTCTTCGAAGATACGAGAATAACAACGGTCAGGGATCATTGCTTTGGTATCTTGCAGACCACCGTCTGGACCCCACATACGACCAGATGCACGAATACACGCTGGCATAGACGCATCAACAATTACGTCGTTTGGAACGTGAAGGTTGGTGATACCACGGTCTGAATCCACCATTGCAAGCTCAGGGCGTACTTTATAAACCGCTTTGATGTCTGCTTTGATTTCTTTCTGCTTTTCAGAAGACAGAGTTTTAATCTTGGCGTATACATCACCGATGCCGTTGCTCGGATCAACACCAAGATCTGCGAACAGATCAGCGTACTTGGCAAACACGTCTTTGTAGAAAACAGATACCGCGTGACCAAACATCACAGGGTCCGATACTTTCATCATGGTTGCTTTCAAGTGAAGAGACAGTAATACGCCTTCTTCTTTAGCTGCATCGATTTCTTTTTCATAGAAAGCACGCAATGCTTTAGCGCTCATGCGCGAAGAATCGATCACTTCACCTGCTTGTAGTGGTGTCGATTCTTTAAGAACTTTAACAGAGCCGTCTTTGGCTACGAATTCGATTTTGACATCGTCTTCCGCTGGCATGATGACAGACTGTTCACTGCCGTAGAAATCATCCGCATCCATGTGTGCAACGTGAGACTTTGAATCGCTGCTCCACGCACCCATTGAGTGAGGGTGCGTTTGCGCGTATTGCTTAACCGGAGCCGCAACACGACGGTCAGAGTTACCTTCACGCAGTACCGGGTTTACAGCACTACCAAGGATCTTCTTGTAACGTGCCTGAACTTCTTTTTCTGACTCTGATTCAGCTTCTTTCGGATAATCAGGGATGTCGTAACCTTGCTCCTGAAGCTCAGTAATAGCTGCAATTAACTGAGGAATAGAGGCTGAAATGTTTGGAAGCTTGATGATGTTAGCTTCAGGAGTCTTCGCTAGTTCGCCTAGTTCAGCTAGATCGTCGGTCTGCTTTTGATCTTTGGTAAGATTTTCGGGGAAGGCTGCGATGATTCGTCCTGCAAGAGAGATGTCTCTCGTTTCTACTTTCACGCCAGCCGCTGTTGTAAAGGCTTGGATGATTGGTAGAAGGGAATAAGTTGCGAGAGCCGGAGCTTCATCCGTTTTGGTGTATATGATTTTCGAATTTTCGTTTGTCATTCTTCGTCCTGAATTGCTTATGGCTGAGAAATCAGGGGACTCAAATAAAAGACAACTTTTGGTCGTCCGATGCTAATTGAGCCTTTCTTCATTTAGTCTTTTGTTTGCGCGCAACAGTATACCAGAAGAAATGTTGCAATGAGATTGATATATTGAAGTGATTATAGACAAATTTCAGTGACTTGCTGGTTTTGTGCATTCTTGTAGTGCAAGCGTTGCAGCTCATTGGTGCGCCTTGATTATTTGTGATGTAATCTTGGGCGATTTTATGATTCAGCCTTAAAACAGAATAAAAATTCAAATGAAACAGACCAGTCTTCAATACAAGCTTATTTCGGCGCTGCTTGCGTGTTTTATTTATGGCAGTTGGGCCTACTATGTCAATTCTGGGAGCATTAATTCTGAAAGCCAGTGGGTCGACGGGCTTAATTCAGCCTTAGCTCAGGGGATTTCGAGCTTCTTTCTTACCCTTTCTATTGTGGTTGCTGTTACCTTTCTGTATCAAACTATTCGCGTTTCGGGTTGGTTGAAAGTCGTTATTCCGTCTTTGATTACATCCATTGCTGTGGCTGCGTTTTTGGTGACTGTACATTGGTGGATTGGTACTCGGCATATTTTGATCACGATTCTGCCTTCGATCATCGTCGCATCACTGTTTTGCTTGGTGACTGCAACCAAGTTGAAGAGGCTCAACCTGTCTGTTGATCAGCTATCCAATTAAGGCGATGCTGAAGTGGGCTTTCTAAAAATGTAGCTTCTCAAGATGGATTTTCTCAAAATGAACTTTCTTGAAGTTCTGATGTTTGAAAAGTGCTAATAATAAAACGGATCTGAAGTTTTTCAGACGATAAAATCAGCAAGGATTTTATGGATATTCTCTTATTTGCTTCTGGTGGCAGCATTAATCTGATCAAAGCTGAAATTATTGCTGCTGATGGACGCAAACATTCGCTTGGTCATAAAGAAAATGAACTGTTGCGCTTACTGGTGAATAACGCGCCTGACGTAGTTGATAAAAACACCATCACAGAACAGGTCTGGCAGCGACCTGTGATCAGCGAAAGTGCCATCAGCGTAACCATTGCCAAGTTAAGAAAGCTGCTCAAGCGGATTAGTGAAAGCGATATCGAAATCATTACTGCTAAAGGAATAGGGTATCGTTTGGTAGTGTCGCCGGAGGCATTAGTACCTTCTGATCTGGATGCTCCAGCACCAGAGAGTTCAGAAACCGATACTTCAGAATTGAGTCATGAACTTGCAGACGTAAGTTATGCAAAACAGGACCTCTTGTCTGCTGATGAAAAATCGGCGCTTCAGGAAATTCAATCTCCGTCTGATGACGCGTTGGATTGGGAAAAGGTTGATCAGAAAACGCGTCATTGGTTGCCGATACTGGCCGGCATTTTGAGCGTGATGAGTGTTATTGCCTGGTTGTCATTGAATTGGGTATACGACTTTACTGAATGTCGATCTCTAACCGATGCTGAACTCAAAGAGAATCAGGTCAGTGTTTCGATTGATCGTTTCTGTCGCTCAGAGATCAGTGAGCGTGACGCGTTGAAGGCGCTGGCTCAGGTTAAGAAAACTGCCTGGTTGGTGTTAGTTGATAAAAACGGAGGCGTGCGGGCGTATTCAGAAGAAGGAGTGATGTTGAAATGAGGATGAAGCTGCTTCTGGGGATGTTGGGTTTTGTACTTTTTACTTTATTGGTGATGAGTAAGGTGTTTTGGGATTCCTATTCTTGCGAATTTGAAATGCGTTTCCCTAACTCTAATTCAGTCGCCCGTTGTGAAGGGGGGATTTATGTTACGAACACGCGTCTTCAAAAGGGCGATGAAACGTACAAAATCAATACCGAAGCGCTCTATGTTCGGGTGTTCGATCGTATTCTTTTGCTGCCAATGGAAAAAGACATCGACGTTGAAATGAAAGGAAGTTTGGCTGTTTATGATGCTGAGAAAATTCGAACGCCTCAGCGAACTTTTGGCAATCAGCCGTATTCTTCTTTTACCTTATTGCGCGATGATCAGGATGCATTGATTGGTGTGGCGGTGTTTAGCGACCCGAACAGCATTTTTGTTCCTGTTTCTTTTATTAAGGGCTCGTTTTAAGCGATTCAGGAAAATGGTTCTGAGAGGGTGATTATGAAAGAGCCATCCTTGGCGTGTTCTTCCTTGATCGTTTGTTTTCCCTGACATCTCTTCCTGGCCATGACCGATTCCTCCCTGAATAAGTCATGGTTTTTCCTAAGAGTGAATAGAGTTCTTAAAATTTGTAGCTGTACTGCAAGCCAATCGTAGTGGCGGAGACTTCGGTTGAGGCTCTCATGTGAGCTGGATAGCCCTCAATGATTTCCATGGTTTCATCAATGTCTCCGTCTTCACCCATGATGTAGCTGACACCCAGATCAATCGTGGAGTTCTCTGTTGGCAGATAGCTAACCCCTGCAGAGATCCAGTGACGATCCGAATCAGGAATGGACAGCGAGGTTAATTCATCCGTTGGTGCAATGTCATACATGTAACCTGCGCGCAGTTGCCATTTTGGGTCCACGTAGTAAGTACCACCCACAGAGATGTGGCCTGCATCGCTCCATTGATACTCTTTGATGCTGGAATCCAAGCCGTCCGATGTCAGTGAGTCGAATTCAGACCATCTTACGTATTGTAAGCTGTAGTGCAGTGCAAACTCTGGTTGCAGCCTGTGGTAACCAGACAGCTCAATCATATCCGGTAGAGGAATGTTGATGCTGTCAGCGGTTTGGCCGCCCATGTTGACGTCGCCGTTGGCTTCCAGCTCCGGACTGAATCGATAAGATAGACCGATGCGGTTGTTGTCATCAAACTCATAGGCTAAACCGATATTGAACCCCAGAGCTTCACCATCTGCTTCAACGTCCAGTAATCCATCACCCCGATAGATCTCGCCAGAACCGTGAATGATGTCCAGACCTGCCCCCAGGCTGAGTTGATCATTGATTCGGTAGGCTGCTGAAAGGCCGAAGTTCACGCTCATCAGATTGGTATCGCCACCAAACTCCGGTGCCATGAAATCATCATCAAAGCTCACGTCTGTACCAAAGTTAGAGTAGGCGGAAGCTCCGAGCGTCCAATCTGTACCTTGAATCGGGTGCACGTAGTAAAAGTTTGGCACGATGGAGCTGCCACCAACGTCTTTGGCGCTGGTTTCTACTGAGTCACCTGAAATGGGTGTGTAAGTCGCTTCAGGAACATCCACGCTGGTGTCGATGTAAATGCCACCAAAAGACACTTCCGGGCTTTCAAAAAGCGACATGGCTGCCGCGTTCCTTGAAATGACCGAAGCGTTGTCTGCGATAATAGCATCCCCCGCAAAGGCCCGGCCTAAGCCGGTTGCCGATTGAGCATTAAGCTGGAAGCCAGCTGCAGTCGCTTGTTGAGAGATCAACAACATTGCACTTGAGATCGAGAAGTAACCAATTGATAGTTTGAACTTGTTCATAATTATTCTGCTCCCTCAACCGTGCTTGGATCTTTGATAATGATGCTTTGACCGTGGCTCTCTACCATCTCTGCAACCGCTGCTTGTTGCGTGTCTGTTGCGCTCCAGACGTGATCCATAACGTCGCCAGTTGGAATGGATGGTGCGCCACTTTCATCCATAGGGCCTTCGTATGGGAAGAGATATGTACCATGACCACCCACAGTCGCGTTGATGTAACCTCGAATGCCTTGCTCACCTGCAGGCGCTGCAACCGTTTCATTCGTCGAACCTGTTTCAGGGGTGATCTTGGTTAAGCCCAATGCTTTGATTAGAGGCTCTGTACCGACCAATGGGTTATTCGGGCTGCTGTTCGGGATAACGAAGTCCGACATGTATTCACCCACTTGGCAGCCATCCTCGCCACAACTTCCTTTTGCTTGAATAAGTGTGGTTAGCTGTTGATTCTCACGTTGAATCTGAGTGTGGTTGGCCGGGTCGCCACTGTCGATGGTGGTTTGAACCGCTTGAAGCAAACCTGGCAGGATCAAACCGTAGATTTCATCTTCCAACATGGTGACCAGCTCAGCATTTTGATCAACCTGAACGAATTCATTAAGCGCCGTGATGCATTCTTCGTTGGTTGAGCTTGAAGTACATTGATCGGGAATCACACTCTCCGCAATGCCGCGCTGTACGTCTGGTGATTTCTTGATTTTGTACTCAGTCTCTTCACCTAGATGGTTCGATTCCAGCATGATGCCGGTTAGGCCTTGCCCTGGAACGACGTAGTTTACGGTTTTAAATACAAAGTCTTTGTTGCCATCACCAAAGTCCTGCGATTGCTCGCCGACCATCACCGACATAATACCGCCCAGTGATTGACCAATCAGATGAACACCTTGGTTCTCATCTGCCCATTCAACATTTTTTAGTGCGTAACGAAGACTCAACTGATCAATAATGGCCTGATGCAAGTTACTGCGTAGCGTCAATGGTGACGTAATGTTTACAAAATAAGAGCTGTCGGTTTCTGCGCTGATAACAATGTCATTGCCATCCGCGTCTTTATTTACTGCTTTCAGGGCGCGTTCACCGTGATAGATCTGGTCAATGGCAACGACGAGATAGCCTTTCTTGGCAAAGTCTTTTGCCATTGTTGTTGCGTTCTCTTTTTTCCCTGTGATGCCATGAACGAACATTGCGACAGGTAATGGTTCTCCAGTCCAGTTGGCAGGCGAATAGATAAGTACAGGAACTTCAATTGACGCTACTTCTACTGGCATTGGGTTGTCTTTGGTCAGGTGTTTTCCGTCTTCTGACTTCATCCACTTGTAGAGATCAGGGCAGTTCGGGATCGGGTCGTAAGGATCTACAACACAGTCTTCTTTGATGCCGTTGTCATCCTCTCCATCGAGAGAATCTACAAAAGGAACATAAGATGGCAACTTAAGTGTTGTGCTGTAAGTGTCATATTTGGTTTTGCTGTCGGATAGCTTTAGAAGCTCTCCATAACTTGCACCCAAGATTTGAACCGTAGCATCGCTGATGTTGTCTCTCATTGCTCTTAGAATCGGATGCACGCTTTGAGTGGTGAACTGCGCTGCATACACCAGATTACCTACGCCACCGGCTGCTTCGAATGCTTTTTCTGCTTCGAGAATCTGTTGTTGGATGTTTTGCTCTTTTTCAGGCAGTGCTTCGGTATCGGCAATACGGATGCGTGTGAAGTTGCTGTCTGCTTCTAGTGATAGTCCGTCCTTAGTTAACACTCGGTCGCTGACGGTAATGTAATAAACACTTTCGTCGTCCAACACTTCCAATGGTTTGATTTCGATGTTGCTACCCGTTGAAACCACTTCAATAGAAACAGGCTTATCTGATTGGGTCAGCCCGTTGTCTTTGATCAGCATGACATTATCTTTCAATGTTGCCTGATTTAACGGGTATCGCTCTGAGGTGTTGCGATTGGCAATAGGGATTTGAATGACAGTGGACATTCCCCAGCCATCTAACGCACTCATAGAGGTTTCATAGCTTTGATAATAAGCGTCTGTTTCGTTTGCGTAGTAGTTACTTAATTGAGGCTCGCCAGGAAGTGAAATGGTGCCGTCTTCATCATAGCCATAACCGTCGTTTGGTACTGGCAAGGCTGACACGTCATAAGGAATAAAGGTCTCTTCTACAATGCCATCGGACCCACCTGAGCTGGATGAGTCATCTGAGCAGCCATACAAAAAGGCCATGGGTAGTCCGATGATTCCAAGCAATGCCGCTTTGGATTTTTGAGTCGGTTGGTTTGTTCTTGAATTTATTACCATCCTACGATCCTTACACTATTTATTAATTTCAGTGGATTAATTTCAGTGGATTAAATTGAATGGCCAGATTCAGCGCTTTCCCTTGTAGAAGCTTTCTCTTGTTAGAGGTATCGATCTGGCCAAAAAATATTTTCTGCAAGCCAATGGGTTTTGGTTTTGTTGGCTCGTTGTTTATGAAATCTATAGTGAAGAGGAGGGTGGTAAATCCCTAATTAATAAACGCTAAAAAACCCTAAGTTTATGAATTTAAAGAAATTATTATGGTGTTCTGAAAGTGTTGTTTAGGGTTGTTTAGAGTAAAAGCTCAGTGTGGTTTTTCAGGATTTTAAGATTTGAAAAGCGTTTCGAGATTTTGCTCAGGGGGTTTAATGAGGGTTTCGATGAGGGGGAGAGCGTTTTAGTGGTTTGTATTGGTTTTTTGAGCAGTATTTTTTGACTCATACTGCTCAGGTAAAGTTAAGAGGTGCGTATTAAAAGAGGGGCTTACAAAAAGAGGATTAGTAAAAACGAGGTTGTTAATAATCTCCTTAGTCTCTGTTCCTGCTTCGCTCGGCCGGAACGTATAACTGTTCCAATAAATATTGTTTAAAGCTCTCTGCGTAATCTTGCTGATCGGCAGCGACTTTCATGCAAAGCAACCAGGCATCCCGTTCTGCCGGGCCGATTTCCAAATGTCGATGCGCGACCGGAATCCGAATCGAACCGTATTTTTCACTGAACAGCTTTGGCCCACCCAGCCAACCGCACAGAAAACGAGTGAGTTTGTCTCGGGATTCTGTCAGATCTGCTGGGTGCATTTCACGGATGGTTTTGGCTTCAGGAAGCGTTTCCATGGCATCGTAAAAGTGGTCAACCAGTTGTTTGATGCCTTCAAATTCACCGGCTGCTTTATAAGAGGTATCTTGATGACCGTATCGAAGTGTTTCAGAGGTCGGAGTTTGCGGGGATGTATCTGTCAAAACGAGCTTACCTACTGCGAAATTGTGGTTCAGACGCCTATCATACTTGATTAAGCGGCGAATTGATCTCAAACAACACATGAAAAAGCTGAAAAAATCACGTAGAATACGCCGCACCATTTTTCCGTGGTTTTGAATTTAAAATATTTCATTACTACTTAAAGCGATGCTTTTTTGACACAGACAAACATTTAATTGTCTGTGTGAATGAAGATTCCGTTCTGCGCGGCTCATCGAATTAACTCTAAAGGTATAGGGAAACATGACTGATCGTATCCAGGTTGGCGGCCTTCAAGTCGCTAAAGAGCTTTATGATTTCGTAAACGAAAAAGCGATTCCAGGTACTGGCGTTGACCAAGAAAAATTCTGGTCTGAGTTCAGTGCAATTGCTAACGAATTAGCTCCAAAGAATAAAGCACTTCTAGCTAAGCGTGATGATCTTCAAGCGAAAATCGACGCATACCACACTGAGCGTAAAGGTCAGCCTCTTAACTTCGCTGAATACAAAGCGTTCCTACAAGAGATCGGTTACCTTGTAGAAGCTGGTGAAGACTTCGACGCAACTACTGCAAACGTTGAACCTGAAATTGCTGAAATGGCGGGTCCTCAGCTTGTAGTACCTGTAATGAACGCGCGTTTTGCATTGAATGCATCTAACGCTCGTTGGGGTTCTCTATACGATGCGCTTTACGGCACCACTGTTATCTCTGAAGAAGACGGTGCTGAGAAAGGTAAAGGCTATAACAAAGTACGTGGTGACAAAGTTATCGCTTACGCTCGTGGCGTTCTAGACATAGCGGCTCCTCTAGCGAACGGTTCACACGTTGGTTCTACTAAGTACGCAATCGAAGCTGGTAAGTTGGTTGTTACTTTGGCTGACGGTTCTACTTCAGGCCTGAAAGAAGAAGAGAAACTAGTGGGTTACACTGGTGATGTTGCAGCGCCAACGTCTATCCTTCTTAAAAACAACGGTCTGCACTTAGAAATTCAAATCGATGCAGACAGCCCAATCGGTTCTACTGACGCAGCTGGCGTTAAAGACGTAGTGATGGAATCTGCATTGACCACCATCATGGACTGTGAAGACTCGGTTGCTGCTGTTGACGCTGAAGATAAAGTGATCACTTACGGTAACTGGTTGGGTCTGATGAAAGGCGACCTTGCTGAAGAAGTGACTAAAGGTGGCAAGACCTTCACTCGTACTATGAACGCTGACCGTGAGTTCACTGGCCTTGACGGCAACTCTTTCTCTTTGAAAGGCCGTTCAATGCTATTCGTTCGTAACGTTGGTCACTTGATGACTAACCCTGCGATCCTTCTTGAAGATGGTTCTGAAATCCCAGAAGGCATCATGGACGGCATGGTTACTACCTTGATCGCGATCCATGACTTGAAAGGCAACAGCCCATTCAAGAACTCAACCACTGGTTCTGTAAACATCGTTAAGCCTAAGATGCATGGCCCTGAAGAAGTTGCGTTCGCTAACGAACTGTTTGGTCGTGTTGAAGATGCACTTGGTCTACCGCGCTTCACTATGAAGATGGGTATCATGGACGAAGAGCGTCGTACTACCGTTAACTTGAAAGAGTGTATCCGTGCTGCGAAAGACCGTGTTGTATTCATCAACACTGGCTTCCTAGACCGTACTGGTGACGAGATTCACACTTCTATGTTGGCTGGTCCGTTCGTTCCTAAGACTGTTATGAAGCAGCAAACTTGGATCAACGCATACGAAGACTGGAACGTAGACACTGGTCTTGAAACTGCACTTCAAGGTCGTGCTCAAATCGGTAAAGGCATGTGGCCTATCCCTGATGAAATGGGCATGATGATGGAGCAGAAAATCGGCCATCCTAAAGCCGGTGCTAACACGGCTTGGACTCCGTCTCCAACGGCTGCGACGCTTCACGCGATTCACTACCACATGGTTGACGTATTTGCTGTTCAGAACGAGCTTAAGTCTCGCGAGCACGCAAACGTAGACGACATCCTAACCATTCCTCTAATGACTGAGGAAGAAGTTAAGGCGTTGACACCTGAGCAAATCCAAAACGAAATCGACAACAACTGTCAGGGTATCCTGGGTTACGTTGTTCGTTGGGTTGACCAAGGTGTTGGTTGTTCTAAAGTACCTGACATCAACAACGTTGGCTTGATGGAAGACCGTGCAACACTACGTATCTCTTCTCAGCACGTAGCGAACTGGTTAGAGCACGGCGTTTGTACTCAAGAGCAAGTTGAAGAAAGCTTGAAGCGTATGGCTGCAGTCGTTGATGGCCAGAATGCTGGTGACCCAGCGTACATCAACATGGCGCCTAACTTCGACGGTATCGCGTTCCAGGCAGCGTCTGACCTTATCTTCAAAGGTAAAGAGCAGCCAAGCGGTTACACCGAGCCTCTACTTCACGCTTACCGCTTGAAGTTCAAAGCTGCTAAGTAATTTCGACAGAAATTAATTAGTTATTGCTTTAAAGAAACCCTGGCTTCGGCTGGGGTTTTTTTGTGTCTATAAGAAAGAGCCAATATTGTATCGGTTCTTATCTTTGAAGAGGGCTAATTACACCATAAGCCCCTTGATTAACTACGTGTGTATAGATTTCTGTGGTTTCTACTTTTGAATGGCCTAACAATTTCTGAATGGTTCTGATGTCATAGCCTTGCTGCAATAAAGACGTCGCAAAACTGTGACGGAAGGTATGACAACTCGCATGTTTGTTAATACCTGCGGAGTGTATCGCTCGTTTCACGGCTTTTTGGATGCTTCTATCCATAATATGATGTCTTCGTTTCTTCTTTGATCTCGGGTCTATAGATAAATTTTTGGCAGGAAACAAATATTGCCACGCCAGCGACTTTGCTGATGATGGATATTTAATGGCTAAGCGATCCGGCATATAAACTTCACCGTAACCAGCGGCTAAATCTATTTGGTGTTGATGCTTTACATGCTCAACTTGATTAGTCAGCTCTGATGTAATGGCAGACGGGAGTAGAGTAGTTCTGTGCTTACCACCCTTGCCATCAATTATTGAAATAATGTTCATTCCAAAATCAATATCTTTCACTCGTAACCGTAAACACTCGGAGACCCTTAGGCCACTGCCAAACATAAGCTGTGCCATTAACTTATAGCTACCGTCAAGATTATCAATGACTGAAAATGCTTCTTCTTTTGTAAATACAACAGGGATTCTTCTGTGTTTAGTTGAGTGTCTGAATACCAGATTTTTCACTTCTATTCCTAGGAACTCCCGATAGAGAAACACTAAGGCATTTAATGCCGTCCGTTGGGTGTTTTTAGCAGCGTTCAAGTTAATGCCTAAATGATCTAGGAACGCTTCGATATGAGCCTCGTTGAGATCTTTTGGGTGCTTTTTATCGTGAAAGCGTATGTATTGCAGAACCCAGCGAACATAGGTTTGCTCTGTTTTATATGCCAAACCACGTTTGCGTATGAAATATCTCAATTGATCTATAAAGCGGGTCGGCCTAGTTGGAATTTGTTTTGGTATGTCTTGCATGGGTAATCTCAATATGTCTGTGTTTTTATACAGTTAAATCAAGATGCAAACAGGTGTAAATACGGAAAATATCCGACCTACTGACGCTTTTTGGGTGTGGCTAAATCATAAGGTTATGAAAATAAAAGGGAATTTATTTTTTTGAACGCTTTTTGGGAATGTACTAATTACATACTGAAGACGCACTTTGGGGATGAAGCATTTGTATTTATGTATTAAGTTGTTGTTTTGTAGGGAAATGCGTAAGAGAATGAGACGCAAAATTGGAAAAACTGATCTGCGTCCATGGGACGCAGAATTCGCTGTTAGCTGTACAGATATATGAATGATAAATTTATACAAGAAGCAGAGGATGATGATTTCCTTTTAATTGATGGATGTATTCTGTCTCGTGCATATATTCCTGAAAATGATGCTGTTAAATGCCACTCATGTCAGTCGACTGCAATATATCAGGAAACATTTGATGCTTACTTTTGTGCATATTGTAATATTTGGCTAGAGAAAAAGTGTGGTGATCCTGATTGTGATTACTGCCCCAAAAGGCCTGAGAAACCACTGCCAAACGAAAACGAAAGGAGGCGCTTGCGTAATGCTAAAGATAAAATCGTATACCCTCCTGAATGAGACAGCTAACAAGCGTATGTTGCATCAGCCACTGCGTGGCTTGGACGGTTTTTCCGCTCGTGCCTCGCTACCAAACCGCCGCAAATACGGGCGTTAGCTGATAAGGAGATGCCGCATTGGATAACCCAGACACATTAACTCCTAAGGAAATTGCTCAACCCGAGTCAACGGTAAATTATCCTGTTTTTCAGACCTTAATATCTTTTATATTGATATTTATGCCAACTCTATTTATTTATAGTTATACAGAGGAAAATGTAGCTTTCTCAACTCTATTCGTGGCAGTCTTCTCTTTTGGTATTGCTTTTATTTTTTCGTTAAATCTAGTTAGCTTATTGTGCGCTGTTTTAGTTATATCTATTAAAAAGAAATCAAAATTCAGGCCAGCATATTACAAAGCTCTACGTTGGGCTTATTATATTCCGTATCTTTTCTTTTTGATTCTGATGTACTTCGTTGGTACTCATTATTTTAGAAATCTTTAGCATCTGCCCAGCTAACAAGCTGGTGAAATTCGCTCGGGAAAGAAATCCCTCGCTGGACTCGCTAGCGCTCGCCATTTACCAAAACGTTAGTACTGTATGAACTGGAATCTATTTAAAGAGAGAACCCAAAAGCTTTGGTTAGATAAAGATATCTACTCGAATGTCAGCGGATATCAAATTCAGCCAGGAACGACTTGGAACGAGGGGTTAAGTAAAGAAGAGATTCAATCGTTTGAAAGTATCGTTGGATTTACTTTTCCAAACCAGTATAAGGAAATGCTGAGTACCTTAAATGGGTTTGATCGTGAATGTATCGCGGTTGAGTATGATGATGAAGAAAACGAAGAAGAGTTTTTTGATCATAGGTTTTACTTGATGCCTGACCATTGGAATAAAGCGCAGTGGTTGATTGATGAAATATCTGAAAACAAAAAATATGTATTTAAGGCACTAGCAGAATTTCCTGTTAGTAGCATTGTGGGCTTTATACCAATATATGGTCATCGCGCAATGGTCGTATTTGAAGACTCCTCTTTAAGTCCTGTCATTTCAGTGTGGGGTAGCGACATTATCCTGTATGGGAAAGATTTATATACGTATTTAAATAAAGAGTTTATCGAGCGTGAGTACTAACAAGTTGGTGAAATTCGCTCGGGAAAAAGACGCCCTCGCTGGACTCGCTAGCGCTCGCCATTTACCAAAACGTTACATTTTTTAGAGAGTTCAGGGTGAATCAGCCATTCATTTATAATACTTTATTCTTTATTGAAAATAGTGACCTTCATCTAATGCTTCCTAATATTGATCATTTAAATGTATCTGAAGATGGAGGGGTTGGAATATCGATAGAATTATCGGATTCGTTATGCAAAAACAGATTAAATGGTAACTGGTTTCTAACTCAGTCTATATTTTTCTCTCTTCTGGATTCTATTATTGATTTAAATAGTCCAAACCTTGAGGGTGCTTCATTTAAAAGAAGGTATGAAGATTTAGATCAGAGTAGTCCTAAAAAACTAGTATTTAAGGAGCTGTATAGAGTTGTAAAACTCATTAGAAATACAATAGTTCACCAAAAAAGCGCCATTGATAGTAATGAAAACGGGTTATCAATAAGTTATACAAACACTAGGGGAACACAGTTCAGTTTTTGTATTACTAATTTAGGTGTCAGGCTGCTACATACGGTCTGTTTTCTGGTGTGTAAAACCTTCAAGCAAGACAGTTTTTACATTGAATATATAATTAATTCATACTATGAATTAATGTTGTCAGAAATCTCTGGTATGTCCGATGAGTTTGGAAGTAGTTTAAATAGAAATAATGGTTTGGATAAGCTCCCATCAACCTCAATTTATAGAGTTAGAGATACCAAATACACCTTTAGTGGCGAGAACCAAACATATTTCGTATCAACCCTTGCTAGAGCTAAGCGTGATCCGAACCGAGCTTACGAGTATATAATTAAAGTTCAATCAAGTTTATATATTGTTCCTCATGAGAGAATAAGTGAAAATGGGGCGATAACAAAAGAGGAAATAGACAAGTGGCTAGTAAAGCCAACTGACTATCTTGCAGAAAAAATGTAACAAGTCAAAGCACGCGGACGCGGTAAAGTCGTCACCTTTTGTGCAAAAAAACGCACAAAAGCCGCCAACTTTTCCACGCCGGTGTTTGAGGCGTTCAGGCTGTAGAAAAACCCTAACATCCCTCTCTTTTTGATAAAATTCAGGCATCAAACAAGGATTGTGCTGATGCCTAAATTTAAACCCTACAACCACGATCAAGCCGCGATGGTGGTAATCAACTTTGAAGATCAAATCCAACCCGGTACTTTCGAATACGCTATTCATTATCTGATCGAACATAAACTAGATTTGTCGGTCTTCTTTCCTAATTATCATAATGATCAAACGGGCCGGCCAGCTTACGATCCGGCCATTTTGTTAAAGATCATTCTGTTCGCTTATTCCAAAGGCATTACCTCAAGCCGAGAGATCCAATGGTGTTGTGAAACCAACATCATTTTCAAAGCCCTGTCCTGTGATAGCGTGCCTCACTTTACGACGATTGCTAACTTTGTAAGCAGCCATGCAGAAGAAGTTGAGTCCTTATTTGAACAGGTATTATTGATCTGTGATCAGCAAGGATTGTTAGGTAAAGAACTGTTTGCGATTGATGGCTGTAAGATGCCCTCGAACGCTTCAAAGGAACACTCTGGTACATTTAAAGAGTTGGCTGAGAAACGTGATAAGCTCAGGCGTCAGATTAATTATCATCTAAAAGAGCATCAACGATTAGACGCTCAGACGGTACAGGATGAAGCCCGTTTAAAACGTATTGAACAAACCCTCTCGACCCTGGATAAGGCCTCTGATCGGATTGATCTATTCCTGAAAACTAACGAACCAAGAATGGGGCGCGGTCGAACTCGCAAAGAAGTAAAAAGTAATATTACCGATAATCAAAGTGCCAAGATGAAGACCAATAAAGGTGTGATTCAAGGTTATAACGGGGTGGCGACGGTCGATAAAAAACATCAGATTGTGGTGGATGCTCAAGCCTTTGGTGAAGGACAGGAACATCATACCTTGAAGCCGGTTTTGGAACGT